>JAHEXX010000090.1 GCA_023251895.1 bacterium
GCCGTGACTCGCGACGTTGCAGGGGCGGAGCCGCGGGCGTTCACCCTCAAAGAGCTGGTCCGGTTGCTCGACGCGATGCCATCCACCGAGCCCGCCGACGGGCCGGCGCCGACCGAGCGAGTAGCCGCCGCGGACCGGCTGCGCCGCGGCGGGTTCGAGGGCAACCCCTACGACGAGGACGTCGTGGATCCGCTGGGGATGCCGCTGGAAAGCTACCGCGCCGTCGCGTGGGAGCTCGACGAGTGGTGCGGACGGCTGGTCGACGGCCTGTACGGGAAGGTGCCCGCCCCCGCGGCCACGCGGGACGAGGAGGAGTGGGTGGGAGGGGAACCATGAGGGAGTACGCGGCCGACTGGGAGGCGCTGAAGCGGACCGACCCCGAGGTCGCGCAGGCCATCGCGGGCGAGCTCGACCGCGAGCGGACCACGCTGCGCCTGATCGCATCGGAGAACTACGCGAGCCCGGCGGTCCTGGCCGCCCTGGCGTCCACGATGAACAACAAGTACGCGGAGGGATACCCGGGCCGCCGCTACTACGGGGGCTGCCGGTGGGTCGACGTGACCGAGCAACTCGCCATCGACCGGGCGAAGGAGCTGTTCGGCGCCGACCACGCCAACGTGCAGCCCCACGCCGGTGCTCAGGCCAACATGGCGGTGTTCGGTGCCTTCCTGGAGCCTCGGTCCGACGACAAGGTTCTGGGGCTCGTCCTGCCCCACGGGGGGCACCTGACTCACGGGTCTCCGGTGAACGTCTCGGGCATGTGGTTCAACTTCGTGGGCTACGAGGTCGACCGCGAGACCGAGCAGGTCGACATGGACGGCATCGAGGACCTGGCCAAGCAGCACCGGCCGAAGGTCATCCTGGCCGGGTTCACGGCCTATCCCCGGACCATCGATTTCGCCGCGTTCCGCCGGATCGCCGACGAGGTGGGGGCCATGCTGTGGGTCGACGCATCGCACTTCATCGGGCTGTCCGCCGCCGGCGTGTACCCGAATCCCGTGCAGTTCGCCGACGTCGTGACGTTCACGACACACAAGACGCTCCGCGGGCCCCGGGGGGCCATCATCGCGTGCCGAGAGGAACACGCGAAGGCCATCGACAAGGCCGTGTTCCCGATGATGCAAGGCGGTCCGCTGGAGCACGTCATCGCCGCCAAGGCCGTCGCGCTGAAGGAGGCCATGCGGCCCGAGTTCAAGGAATACGCGGCCCGGACGGTCCGGATGGCCCGGGCCCTTGGCGACGGGCTGGCGGAGGAGGGGCTTCGGATCATCTCCGGCGGCACCGACTCCCACTTGGTCCTGGCCGATCTTCGACCCCTCGACATCACCGGCAAGGAGGCCGAGGTGGTCTGCGACGAAGTCGGGATCGCCCTGAACAAGAACGGGATCCCGTTCGACCCCATGCCGCCGCTGAACCCCTCCGGCATCCGGGTCGGCACGCCGGGCCCCGCGACGCTCGGGATGGACGAGCCAGAGGGCAAGGAGATCGCGTCGATCATCGGCGAAGTGCTCCGCCACCCGCAGGACGACGACGTGAAGGCCAGAGCCCGGCAACGGGTGACGGATCTGGTGTCCCGGTTCCCGGCATACGCGTAGGCGGAGCGCTGGGCGTCGCCCCGGCGCTGGTGCAGACTAGGGCCCGGTGATCTCCTACCTCCTCGTGTTCGGGGTCAGCGCCGGGGCGACGTTCCTGGCGACGCCCCTGGTCCGAAAGCTCTCGCTCCGGGCTGGGTTCATCGATCGCCCCTCGGACCGGAAGGTCCATCCGGAGGCCACCCCCACCGCTGGAGGGTTGGCCATGTTCGGGGGCGTGCTCGTCGCGCTCGGGGTCGCCAGGTTGATGCCGCAGTTCTCGGAGCTGTTCGGGCGGAGCTCAGACCTGGGGGCTGCCCTCCTAGCGTCGTCGGTCCTGGTCCTGGTCGGGGTGGTCGACGACATCCGGGGCGTGTCGGCGCTCGGCAAGCTCTCCGGCCAGGTACTGGCCGCCGGCCTGCTTATCCTTGCGGGCGTCCAACTCCTGTGGCTCTACATCCCCGGCCAGGGCATCTTGTCGTTGGACCCCAGCCTGGGCGTGCCGCTCACCGTGGTGTGGGTGGTAGCCATCGTGAACGCAGTGAACCTGATCGACGGGTTGGACGGCCTGGCTGCGGGGATGATGGCCATCGCGGCGGCGGCCTTCTTCGTCTACATGTACAACGCCCCTGGGGGCGCGACATCCTCGGCTGCGCTACTCTCCACCGTCGTCGCGGGCGTCTGCATCGGATTCCTGCCCTGGAACTTCCATCCGGCCCGGATCTTCATGGGCGACTCGGGATCGGAGTTGCTGGGCGGGCTGCTGGCCGTGGCTACGATCGTCGGGGTCGGCCGCAACCCGTACCCACCGAGCGGGGGGGACGTGGCGGTGTTGGCCATCCCCGTGCTGATCACGCTGCTCGTGCTGGCCATCCCGTTCCTCGACGTGGTTCTGGCCATCGTCCGGCGGATGCGCCGGGGCCTGGGGATCGCGCACGCGGACAAGGAGCACATCCACCACCGGCTCCTCGACATCGGCCACACGCACCGGCAGGCGGTGCTGCTGATGTACCTGTGGAGCGCGCTGATCTCGGGGACCGTCCTGGCCGTGGCCTTCATCAACGGGCGCCTGGTCATCGGCGCCATCGCCTTGGTCGCACTGGGGATCTTCCTGGCCACCGCGCTGCCCCGCCTGGTGGTCCGGACCGGCAGGGAGCACCCGGGGAACGGAGCTGGGCGTCCCGAGGAGCTGTCCCAGTCCGGCCCGGCTGCGGCCGGAGGACGCCGCCGGGCGTCTCCCTAGCGCTTTGCGGCCAGCGCGGAGATGGCCTCCAGCACGCAGCGGTGGGCGAGGATGGCCGTCACCTCGGCGAGGTCGTAGGGGGGCGAGACCTCCACCACGTCCATGCCCACCAGGTCCACCTGCCCCACGATCTGCCGGACCGCGCGGAGCAGTTCCCGGGCCAGCATGCCGCCGGACTCCGGGGTCCCGGTGCCCGGCGCCATGCCGGGGTCGACCACGTCGATATCGATCGAGAGGTAGATGCAGTCGGGACCGTCCAGCGCCTCGGCGATGGCGTCGGAGATCACGGCCTCGGAGCCCCGATCCTCGATCTCGACCATCGTGTGCCAGCGCATCCCCTGGTCCCGCATCCAGTCGAAGACCTCCTTCTCGGGCCAGTACCCCCGCAGGCCCACCTGGACGAAGTTCCGACCGGCCACCCAGCCCTCCTCGATCAGCCGGCGCATCGGGGTTCCGTGCGAGATCAAGGAACCCCAGTTCTCGTTCCCGGCATCGGCGTGGGCGTCGAAGTGGACGATGCCGACCTTGCGGGGATGCTGGATCCTCGACACGGCCGCGGCGGACGGATAGGTGATCGAGTGGTCGCCCCCCAGCACGATGGGGATGGCCCCGGCGCCGGCGACGCGCCGGACCTTCTCGTGGATCACCCGCAGCCCCCGCTCCGGGCGAGCGGCCGAGACGACCGGCGCATCCCCCGCGTCCACGCATCGGAGCACGGCGAACGGCTCAGCCTCGAGCTGGATCGACCAGGCCTGTTGGGTGCCCCAGTGGTACGGGGCCTGTCGGATGGCCCTCGGCCCGAATCGGGCTCCCGGACGGCCGGTGGTGCCGTCGTCGAACGGGGCCCCCACGATCGCGACATCGGCGCCGGCCGACCGCAGGCTCTCCTCGTCGGGACAGCTGGGCAGCTTGTGGAACGTGCCTGCGTCCACCCAGTACTGCAGGTCGTCGGGGGCGAACTCCGTGAACTCATCCTCAGAACGAAGTTCGCTCTGCTCGATCCGGAAGTCCCGGTCTGCCACGGGTGGCTCCTCCACGGTCGGGGCCGAGAGCGTACCGGCGGCGGGCCACCTCCTCAAGCCGCCCGGGGGTCGAGATCACTGGTCACCTCGGCCGAGGGACTTCCCAAACCAGCACCATCCGGGTACCTTGTCCCCTCCGTACAAGACCGTGGGGGACCGGCCGCCCCGCGCGACGCGTGGCCGGCCCCTCGTGGGAGCTGATCGCGCCACTGAACGGCGTTCGGCCCACAGCCGACGCGACGAGGGGAGTGTCGTGCCCGACATAGACGTGCGCTTGGAGCGCGTCACCAAGCAGTTCGCCGACACCGTGGCCGTCGACGACCTTTCGCTCGACATCGAAGAGGGCGAGTTCTTCAGCATGCTGGGGCCCTCGGGGTGCGGCAAGACCACGACCCTCCGCATGATCGGGGGGTTCGAGGAACCTTCGATCGGCACCGTCTACCTGGGGGGCCGGGATGTCACGGACCTCCCGCCCTACAAGCGCGACGTCAACACAGTGTTCCAGTCCTACGCGCTGTTCCCACACCTCGACGTCTTCGAGAATGTGGCCTTCGGCCTGCGCCGGAAGAAGGTGCCCAAGGACGAGATCACCGCGCGCGTCAACGAAGCCCTCCACCTGGTCGAGATGACCGGCTTCGGGAAGCGCAAGCCGAGCCAGATGTCCGGCGGCCAACAGCAGCGCGTGGCGCTGGCCCGTGCGCTGGTGAACCATCCGAAGGTCCTGCTGCTCGATGAACCCCTTGGGGCCCTCGACCTCAAGCTCCGCAAACAGATGCAGCTGGAGCTCAAGCGCATCCAGCAGGAGGTGGGCATCACGTTCATCTACGTGACCCACGATCAGGAAGAGGCCATGACGATGTCCGATCGCCTCGCGGTCATGCGTTACGGCAAGATCGAGCAGATCGGTCCGCCCGAGGATGTCTACGAGACGCCGGCCACGGAGTTCGTGGCCAGCTTCCTGGGCGCCTCCAATCTGCTGGACGGGGAGCTGGGGCGGCAGACGGACGGGAACACCGCCGTGCAGCTGGCCGCCGGCTCGTCGGTCACAGTCCCCACAGACCGGGTTCCCCACGATCTCTACGACACGCAGGTGAAGGTTGGGGTCCGGCCCGAGAAGATCACGATCGAGGCAGACCGGGGGGACCCCGCGCCCGGCTTCAACCACGTGACCGGGTTGATGCGGATGGCGACCTACATCGGTGTCAGCCACCAGTACAAGGTGGAGGGGCCCGGCGCGAAGGAGCTCACCGTTTACGTACAGAACCTGGGTGCCGCGCCGGCGCCGAGTCCCGGAGAGAAGGTACGGCTCGTGTGGCACCCCGAGCACACGTTCGTCGTCAAGCCGTCCGCACCCCTGACGCAGGAGGAGGAAGTGGAATGAACGCTCACGATCCAACGCAGGTCGATCCCGTGTGGTTGCGGGGCATGACCCGGCGGAGGATCTCCCGCCGGGATCTGTTCAAGTACGCCGGCACCGGCGCTGGAGCCCTGGGGCTCGCAGCGTTCCTCGAGGCGTGCGGCGTCAGCGGGACCCAGCCGGCTGCGCCGCCATCGGAGGTCGGCACGCCCGCGTGGTGGGCCAAGCAGAAGCAGGCCGGGGAGTTGAACTTCGCGAACTGGGGGTACTACATCGACGTGAAGAAGGGTAGACATCCCTCCATCGACCGGTTCACCCAGCAGACCGGCATCTCGGTGAAATACCAGGAGGTGATCAACGACAACTACGAGTTCCTCTCGATCATCCGGCCCACCCTGCAGGCCGGCCAGGACACCGGGTACGACGCCATGGTGCTCACGACCAACAGCCCGGTGCTGGACCTGGTGATCCACAGCTTCAAGTGGGCGATCCCGCTAGACCACAGCCTGACGCCCAACTTCAACGCGAACGCCGACAGCGCGATCAAGAACCCGCCCTGGGATCCCGGCAACAAGTACACGATGGCCTGGCAGACCGGGCTGACCGCGATCGGATACAACCCGAAGCTGACCGGGCGGGAGATCACGAGCGTCAAGGACCTGTTCGATCCGAAGTTCGCCGGCCACGTGGGCATGATGGATGACCCGCAGGAGCTGGGCTCGGTCGGCCTGCTGGCCATCGGGGTGGATCCCGCCGGCTCGACCCCCGACGATTGGCACCAGGCGGCAGACTTCCTGAAGAAGCAGAAGGACGCAGGGATCGTCCGCTCCTACTACGGCCAGCCCTACATCAACCACCTCGAGAACGGCGACCTGTGGATCTCGCAGGCCTGGTCCGGGGACGTCGTCCAGTCCCAGAAGAGCGGCTACACCGACCTGAAGATGGTGGTGCCCGACGAGGGCGGCATGCAGTGGACGGACAACATGATGATCCCCATCCACGCCCAGCACCCCTTGGACGCCATCAAGTACATGGACTACGTCTACGATCCCTACGCTGCGGCCCTCATCGCCGACTTCATCACCTACGTCACGCCGGTGCCGGCCGCGAGGGACGTCATCATGAACCAGCTCCACGACGCCGTCGCCGCGAACAACCCCCTGATCTTCCCCACGCCCGAGATGAAGGCGAGGTTCAAGCAGTACTACAAGTTCAAGGACAACGCGGAAGCCGACGAGTGGAACAGCATCTTCAATCCGATCGCCCAGGGGTAGCGAGGCACGGTTCGAGGCTGGGCAAGCGCCTGGCTCCGTACCTGCTGATCTCGCCCGGCGGACTCTGGCTGGGGATCTTCTTCCTGGTCCCGATGCTCGCTATGTTGTCGCTGTCGTTACAGACGGGCTCGATCGACACCGGATTCAGACAGACCTGGAACTTCGGCGTGTACCCGCACGCGATCGGTGAGTACCACAAGTACTTCCTTCGGTCTCTGCTGTACGGAGGCGTCGCGTCGGCGGCGACCCTCCTGATCTCGTATCCGATGTCGTACTGGATCGCGTTCCACGGAGGGCGGCGCAAGACGACGTACCTGCTCCTGCTCCTTCTGCCGTTCTTCGTGTCGTTCGTGATTCGAACGCTGGCATGGGGCTTCATCCTGTCCGACGAGGGGATCCTCTTCGGGACCCTCAAGAGTTGGCACCTCCTGCCTTCCAGCTTCCGCGTGCTGAACACGGGGACGGCCGTCGTGAGCGGCATCGCCTACAACTTCCTCCCGTTCATGGCGTTGCCCCTGTACGTCACCCTGGAGAAGATCGATCGATCCGTCGTCGCGGCGGCGGGTGACCTGTACGCGAGCAAGCGGGAGACGTTCCTGCGGGTGATCCTTCCGCTGTCCGTGCCGGGCATCTTCGCCGGGGTCCTCCTGACGCTCGTTCCCGCGGTCGGCGACTACGTGAACGCCTCCATCCTCGGTGGCACGGAGAACCACATGATCGGCAACATCATCCAGACCGAGTACCTCTACAACTTCAACTACCCCTTGGCGGCAGCTCTCTCGTTCGTCCTGATGGCGGGGATGGTGATCGGCATCCTCGCCTACGCGCGCGTGCTGGGAACCCGGGAGATTGAGGAGTACGTGTGAGCGAGAGCGCGGTTCGTGCCGAGGAGGTCGCGGGAGCGGTGGCGACGTCCATCCTGCCCCGGAAACCCCAGCGCAGGTGGACCAGGTTCATCCTCCCAACCTACACGGGGGCGGTGATGGTCTACCTGGTCTCGCCGATCCTGGTCATGATCCTCTACGGATTCAACAAGACGGGGGGCCTCAAGGTCAGCTTCAAGTGGCAGGGCTTCACCCTCGCCTGGTACCGAGGCTTGTTCGACATCCCGAATCTCACGCAAGCCCTCAAGAACTCATTGTTCATCGCAACGGTCAGCACGCTTATCGCGACGGCCATCGGAACGCTCGTGGCCTTGGCGCTTGTCAGATATAGGTTCCGTGGGCGACAGGTCGCGGACATGATCATGTTCATGAACATCGCCGCCCCGGAGATCGTGCTCGGTGCGGCGCTCTTGTCCTTCTTCGTGACGCTGGGACTCCCCCGTGGTGTGCTCACGATCATCATCGCCCACGTGATGTTCAACATCGCGTACGTGGCCGTGACGGTGCGCGCGAGGCTGTCGGGGTTCGACACGTCGCTGGAGGAGGCGGCCCAGGATCTCGGCGCTGACCCATGGACCACCTTCTGGAAGGTCACGCTGCCGCTGATCTTCCCGGGCATCCTCGCCGGCGCGCTGCTCGCCTTCGCCCTGTCCATCGACGACTTCGTGATCACCAGCTTCAACGCGGGGCCGGTGAGCACGTTCCCGTTGTGGGTCTACGCGGCGGCCAGGGTGGGCGTCCCGCCCCAGGTCTTCGTCATGGGTACGCTGATCTTCACGTTCGGCGTCTCGCTCGCGGCGATCAACCTCCTTCTCCAACGGCGAAGGGTACGGCCGGCGCTAGCGGAGGCATCCGGCGCTGCGGACGATGTCTCCTGAGTAGGATCGACCCGGCACGGGGTTCGTGAAACGCTTCACAAGCTCGACCGAAAAGGGCCTTCTACCTGCGGAAACGGTGCCTTCGAACCTTTGACGGGCCGAGCGGCCACCGGATATACTTCGCCCGCTCATGACCGAACCGCGGCGGGGTGACGCATGGAGCGGCATGGGCATCGGGTGGGCGATCACAGCCACGCTCGCCGCCGGCATGGCGGTGTGGGGCGGGATCGGTTACCTGGTAGATCGGCTGGTCGGGACGTCTCGCGTCTTCCTCGCGATCGGGATCGTGCTCGGCGCCGCCGGGGGGATCTATCTCGTATACCTGAGATACGGGAAGGAGAAGCGGTGAGCATGGTGGAGCCCGAGCGCGAGCTCGTCCGCCGACTACTGCCGTGGGCCCTGCCCGCGCTCGCCGTCGCGTTCATGCTCGGGGTGACCATCGGCGGCTGGAACGCCGGATGGTCTGCGGCGATCGGCATCGCCGTCGTTGCCGCGAACTTCTCGGCCCACGGTCTTTCGCTGGCGTGGGCGGCCAGGCTCTCGCCAACCGTCCTGTTCGCGGTGGGGATGGGCGGGTTCGTCGTTCGGCTTGGGGCGATCCTGATCGTGATGCTTGCGCTCGATCGGCTCGCGTTCTTCTCCCCGTTGGCGTTCGTCGCCGCCCTCGTACCGGCGACAGTGGCGCTCCTCGTGCTCGAGCTCCGCCTGCTGTCGGGGCGGTTCTACGCCGATCTGTGGACCTTCCCGGCCGGGCCCGCGGGGGGAGAGCGGTGATCGGAGTCCTGGCGGCCTTCGAGGCCCCCACGACGAAGGATTTCGTCTGGGCGTGCTGGGGGCCCTCGCTTCGGATCGGCGGCGTGACGATCTGCCTGAACTTCATCACCTTCCTGGTCCTGCTCGGCTTCCTCCTGTTCATCGGCTTCTTCTTCTTCGCGCTCCGGCGGCCAAGGATCGTCCCCGGCAAGCTACAGATCCTCGCGGAGATGGGGATCCAATTCGTCCGGGAAAACGTCGCGGGACCGATGCTCGGCCCCGAGACCGACCGGTACATGCCGTTGCTCGCGACGCTGTTCTTCGCGATCCTCTTCTGGAACATCTTCGAGGTGGTGCCGGGGATCAACTTCTCGTCGAACAGCAGGATCGCTTTCCCGATGGTCATGGCGGTCGTCTCATGGGTCACGTACAACGCGGTCGGGATCAACAAGCATGGGTTCGTCGGGTACCTGAAGTTCGTGCTGTTCCCGCCGGGCGCTCCCCTGGCGCTCTACCCCCTGCTCGTGCCGATCGAGTTCATCACGACGATCGTGATCCGCCCCATCACCCTGTCCGTCCGTCTCGCCGCCAATCTCCTCGCCGGCCACTTCCTGCTGGCGGTCTTCTTCCTCGGGACGATCGCGCTGCTCCAGGGTGGCTGGATCGCGGTCTTCACCCCAATCTCGTTCGGGATCGCCATCGTGCTGGTCGGTTTCGAGATCTTCGTCTCCGTCCTTCAGGCATTCATCTTCTCCATCCTCACCGCCTCGTACATCGGTGGCGCGCTGGCCGAGGAACACTAGCCAAGGAGGCATTGCATGCTGCGATTGTTCGCGGAGGTCACCGGGAACCTCGACGCGATCAAGACCGTCGGGAGGGGTCTCGTCATCGGGCTGGCCGCGATCGGGCCCGGGATCGGCCTCGGCGTGCTCATCGGCAAGTCGGTCGAGGCCATGGCAAGGCAGCCGGAGTACGCGGGCCAGATACGGGCCACGATGTTCATCGGCATCGGTTTGATCGAGGCGCTGGCGCTGTTCGGCATCGCGTTCTCGTTCATCATCTGAGGGGGCGATTCCGTGTTGGTGAACATCGCGTCGTCCGTCATCGCAGCGGACGCGGTCAACGACAAGAAAGACCTCTACCCTCATTGGAACGAGCTCATCGTGGGCGCCATCGCGTTCACCATCCTGTTCGTGTTCATGTGGAAGTGGGTGATGCCCGCGATCAACAAGCTGCTCGAGCAGCGCCGTCAGAAGATCCAGGGTGATCTGGAGAAGGCCGAGCACGCCCGCAGGGAGGCCCAGTCCGAGCTGGCCGACTACCGGGCCCAGCTGGCCGGGGCACGGGACGAGGCCAACCGCATCATCGAGGAGGGCCGCCGGACGGCCGACCAGCTCCGAAAGGACCTCCAGGCCAAGGCGGAACGGGAGGCCCAGGCTACGGTGGCCCGGGCCCAAGAGGAGATCAGGGCCGAGCGCGACCGGGCCCTCCAGGAGCTGAAGGCCCGGGTCGGCGCGATCGCGGTCGACCTCGCAGGGCGGGTGGTCGGTGCATCCCTCGACGAGAAGGCCCATGCGAAGCTGATCGACGAGTACATCGCGCAGGTTGCCGAGGGCGACGGGAAGGGAAGCGGTGGCGGGTAAGGACGCGGTAATCCGGGGCTACGCTGAGGCGCTGTTCGCGATCGCCGAGGCCGAGGGGGACCTGCCGGCGGTGGAGGACGAGCTGTTCGCGTTCGCCAAGGCGCTGGAGGGAAGGCCCGAGCTCCGCGAGGCGATGACCGCCCCGGGGCTCCCCGTCGAAAACAAGAGGTCCGTGATCCGGGACCTGATCGGGAAGAAGGCCAACCCCCACACCGTCAACGTCCTGGGGTTCCTGCTGGAGCAGGGCCGGGCCCGGGACCTGGCCAAGATCATCCAAGGGCTGGCCGACGTGGCCGCCGACCGCCGCAGGCACGTCTTGGCCGAGGTCCGTTCGGCGGTGCCGCTGAGCGACAGGCGCAGGGCCGCCCTTCAGAAGGCGCTGTCGACGGCGACCGGCCGCGACGTCGAGGTGAAGGTCGTGATCGACCCGACGGTGATCGGCGGCCTCATCACCCGGATGCGGGACGAGGTCTTCGACGGGACGGTGGCCGGCCGCCTCCAACACGCGAGGGCCCTACTCGGGAGCACGTGACCCCATGGCATTGAACTTCGAAGACTTCGACCCGCAGAGCATCGCGGACGCTCTCCGAAAGAACGTCGAGAGCTGGAAGCCCTCGGTGGAGCGCGAGTAGG
>JAHEXX010000010.1 GCA_023251895.1 bacterium
TCGCGGCCAAGGCCAGCGGGGGGATCATCACCGGTACCACGTGGCCGAGCACCTTCCCCAGTCGGGTCGAGGGTTCGACCAGGCCGTGGAGCACCTCGTAGGCCACCGCCGGCTGCCGGAACCCCAGGCCCACCAGGAGCTCCTGGGTGGCCTGCCGATCCACGCCGGGACGGGGGGCCTTGGGCCCGGCGAACGCCTCCAGCAACGGCCGGTAGAACAGCCGCTCGTGCAGGCCGCGGACCAGCCCTGTCTGGCGTTGGTACTCGGCCCGCAGCGCGTCGGGGCCGTCCAGACCGAGCGAGCGGGCCAGCGTCGTTCGTGCCCGACGGTCGCCGGGCAGTTCGTGGGTCTGGATGTCCCGAACGATCTGCAGGCGATGCTCCAACCGTCGGAGGAACCGGTAGGCGTCGGCCAGGGCGTCGGCGTCCGGCTCGGCCACGTAACCCTCGGCCGCCAGCGTCGCGAGCGCCCGAAGCGTGTTGGGGTCCCGGAGCCGCTCGTCGCGACGGCCGTGGACGATCTGCAGGAGCTGGACCGAGAACTCAACGTCGCGGATGCCGCCCCGGCCCCGCTTGACCTCGATGGCCTCCTTGCCGCGAGCCCGCACGTACTCCTCCAGGCGAACCTTGACCTGCCGGACCTCGTCGATGGCCTGGGGCGCGAGCTCCTCCGGGTACACGAACGGGGTCACGCCCTCGATGAACGCGGTGCCGAGACCGGGATCGCCGGCCACGGGGCGGGCCTTGATCAAGGCCTGCCGTTCCCAGGTGGCGGACTGGGTCCCGTAGTACTCGAGGGTGGCCTCGAGGGATCTGGATAGCGCCCCGCTCCGCCCGCCCGGCCGGAGCGCCGGGTCCACCCGCAGCGCCAGCCCCTCCTCGGTTGGTGCGCTCAGCAACTTGATCAGTCGGGCGACCGCGCGCTCCGCCCGTTCCTGTCGTGCGCCGCCTGCTCCCTCGTGCACGAAGATCAGGTCGACGTCGCTGGCGTAGTTGAGCTCCTCGCCGCCGAGCTTTCCGAGGCCGATGACGGCGAAGCCCTCCGGGGCCTCGTGCCGGCAGGCGACGAACAGGCACGCCTCGGCCACCGCGGAGATCTCCGCGACCACATCCTCCAGCAATGCGCCCTGGAGATCACGTGCGGCGATGCGGAGCATGGCCCGGCGCCGGAACCGCCGCAGCCCGTCACCTAGCCCCAGCCGGTTCACGTCAAACTCGAGTTCCGCGTCGAGCTCTTGGCGGGTCCGTGCGTGAACGTCGCGGAGCGCCGCCGTCTCCTCCGGATGCGCCACCAGGAAGTCGGCCGCCGCGGTGGAGAAGCCCAGCAGCTGAACGGCGGCCGGCAGGACCTCCGGCTCGGCCAGGACGTCGCGGGCGGCCGGGTCCTCTCCCACCCGCGACAGCGCAACCCGCGCCAACTCCGGATCGGGCGCCTCGGCCAGGGATCGGCCCAAAGCTTCGGGCGTCAGCACGGCAACTCCCTCATCGCGATCGGCGCCCGTCCAGCCAGGACAACAACACGAAGGCCGGCGTGGCCACCGCGACGAGGAACGCGGCGCCCCACGCCGCGCTCGCCAGGGCGTCTCGCTCGCCCACGATCAGGAAGTGGAATACGAACACCACGGCCATCAGGGCCGCGTACCCGCCGGCCGCGGTGACGGCGATGCATCGAAGCAGCGACGGCAGCGCCGCCCGAGTGAGCGGGCCCGAGGAACCCGGCCGGGGAACGGGGTGCCGAGACCCGTACACCACGGCGAACCCGATCAACCCGTACGCCGCGGCGACCGGGACGACGGCATCGCGGAGCAGGTTCACAGGCGCCTCTGCATGAAGAACGCCCACCCCCGGATGAACAAGTGCCATCCCAGCCACAGCCACATGCCGAACATGAGCCACCGGCCCGCGATCGGCCCCGTGAAAGCCCGCAGCATGTCCGACATCGTCGGCCACCCCTGGACCCGGGCCAGACCGATGCCCTGCCAGACGAACATGGCGCCGAAGATCACGATCCAGCCGCCGACGGCGAGCGCGTGCATGGCAGCCTTCCTTTCCTCGTCCACCTGCCGAGCCTACCCCCGGCGGTGCCGCCGGCCGAACCCGGAATTTACGCCTACGTAACCGCCGCCGGCGGCGCCGCCGGTAGCCTGCCTTGGTGGCCCTCACCGCCGAAGCCGAGTACGTCCTGCGCACGATCGAGGAGCGCGGCATCCGGTTCGTCCGCCTGTGGTTCACCGACGTCCTGGGGTTCCTGAAGGCGTTCACCATCACGTCGCAGGAGCTGGAGGGAGCGTTCGCGGAGGGCATGGGGTTCGACGGCTCCTCGATCGACGGGTTCTCCCGGATCCAGGAATCCGACATGGTTGCCATCCCCGACCCCTCGACGTTCCAGCTGATCCCGTGGAAGGCCGAGGCCCAGGTGGCCCGGATGTTCTGCGACATCGTGAACCCCGACGGGACCGAGTTCGACGGTGATCCCCGGGCCGTGCTCAAGCGGCAGCTGAAGCGGGCCGCCGACCTCGGGTTCACGTTCTACGTCGGGCCGGAGCTCGAGTACTTCTACTTCAAGGGCGCCGAGGATCCCTCGTTCCTGGATCGGGGGGGGTACTTCGACGAGACCCCGCTCGACGTGGCCACCGACTGGCGGAAGCGCACGGTCGAGTATCTGGAAGCCATGGGCATCCCGGTCGAGTACGTCCACCACGAGGTGGCCCCCTCCCAGCACGAGATCGACCTGCGGTACACCGACGCGCTGACGATGGCCGACAACGTCATGACCTACCGCCTCACCGTGAAGGAGGTCGCGCAGGAGTTCGGGATCTACGCGACGTTCATGCCCAAGCCGGTGATGGGCGTGAACGGCAGCGGCATGCACACGCACCAGTCGCTGTTCTCAGGCGACCGCAACGCGTTCTTCGACGCCGGGGACGGATACCACCTGTCCAAGACGGCCAAGCACTACATCGCCGGCATCCTTGCCCACGCGCCCGAGATCACGCTGGTCACCAACCAGTGGGTGAACTCGTACAAGCGTCTGGTGCCCGGGTACGAGGCTCCGGTGTATGTGTGCTGGGCCCGGCGGAACCGTTCCGCGCTGATCCGGGTTCCGATGTACAAGCCGGGAAAGGAACAGGCCACCCGGATCGAGTACCGCTCCCCGGACCCGGCCTGCAACCCGTACCTGGCGTTCGCGGCGATGCTCGCCGCGGGCCTGGCCGGGATCGAGGGCGAGTACGAGCTCGGGCCGGAGGCGTCGAACAACATCTACGAGATGAGCGAGGAGGAGCGGCGGGCCGCTGGGATCCGTTCCCTCCCAGAGGATCTCCACGACGCCATCACCTCGGCCGAAGAGTCGAAGGTGCTCCGGGCCGCGCTCGGCGAGCACGTCCACGAGTTCCTGATCCGCAACAAGCGGGAGGAGTGGGACGCGTTCAAGACCTACGTCACGCCGTTCGAGGTGGAGCGGTACCTCCCGATCCTGTAGCGTCCTGGTTCGAACCAGATTTGGGACTTTCGACCTAGGTCCGATACCAGCTCCTGCGCTGCATGCCAAATTGACACATCCCCCATCCGGGGGAGAAGCTTGCTCTTCGGCGATTGCCCCCAACAGCAAAGGAGAGCGCCCCCATGATTTCGTCGCGCCGGAACTCATCGGCTCGCTGGCTGCGGAGCCGGATCGGGCGGATTGCGCCCGTACTCACCCTCATGCTCCTGACCGCCTCGGTTGTCTCGGTGGCAGAAGCGGCCCCGCCGTCGAGCCGCCTCTACCACGTGACGGCTACCCCAACCCCCGTGCTCATCAACAGCACCAATACGTTCACGTTCACGTTCGTGAACGAAACCAACAGCGGCCAGGATCTCGGATCCGTCCAAGTGAATGTAGCTTCGTCGGGGTTCACGGTGGCGGGCCCGACGGATGCCGGGGGGTGCGCGCCCACCGCCGTCGCCACCGGCAATCGCACGTGGGCGGCATCGATCGAGTCGGGGAACATCGCGGCTCGGAGCAACTCCGCCGGGAACAAACTGAAGCCCGGCGATAGCCTCGTGGTCCAGTTCTGTGCGACGGCCCCCGGCACCGCCGGCAGCCGGACGGTCACCACGGTGGCCAAGCCCTCGACCGACCTGACGGGCACATCCACCTTCACGAACACGGGCAGCGACCCGACGATCGACGTCGTGCTGTGCTTTCAGCCGTGCCCCGCAGACCTAGCCCTCGCGAAGTCCGGCTCCCCCGGGACGATATTCGCGAACGCCGTCGCGTCCCAGAACACGGTGACCTACACGATCACCGTCACGAACAACGGACCAGGCAGCTCAGACGGAGTCATGATCACCGACACACTGCCGACAGAGCTCACCGGCGCCATCGCTTGCACGTTCACCGGGAGCGGCAACTGTATACCTAGCGCCACATTCGGCTCCCCCGTATCCATTGGAACGCTCTCCTACCTCGGGACGGCGACGCTGAAGATCGTGGCTCACGCAACGGACAGCCTGCGAAACGGGCCGATCACGATCTCGAACAGCGCCTCCGTATCGGCGACGACAGACGATCCATATTCCAACAACAACATCGCGAGCCCGGAGTCGACCCAGATACTCACTGTGCCCGACGCACCGGTCCTGAACGTCGCCGAGCCCGGAGACGGGAAGGTCGGGTTGATGTGGGCGCGAGGGGACGATGGGCAGGGAGCTGCCGATGGCGGCAGCCCGATCACCGGCTACGACATCACCGCCGTGCCCGGTCCCATCACGGCGTTCTTCTCGGGCAACACTCCGAACGCCGGGACCCAGTTCAGTTACCTGCTGACCGGCCTGACTAACGGAACGCCGTACACCATCACCGTCCAGGCCAGGAACGCCGTGGGCGACAGCGACCCATCGAGCTCCAAGCAGGCGACGCCCTGCGCGACATGTGTGGTTGCGACGGCCAGCGGGACGCAGGCGACCACCCTCAACACCGGAGGTGGGACCGACTGTCCCGGCAATCCTCCGAAGGCCCCCGGCGCCACGTCGACCGACACGATCGTGAGCTGCTACGTGTTCCCCTCGGGCCAGACGACCAAGTCGGGATCCATCCTGGCAGCGAACGAGCAGGCTTCGGTGACCGGGGTGGACTGTGGGCTCACCGACACGTGCATCGGCGGACAGGTCTTCTACGCGAATCCGGCGGGCGAATGCACCGACTTCAACGCCAACTCGACCTGCCCGACCATCATCTGGAACGCCTTCTACGATCGGACGATCACGACCGACATCTTCGGGAAGCCGTGCCTCAATCCGCCCTGCCCCTCCAACCAATATGTGTACGAGGCGTTCTTCAAGTTGCCCAACGATGAAGTCGGCATACAGATCGGGTCGTCCGATCAGTCGACCTGGTGTCCGACGGGCGTAGTCCCGGACGGTCAGCCCGCGTGTGTCGTGCTCCTGCGGCAGCTCAATCAGAGCACGGCGCCGAACGGCTCGAAGGGAGTCAACGACGTCCAAGTCCAGATCGCCTTCAGGGGCGACCCGAGAGGGGGCTTGTCCGGCTAGCCAGAGCAGCCTTGGAGGAGCCGCGGGCCTCGCCTGCCGGAATCCGTTCCCTCCCAGAGGATCTCCATGACGCCATCACCTCGGCCGAGGCGTCGAAGGTGCTCCGAGCCGCGCTGGGCGACCACGTCCACGAGTTCCTGATCGCAACAAGCGTGAGGAGTGGGACGCGTTCAAGGTATACGTCACGCCGTTCGAGGTCGGGCGGTACCTCCTGGGATTTAGGACTTTCGACCTAGGTCCGATACCAGCTCCCGTGCTGCATGCCGAATTGACAGATCCCCCATCTGGACGACATGCTTTGGCCTCGACGACTGCCCCTTAAGAATAGGGAGAACGGCCCCATGCTTCGAGCACGCTTCGCTTCGCGCGTCCGCCGTGTTTCGACCAGCCTCGCGACTGGGTTCCTCGTGGTCGCTGGCTTCCTCACGCTGTTGCCCGCAGCGCCAGCGACCGCCGCGACCGGCGCCCAACTGGCGACGTTCGTGCCTCCGAACATCGGGAACGGTCGAGGGATGGCGTTCGACGGGACCGATCTCTACTACACGGTGGTGGGGGTCAACCGCATCTACAAGGTCACGACGGCGGGTGCAGCCGTCGCGACGATCCCGTCGGCTCCGCCGGGCACGGCCGCGTACGGTGGGCCGCTCGCTTGGGATGGCTCAGCTCTGTGGACGATGGACTACTCTGGGAACAGCTTCACCCTCTACCGCGTCGATCCGACGGACGGCCACACACTTTCGTCGTGCAACATCCAGACGCAGAACTCAGCCGATCCAGCGGTCACCTCCAGCCCCAACATCGGCGACTACCCAGACGGGCTCGACTACGAGAATGGCACGCTCTGGGTCAGCAGCGAGGCCTTCGCCAACAACTGGGTCGTCCAGGTGGATACGAACTGCCACATCCTCAAGGAATTCCAGCCGGCAGCGATGGGTGGCTATGGAACGAGTGGTGTGGCATTCGACGGGGTCAACCTGTGGCACTCGTATCCCCACACGCCACCGAGCCTCGTCCAGACAGATGTCATGGGCGCCCCCACCGGGACGTCGTTCAATGAGAGCCTCCAACTGGAGGATCTGGCGTTCGACAACGTCACGTTCGCTCCGAAATGCGCCATCTGGGGCAACGAGGCCACATTCGGCTCGAATAACCTGACTGCTTACGAGGTGCCGTGCGTCGGTCAGGCCGACCTGGCGGTGACGAAGACGGCGACCGTGAACAACGCGACCTCGTTCGATCCGCTCAGCCCCGGCAACCGGCACACGGTGACGTTCGGCATCACGGTGAACAACTCCGGGCCCGCGGATGCTCAGTCGGTCAACCTCAAGGACACGCTGCCCTCCGAGGTGACACTGGTGTCGGCAACACCGAGCCAGGGTGGACCATGTACCGGCACCGCCCCCGTTAGCTGTCCGCTCGGCACGATCCAGAACGGCAATAGCGCCAACGTCACGATCAAGGCGGCTGTCAACAGCGGGCTGCGGGGCGGCCCCGTGTCGACCAGCAACACCGCCCAGGCGACCGCGACGACGGCAGACCCCGATATGAGCAACAACAGTAAGATCGTGAACTTCTCGGTCTTCACCGTCCCCGACGCGCCCGTGCTGCTATCGGCCGATGCCGGCAACGGCACCCTAGGCGTCGTGTGGAAGCGCGGCGCGAACCCGACGGGTGGCGACCCCGTGATCCAGTACGACATCACCGCCACCCCATCGAGCGGTCCGGTGCAGATGTTCGTGTTTACGGGAGACACACCGACGACGACGAACCCCGACCGGTTCAGCAAGGTACTCAACGTCGGTAACAACGGCATACCCTTCTCGATCACCATCCAGGCCAGGAACAACGCCGGCGACAGCGACCTCTCGAACGCCATCTCGGCGACGCCCTGCGGGAACTGCGTGGTCGAGACCGTCAAGGCGGACACGCCCACCACCCTTAACACCGGTGGCGGCACCAAGTGCCCGGGGCCCCCACCGAATAGCCCGGGAGCCACGACGGTCGACCCCATCGTGAGCTGCTACCAGTTCCCGGCCAGCTCGAACAAGACGGGCGCCATCCTGGCGGCGCGGGAGGACCCCGCTGTTTCCGGTGCTTCCGGTGATTGCGGCCCGGCGGATACTTGCATAGGTAATCAGATCTTCTTCGCGAACCCGGCCGGAAGTGCCGGCACTGGCCCGACCCTCAAGTGGTTCGCGCTGTACGATCGCACGATTACCACTGACGTGTTCGGGCATCCGTGCCTCTTCAAGCCGTGCAACCTGCCGTTCTTGTACGAATACGAGGTTTGGTTCAGGCAGGCTGACGGTTCCGCCGTGATGATCGGGACATCGCGCATCGCGACGTGGTGCCTCGACGGCGTGATCCCCGCGGGTAAGCAGGCCTGCGTCAAGAGCCTCATCGAGCTCAACCGGTTCATCGCCCCGAACGGAATCAACGGGATCCGCGACCTCCAAGTGGTCGTGGTCTTCCGAGGTGACCCGAGAGGGGGGTTGTCCGGCTAGCCGGAGCACCTCGAGGGGGGCCCCCCGCTGCCGGAGATCTCCGGCGGCGGGGCTCCTTCGCGTTCTCAGTCCTCTTCGGCGGCGGGGAGCGGGGCGAACGGGACGGAGAGAACGCCCAACCGCTCGTAGATCCTCCTGGTTTCCGCCCACAGCTCGGGTTCCTGCGTCCTGCCCTCGAGGCGATCGAGGCGGGCCAGCGACGTGAGCGTCACGCCCACCTCGTACGCGGCGTCCATCTCCCGGGCCGCCTGCAGGCTCTGCTCCAGCGCCTTCCGGGCCGCCGGCAGATCTCCCAACTGCATCAGTCCCCACCCCCGGATCCGATGCAGCAGCGGCGCTTGCACAGCCACATCCGACCTCTCCGCGCGCTGGAGCGTTTCCTCCGCGCGGGCCAACGCTACCCGCCCATCGCCGCCGAACGCCTGACACTCGGCGATCCGAGCATCGGTCTCGAGGACCATCATCTCGTCGCCCTGTTCCTGGAACAGGGACCGCGCTTGCTCGAACAGGCGCAGGGCCTCCTCGCCCCGCCCCGATCGGGACTCGACCCGACCGAGGTTGCCGAGCGCGAACGCGATGCCGCCCCGGTTGTCGGCCGAACGGCAGACCCGGAGCGCTTCCTTGAACATGGCCTCGGCTTCTTCCAGCCGGCCCTGATCCGAGTAAACCTCCGCGACGTTGTTCGTGGACATGGCGGCCTCGACCTGGTCACCGGCTTTCAGCCGGGCCTCCGTCGCCTTCTCGTACAGGTCGATGGCCTCGTCCCACCGCCCCTGGTAGTACGCGTACATGCCGCTGTTGTTGTAGACCTCGGCCAGCGAGTTGAGATCGCCGATCTCCAGGTAGATGGCCGCCGCCCGGTCGGAGTTCACGACGTTCTCGAACCGGCCCTGGTGCGCCCACGCGTAGTCCAGCACGTAGTACGCGCGCCCAAGCGCGTCCATCTCCCCCGCGGCCTCGGCCTGCTCGATGGCCCGCCGGCACCACTCCACCGCTTCGGACATGCGCCCCTGGGCCGCCCGCATCGCCGCGTACAAAGCCGTGAGCTTGGCCCGCCTCTTCGCGGCATCCTCGCCCTCGACCCCCTCCAGCACTTTCTCGCCTCGGCGGATCCACCGGATGGCCTGCGAGTAGCTCCCGGCCCGGTACGGGATTCGAGCCTCCTTGTACAGGATCCCCGCCGCGGCGGCGGGATCGCCGGCCAGATGCTTCCGCGCAGATCGGAACGCCGCCGCGGACTCCCCGTAGGCTCCGATCCGCCAGTTCGCGTCGCCCAGCGCCTCGTACAGCGAGGCCAGTTCTCGGGGTGACGCTTCCACCCGCTTGGCCGACTCGATGGCCCGCCTGTAGAACGTCGCGGCCTCGGTGTTCGCATACTTCGACTGCGCCCGATCACCCGCGATCCGCGAGTACTGGCGGGCGTCCTCGAACCGCTGAGCGTGGAAGAAGTGCAGCGAGAGCAGCTCGACGAACTCGTCGGGATGGGCCCCGGCAAGGTGGGCGATGGTCTCCCCCGCGCGGGCGTGGAGCTCGCGCCGCCGACGGAACGGGAGCCCCTCGTAGGCGGCGTCGCGCATCAGCGCGTGCCGGAACCGTCGCACGCCCGGGGCATCTTCGGCCAGGAACTCCCCCAGCCGCCGCCACGAGCCGGGATCGAGCTGGGCCTCCTCGCCCTCCAGGAGCGCGGCCACGAGGTCGTCGGAGAAACTGGCGCCCAGGACCGACGCATACCGGAGCAGGCGTCGGTCCGGCGGAGTCAGGCGGTCGATCTGGGCCATCACCATGCCCTCGATAGAGGTCGGGAGCTCCTCCAGACCGCCGGCGCTGCGAGCCGTCAGCAGCAGCTCTCGCAGGAACAGCGGGTTCCCGCCGGATCGCCCGGCCAGCGCTTGGATCTCATCGGGGCGGAGCGGGGCATCCTCGCTGGCCACCGTGAGCAGTCGTTCGGCGTCCTCCTCACCCAGTGGCATCGGTCGGAGCGAGATCGACCGATCGCCGCGAGGAGCGGAGAACCCCGTCTCCTCGTCTCGTCGCGTCACGCAGACCAGCCAGGGGCGCGCAGCGATGCCCGTCGTCAGCCGTTCCAGCAGGTCCCTCGACACATCGTCCATCCAGTGCACGTCCTCGATGGCGAACACCGTCGGCTCCACGAGTGCCCGGCTCAGGAACTCCTCGATGGTCTGCTCCAACCGGGGCTTGCGGAATCGCTCGTCCAGCTGCTCGACCTCAGTGGTCGGCGGCATCTCGACATCGAGCACCACCGCCAACAGCGGAAGCCACGGCAGGATCTCGGGTGCGACCGCCTCCACCCGCTCGCGGAGCAGCTCGGCGAGCTCCGGCTGTGTGGTGTCCTCGGGAACCTCGAGCACGGAGCGGAGCAAGCTTCGGAACGGACGATACGCGGTCGATGCCTGGTAGAGCTCACAGGCCGCAGTCAGCGCGCGACAGTCCCCGGCGCTGGCCAGCAACTCACCGAGGAGCCGCGTCTTCCCGATCCCGGGCGGACCCACGACCTCGACCAGCCACCCGCGACCGTGTCGGGCGTCCTCGAGGGCCTCGAGGAGCGCTCCGACCTCCATGTCGCGACCGACCAGCGGCAGCTCGTGGACCTCGTCGATCCGCTTGGTCCCCACGACCGGCCCCACGGTGAGCGCGCGGACCGGGTCCCTCTTCCCCTTCACCATGAAGGGATCCAGGGCAACCGTCTCGAACGTGACCGACGACGCGTCAAGGACCGGTGAGGTCGCGAGCAACTGGCCCGGCTCGGCCTTGGCCATGACCCGCGCCGCCAGGTTGACCGCGTCGCCCATGACCGTGTACGTGCGCCGGTAGTGCGGACCGATGTCCCCGGCGAACACGTGCCCCCGGTTCACCCCGATCCGGACCGGGATGGGCGGTTCGGCCTCCAGGACCGACCGGAGCGCGAGGAGCATCCGTTCCTCGTCGTCGCCGGCCGCCTGGGGCGCCCCCGCGGTCAGGATGATCTTGCCGCCGTCGTGGTCGATGTCGGTCCCCAGGAACGTCACGCCGTGCTTCTCTGCGGCCGCCTGGGCCTCCGTGACCAGCGCGTCGAGTCGCTCCGCCACGGCTTGGGCCCCATCACGTTTCACCATCCCGTCCACGCCGTCGAAGTGGATGAACGCCACCGTCACCTGGCGGTGCTCGGAGTCCATCGATCCCGACAGCAGGTGCTCCCGGATCGCCACGGGGATGCACGCGAGCAGGTCGATGCCCTCGACCGGGGCCTCCTGGTCCGGCTTCTCGAGGGGCAGCCCCGGCGGCTCCTTCTTCAAGAGGATGCCGTCACCCTTGGGTCGGCCCAGGACGTTGGCCGGGAGGGCCGCGGCAGTGCTCCTGCTGACCAGGATCTCCCCCGCCACCGCCGTCGACTCCATCGACACCGTCTCGCTGGCGGCGGGTCCCGTGATCATGAGCTCCCGATGCGGATCGCCGACCAGGAAGAAGTGGAACGTGCCGGAGTGCACGCCGACCGACATCCGCAGCTGGATCAGCCCGGCCGATGTCTGGATCTTCCCGATCTCGCGCAGGATGCGCCGCATCCCGACCGCGGCCCGCGCGCCCTTGGCGGCGTGTTCCATCCCCGAGAAGAACAGCAGGAGCGCATCGCCGCCGAACTTGATGAGGCCACCGCCGTTCCCGTAGGCCTCGGCAAGCAGCCGGGTGAACACGGCGCCGAGGACGTCGGTGACCTCCTCGGCGCCGACCTTCCCCTTGCGGGCCAGGCGTTCCGACATCTTCGTGAACCCGGAGATGTCGACGAACACGACGGTGCCGTCGAGCTCCCGCAGCGTGGCGTCCGGGGCCTCGGCCAGCCATTGCATCAACAGGCGCGGGACGTACGGTCGGAGCACCTGCGATCGCTCGATCGTTCGCTCGGCCATGGGGGATCCTCTCCGCAGGCTGGGCCCAGGGCGAGAGTCTAGCCTCGGGGGAGTCGGTTCGGGTAGACGGCCGATCGGCCACGGCTGGACAGTCGGCGTGATCCCACTGCATAGTGTTACCTGGGGGACGGGACATGGACGAAGGATCATCGCCACTGCTGGAGGCGGCACGCAAGCGGCGCATGGACCTCCACCAGGCGCTGGTGGAGGTGGAGGAGGCCACCTCCGCTCCCGCCGTTGGACGCGTCGACGACTGGGCGCTGTCAGTCGGCAAGATGCTCGTGCACCTGCGCGACGCGTTCGACGAACACATCCGCGGGACCGAGGAACAGGGTGGCCTGTACGACGACATACTGCATCGAGCGCCGCACCTGGCCGGCAAGGTCAAGCGGCTCCGCGACGAGCATCCCTTCATCCAGCTGGGCATCGCCAAGCAGATCCAGCGCGTGTCCGACCCCGAGCTTCCCGAGGACGAGTCATCCATCCACCAGCTCCGCGACGACCTGCAGCGCCTCCTGGGCAAGATCGTCCGCCACCGGCAGCACGGCGCCGACCTGGTGTGGGAGGCCTACAACCTCGACATCGGCGGCATGGGCTGAACCTGGCGTGCGCCCGCGCTAGGCTGGCTCCGTGGTCCGCATCGCGATCGGGCAAATCAACACCACCGTCGGCGACCTCGACGGCAACGTCTCCCGCATGGTCGAGTGGGCGAACAGTGCCTCGGAGCTCGACGCCGACCTGATCGCGTTCCCCGAGCTGTCCGTCACGGGCTACCCGCCCGAGGACCTCGTGCTACGGCCCGAGTTCGTCGCCGACAACCTGGATGCGCTGGCCGAGCTTGCCCGGAGGACGCAAGGCACGTGCGCCATCGTGGCCGGGTTCGTGGACCGGACCGCCCGGGGGCTGCACAACGCGGCGGCCTTCCTGGAGGGCGGCCAGGTCGTGACCCGCTACCACAAGATCCAGCTGCCGAACTACGGCGTCTTCGACGAGAAACGCTACTTCGTTCCGGGGAAGAGCACCGCGCGGGTCGGGGTGGGCGGCCTGTCCATCGGCCTGTCGGTGTGCGAGGACGCCTGGGTCGATGGACTGCCGTTCCGGGACTGGAGCGGCGGTGCGGTAGACATGGTCGTGAACATCAACGGCTCGCCGTACCACCGGGGGAAGACCCACGAGCGGGCCGATGTGCTGCGCGACCGGGCGGTGCAGACAGGCGCGTGGATCGTGTACATCAACACGGTCGGTGGTCAAGACGAACTGGTCTTCGACGGGGGATCTATGGTCGTGGGGCCCGACGGCTCAGTGGCCTGCCGCGCGCTTCGGTTCGAGGAGGACCTGCTGGTCGTGGACCTCGGCGACGGCGGGCTCGCCGCCGAACCCAGGACACTTTGGCCCGAGGGGCCGGAGGAGGTCTACCGGGCACTCATGGTCGGCCTGGGGGACTATGTGCGCAAGAACGGCTTCGGCAGCGTGGTCCTGGGGCTCTCCGGCGGGGTCGACTCGGCGCTCGTCGCGACGTTGGCGGCCGACGCGCTCGGGCCCGAGGCGGTTCGCGTGCTGGCCATGCCCTCGCCGTATTCCTCGGCCGCGTCCCTGGAGGACGCGGCCGAGGTTGCCCGGCGCCTTTCGATCCGCATGGACGAGATCCGGATCGATGACGTGTTCAAGGCGTACCTGTCGGTTCTGGAGGAACAGTTCCGAGATACGCGCGAGGGCACCGCCGAGGAGAACCTCCAAGCTCGCATCCGCGGGAACCTGTTGATGGCCCTGTCGAACAAGTTCGGCTCGCTGGTCCTCGCCACCGGAAACAAGAGCGAGATGGCCGTGGGGTACTCCACGCTCTACGGCGACCTGGCCGGCGGGTTCGCCCCGATCAAGGACGTTCCCAAGACCTTGGTCTACGAGCTGGTGGCCTGGCGGAACGCGCAGACCCCGGATCTGCCGCCCATCCCCGAACGGGTCATCGCGAAGGCCCCCACCGCGGAGCTTCGCCTCAACCAGAAGGACACCGATTCGCTCCCGCCCTACGACCTGCTCGATCCGCTGATCGAGGCGTACGTCGAGGAGGATCGCTCGCCGGAGGAGATCGTGGCGGCCGGCGCGGACCCCAACCTGGTCGGGCGCGTCGTGTCCATGATCGACCGGGCCGAGTACAAGCGGCGCCAGGCCCCGCCCGGGGTCAAGATCACGCCCAAGGCCTTCGGCCGGGACCGGCGCTTGCCCATCACGAACCGGTACCGGCCCTAGCGGCTCAGATCAACTCCCAGACGACCGTCACCGAAACCTGGGTCTCAATCGTCGGGGGCAGGATCGGCGTCGACTCCGCCGCAGCGGCTCGCTCCGCGAAGATCGGAGGAGGGGTGATCGCGCTCGTCTCGACGATCGAGACGACCCGACCAAGCCGAGCATCGGCGGCGGCGGCCAGAACCTCGGCCTTGCCCCGCGCGTCCGCGACCGCGGCCTGCAGCGCTCCGCCGACCCCTTCGTTCCGATCGGAGACACGGAACGTGACCCCGCCCACCAGGTTCGCCCTGGCAGTCACCGCGTCGTCGATCACCGGCCCCACCTTGGAGATGTCACGCACGGTCACGTCGAGCTGATCCGAGGCCGTGTACCCGGTCACCTCAATGCCCTTTGAGTCATACGTCGGGTAGAGGCTGATGTTCGACGTCGCGAGATCGTCCTTCTTGATCCCATCGGCCATCAGCGCTTGGACGACGTCGACTATCCGGGCGGCGTTCTGCTTGATGGCGGCCTCGGCGGACGCGGCCTGCGTCTGGACCCCGAGCGACACGACGGCTTCATCAGGTGCCGACCGGACTATCCCGGTGCCGCTCACGCTCACAGTGCGCTGGACATCACCGGACTTCCCGGGGGCGGGGGACTGCGCCAGGGACGGAAGAGCAAACGAGGCGATAAGCCCTAGAACGACGCCCCCGATCGCGAACTTCAAGGGGTCCTTCATCGTGACCTCCTTAGCCGATCGATGCTTGGACGCAACGAGATGTCGCGGCGGTTCCCGGCCGTACAATCGCCGTGGGGCCGGTAGCTCAGTCTGGTTAGAGCAGGGGGCTTTTAACCCTCGTGTCGCGGGTTCGAATCCTGCCCGGCCCACCAGTTCGCGGGCCGGTCGCGCGAGCTGCCGCCGTGGCGATCGCGCGGACCCCGCTTCCGCCGCTTTACAGGGCATGACGTACGGAGCTATGGGTCCCCGGCAAGGCAGGGTCGCTGTCCGCGCGGCTCATCGGGGGCGATAGTGGTGACCCTTGGGATCGGCCTCACGGGGTCCTTCGTGGGAGCAGGGGCGGTCAGCGCCTGGGTTGTGCCCGCTATCATCTTCGCCCTGGTCATAGTCGCGTGCTGGCTGGGCCTGCGATGGATCCGGTCGGAGCACCTCGAGACCCTTCGAGCCGTCCCCCTGTTCAGCCTGCTCTCCGAGCACGAGTTGCGGGCGGTCCTTCGCTCCGCCCACGCCGTCGCTTTCCAGCCCGGAACCAAGGTCATCGAGCAGGGCGAGCGGGGCAACGGGTTCTACGTCATCACCGAGGGGACGGCCAAGGCGACGCTGGACGGAGCCGAACTCGCCGCGCTCGGGTCCGGATCCTACTTCGGCGAGATGGCGGTGATCGATGGAGGACCGAGGGGCGCCACCATCACCGCTCACACCCAGGTGTCCACGCTGGAGATCAGTCCCGCAGCCCTCCTCCACCTGGTGGACCGGGAGCCCATGATCGCTCAGGGCATCTACGACGAGCTCTCTCGGCGCCTGAAATCGGCGGGATACGAGGTAGACGAGGGGGCCGGCACCCGGGTCGACCGGAGTCGGCTCCTGGAGCAGTGCCAGGCCCTCCGCCGAACCCAGGACGCCGACTGGGTCCCGGCCTCGCCCACCAGGCGGCGCTCGCTTCGGTTCAGCAACCTGTTTGCGCGCGGCGCCTGAACCTCCCGATCGGGATCGTCGCCGAGCAGCAAACCCACCACGGGCACCAAGGATCAAGGTCGTCTCCGGCCGAACCGATAAGGGAAGAGGATGAGTAGGACTCTGCGCGTCGCCCTGATCGCCTTGGTCGCGTCCTTCGCCCTTGGCGCTGTCGCCGAGGCCCATACGGAGCCGGGCCTCGGAAGCACGATCGTGGCGTGGAGGTTCGGGGGCTCCGACCGACTGAACAACTACTACTCCGTTTCCTTCCGGTTTCGGAACGACCGCACCCAGAAGGTCCATGAGTGGTGCGAGATCAGATCCGAACCTGAGCACGGAAACGGCCTTGTGACCGACATCGCCGCATGGGTCCGCCCCAGGAATTCGCTTACCAAGACCTTCGCCGTGCAGTCAACCAGGTCCTACGGCAACCCCGACGACTGGTTCGTCGCTCACTGCCACGCCATCTAGGCCCGGCACAGGCCGAGCCACCCTCGTGTCCAGTCGCGTTCGACGGTGACCAGCATCGCTATGCTTCGAGCGATCGGCACGAAGGCGCGGGAGGGTCCCCATGGACATCGATGAGATCAAGGCAGGGATGGGCGGCATCACCTGGTACCACAAGATCAACCTGGGCCACGGGCTCGTCACCCCCGGGATGGACGACACGCCCACCCGGATCGGACGGCTGGAGATCCCCGACGACCTGACCGGGATGAGCGTTCTCGACATCGGCGCGTGGGATGGGGCCCTCTCCTTCGCGGCGGAACGCAGAGGCGCCACCAGGGTCCTGGCCACGGACTCCTACTGTTGGAGCGGCGAAGGATGGGGAACGAAGGACGGGTTCGAGTTCGCGCGGACGGCACTCGACTCAAAGGTCGAGGACTTAGACATCGACGTGCTCGAACTCTCCCCGGAGCGGATCGGAACTTTCGACCTCGTGCTGTTCGTGGGGGTGCTCTACCACATGCGCCATCCGCTCCTCGCGCTGGAGCGTGTCGCGAGCGTAACCGAGAGACTGTTGATCCTGGACACGCATGTGGCCATGCTCGAGTACGAGAAGCCGGCGATGATCTTCTATCCGGACGCGGAGCTGAAGAACGATCCCAGCAACTGGTGGGGCCCGAACCCGGCTGCGGTCGAGGCCATGCTCGGAACCGTGGGGTTCTCCAGCTTCGAGCGAAAGAATCCCTGGACGATCCGGCATGGCAGCTTCATCCTTCACGCCCAACGCTGAGCCCGTAGGCGACCGGCTCCGCAGGCCACGTGTCGGCGGCGAGCGATAGGGTCGGTTCGTGCGGCGCGTGACGCTCTTCGACCCTCGCGGGAACCGGATGATGGTGGAGGTGCCGACGACGCCCTGGGAGCGGATGCGGGGGCTGCTCGGCCGGGACGGCCTGGAGCCGGGACGGGCGCTGCTGCTGGAGCGGACCAGGTCCGTGCACACGTTCGGGATGCGGTTCCCCATCAGGGCGACCCTCCTCGATCGCGATCTCCGCGTCGTCGCCGTCCGGCGGATGCGCCCCGGGCGGCTCCTGTTCCCCCGGCCCCGGGTTCGGCACGTGCTCGAGTGCCCTGGTGGCGCGGACCTTCAGGCAGGGGACGTGCTCCGGGCGGCCGGGTTCGCTAGGACACCAGGGCCCGGATGAGGAGCCATCCGCAGAGCGCGACGCCCAACGTGACGGCCCCGGCGATCGCGGCGGCCACGCGAGGGACCCAGACGGGGACGGCGACCGGGTCCTTCCGGTTCAGGTTGGGCCGGACGATCCCGAGGTACTCCATGACTTGGCGCATCGGCTCCTTCAACCATCGGCTGGGCAGGATCGATTCCTTGATCGGCATCGGTCTCGAAAGTGCATGGATCAGGAGATCCAGACCCCCTCGCCGGGCACCGGGCCGGCCACCTTCCAGCCCTCGGTCGTGTCCTCGACCACCCAGGTGGACCCGCCCCCGCACAGCCCGCCACAGTAGTGGGATCCGGGCACCTGGATCCGCCCGCCCACCTCGGCGATGGGACCCAGGCGGATCAGCTGGCCACCTTCGCCCTTGAAGATATGCTCGGTGATGTCCCCAATCTCGGACACGAAGGCCAAAGAGGAGTAGTCGGAGAGGGCCGCGGCCAGCGCATCCTGCTCCTCCGGAGAGAGCGCCCCCGAGCAATCCGTCGGGCTCCCGGCTCCACCGGCGTCCTCGCAGAGCTTCACGTAGATGTAGACGGGGTCCTGTTTGAACTCGGTCTGCGAACGGACGACGGCCTCGTAGATCGCGATCTTCCGTTGGTCGACTCCGGCGCTCCCGGCAGCCGGCGATGGGTTGTGCACGACGTTCCGGCCGCAGGCCGCGGTGGCCACGGCCAATAGCATAACGGCGACTTCGGCGCGCCTCATGGTCCTTCCCCTCGGCACAGTACGCCGGTTTGAGAGGTCGAACCCCATGGTGGGTTCCCGATCTCCCCGGGGCGAGGAGGCAGTTGGGGGGGAGCTATATACTCCTACGGCTGCCCCCGGGCCGGGGCGGCTGGAGCGCCCAAGCGCTTCCGCCCCCATCGTCTAGCGGCCTAGGATCTCGCCCTTTCAAGGCGGAGACACGGGTTCGAATCCCGTTGGGGGCACGAACTGAATACGTGCGCCCGTAGAGGAGTCCGGTCGTCCTCACCGCCCTGTCAAGGCGGAGATCGCGGGATCGAAGCCCGTCGGGCGCGCCAAGGCCAGGTGGCCAGGTACCGCGTGCTGGGGCTCGCGGGATGAATGGCCTGACTGCGACCCGGCCGTCCACCGGAGACGCTGGACGCTATCGACCGGGCAATTCTGGGTTCGGCCAGTCGAATGGAAGCCGACGCACGAAGTGCCCCCGACCGGGCGCCGCCTCCCACGGCTCCCCGTCGCGAGCCACGATGGTCCCTCGCGAGATCGTGATCGCCGGCCACCCGGTCACCTGCATCCCCGCATAAGGGCTGTGATCCGTCGCCATGTGCAGGCGATCCGCATCCAACCGGTGGTGCGCTGCAGGGTCGAACACGACGACGTCGCCGTCGAGTCCCACGGCAAGAGATCCCTTGACGTGTGAGAGACCGAAGAGCCGGGCGGGCGCCGTGGCGACGGAGTCGATCCAGCGAACGAGCGGCAGCCGCCCCTGTCGGACTCCCTGGAAGCCGAGGGCGAGACGGGTCTCGACGCCCGGCAGCCCGCCCGGGATCTCCCTGAACGTTCGCCAGCCCTCCTCCCGAGCGTAGACTCCCCGGCGTCGGTCCGAGGTCGTGAACGGGCAATGATCGGTCGCGAGCACCTGGACGGACCCGTCGGCGAGGCCCGACCACAGCGCCTCTCGATCGACATCGGCCCGGAGCGGGGGGGCGCAGACGAAGTTCGCGGCCTCCTCGCTCGTCGCGAGGAGCCGATCCTCCGTGAGATACAGGTACTGGGGGCATGTCTCGGCCAAGACCCGAAGCCCGTTCGCGTTCGCCGCGCGTACCTCCCTCAGGCCCGCCGCGCTAGAGAGATGGACGACGTAGACGGCCGCTCCCGCGTCGCCCGCGAGTTGGGCGGCACGGCGGATCGCCGCGGCCTCGACCTCCGGAGGCCGGGTTGCCGGATGCGCGTCCGGCCCGACGTGTCCGAGCTCCAGCTCGCGAGCGGTCAACCGCTCGATCTCGGCGCCGTCCTCCGCATGCACGCAGACGAGCAGTCCCGTTTCCACGGACGCCGTCAGGGCGCGAGCCAGCGTCGCATCGTCGACCATGAGCCGCTCCGGGTAGGCCATGTAGAGCTTCACGCTCGCCACGCCGCGTTCCAGGAACGACGCGAAGAGCCGAGCCGCCTCCGCAGGGTCGTCGGGCACCGACGTCACCGTCAGGTGCAGGCCGTAGTCGATGACGGCGCGTCCCGACGCATTGGCCGTCCACTCGCCGAGCGCCACGTCCGGGCTCTCCCGCCCCGCCCCAGCGAAGTCCACGACACAGGTCGTCCCGCCGCACGCGGCGGCGATCGTGCCGCTCTCGAAGTCGTCGGCGGAGCGTACCTCGCCGACCGGGAGGCCGAAGTGCGTGTGGGCATCGATCGCCCCGGGCACGACGAGGGCGCCGGACGCATCGAGGATCTCCGCGCCAGGAGCGTCGATCTCGGGGCCTACGGCCGCGATCCGGCCGCTGTCGATCAAGACGTCGGCTCGCTGGGACCCCGACGGCTCGACCACCTGCCCCCCCCGGACGAGCAGCATCGACACGGACCCCTACGCGTCCGCGAGCCGGCTCGCCCCGGCTCGGCACCCGATCGCGTGCACCTCGTTCACCTGCACGCTCACGACGGCAACATCCCCTCAGTCCGGCACGATGTGGGTCCCGGTCTCGCCAGCCAGCGCGCGCTCCACGTTCTCGGGGTCGGTGATGATGGCCTCGCCACCGCCGCGCTCCAGGTACCCTACGGCGGCCTGGATCTTGGGGGCCATGCTGCCCCTCGCGAAGTGGACGCCCTCCTCGAGATAGGTCCTGGCCTGCGAGACCGACATCCGATCGATCCACTCTTGGCCCGGCTTGCCGAAGTTCAGGGCGACCCGCTCGACGGCAGTGCTGATGACGAATAGCTCGGCCCCGATCCGGCTCGCGAGCAAGGAGGAGGCGAAGTCCTTGTCGATGACGGCCGCCACGCCGTGCAGATCCCCGTTCTCGTCGACGATGACCGGGATGCCGCCCCCGCCCACAGTGATCACGACGAACCCGTTGGCGATGAGGCTCCGGACGGCGGCCTCCTCCACGATGCGCATGGGGATCGGCGAGGGAACGACGCGTCGCCAGCCGCGACCGGCGTCCTCCATCACCGCCCACCCCTCGCTGTCCCGTCGCTCCTTCGCCTTGTCCTCATCCATGTACGAGCCGATCGGCTTGGAGGGGTTCTGGAACGCCGGGTCGTCTGCGTCGACCTCCACCTGCGTCACGACCGTCACCGCGTGCTTGGCGATGCCGACCCGCCGGAAGTCGTTCTCGAGGTTCTGCTGCAGCGCGTAGCCGATCGCGCCCTGGCTGTCGGCGCCGCAGGCGTCCAGCGGCACCTCGTGGAGCTCGTGCGCGGCAAGCTCGGAGCGCCGCAGGATGAACCCGACCTGTGGCCCGTTCCCGTGGCCGATCGCGACGTCCCAGCCGTCTCGGAGCATCGACGCGATGTGCCAGCACGTCTCCCCCGCCGCGATGTACTGGTCACGGACCGACTGATGCTCCTTGTCCTTGATCAGCGAGTTCCCGCCGATCGCGACGACGGCAGTCTTCCCCGGCACGGCGCTCCCCTCAGCTCATCGTCAGCGCCATCACGGCCTTCTGACCGTGGAGGCGGTTCTCGGCCTGGTCGTAGACGACCGACTGCGGGCCGTCGATCACGGCGTCGGTGACCTCGACGTTGCGGTCGGCCGGAAGTGGGTGCATGTAGATGGCGTCCCGATCCGCCAGCTCCATCCGTCGCTCGTCGGTGATCCAGTGCTTGTACCGGTCGATAATCCGCATTCCCTCGGACTCGTCCTCCGTGGTGAGCAGCGCTCCCCAGCTCTTGGCGTACACGACGTCGGTGTCGCGGAGTCCTTCGTCGAACTCCTCGATGACCTCGAGGGTCACACCGGCCTGCCGGGCGTTGTCGCGGGCTTGCTCCATGATCTCGGGCATCAGCTTGAACTCCGGCGGGTGAACGAGCCGCACGTTCAGCCCGAACCGGGGCAGCAGCAGGACGAGGCTCTGGGGTACGCTGATCGGCTTCTGGTAGCTCGCGGCGTACGCCCAGCTCACGGTGACCGTCGCTCCCCGAGGGTCTCCCCGCTTCTCGATGATCGTCATGAGGTCGGCCAGGGCTTGGTGCGGGTGGTAGATGTCGCACTGCATGTTCAGGACCGGCACACGACTCGCCTCCGCGACTTCCCGCATGTACGCGTTGCCGCCCCGCCAGTCCACCTGCCGGATCGCGATCCCGTCGTTGTAACGGCCGAGGATCTCGCCGATCTCCTTTGCGGTGTCCCCGTGCGCGATCTGGGTGGTCTTGCTCTCGATGAACTGTGCATGCCCGCCGAGCTGGGCCATGCCGGCCTCGAAGGAGGCCCGAGTCCGGGTGCTCGAGTAGAAGAAGAGCATCGCGAGCACCTTGTCACGAAGGATCGGATGCGGGACGCCCATCGCCCGCTCGCGCTTCAGCTGGAAGGCTACGTCAAGCAGAGTCTCGATCTCCCCTTTCGACCACTCCTGGAGCGTGATGAGGTCTCGCCCGCGAAGATGCGTCTGCACGACTCCCCTTCCTATTCCGCTGCGCCGAGGACAAGCGCGAGCAGCGCCATCCGCATCACGACCCCGTTGAAGGCCTCGGTCCAGTACCGCGCGTGCCGGGTCGCATCGACGTCGGCTGGCAGCTCGTCCATCCGCGGCAGCGAGTGCAGGATGATCGCGCCCGGCTTCGCTTTGTCCCGCATCATCTCTCGCGTGATCTTGTAGGCGGCCGGCGTGAGCCCTACCTGCTCGCCCCGCTCGTCTCGGCCTTTCGTGTAGTCGGCCTGCACCACGGGTTCCATGTAGATGACGTCGGCCTCGCCGACAACCTCCTCGGCGGTCGCCACCTCACGGTAGCGCACGTTCAGGCCATCGATCTCGGCCTTGAACTCGGGCAACAGCGACATCTCCTCGGGCGCCACCACGAAGGCCTCGATGTCGAACTGCGAGAATGCGTAGAGGATCGAGTGCATCGTGCGCATGCGCATGTCTCCCACGAGCAGGAACTTCAGGCCGTCGAGGGTCCCGAGCTCCTTCCAAGTCGTGTACAGGTCCGTGAGGACCTGCGTCGGGTGCTCACCCCAGCCGTCACCGCAGTTGATGATGGGCACCGAGGCCCACCGCGCTGCCTCCTCGGGAGCCCCCTGCTGGAAGTGGCGCATCGCGATGACGTCGCCGTAGTACTCCAGCATGTGCACCGTGTCCTTGATCGACTCCTGGTAGAAATCCCCCGCCCGGGTCATCTTCGCGTCGGAGAAGCCGAGGACGTGGCCTCCCAGCCGGTGCATCGCGGCCTCCGTGGCGAGCCTCGTCCGCGTGCTCGGTTGGTAGAAGGCGGTGCAAAGCGTCTTGTTCGCGAGAAGGTCGCCGTTGCGCCGATCCCTCGCGATCGGCGTGAGATCGTCGCACACTTGGAACACCCGCAGGAACTCGTTCCGCTCGAAGTCCTTCAGCGACAATATGTCGCGCCCTAGAAAGCTCCTCACTGATCTGTCTCCTTCCCTCGTTCGCCGTTTCCCGAGTGTTCAGTCTGCTGGAGGGAGGCGGTCATCGCCGCACTCCCGTGAACAGCACGCTCACACGCTCGTCCGGCGAGAGGCCCTCTCCTCGGTGCAGGGCGAGGAGGCCGGCCAGGCCGGACGAGCCCGTGTGATCCACGTCGACCCCCGTGACGGTCCGCGCGACGTCGTTCGCCTCGCGAAGGATCTCCTCGGAGACCAGCAGCGGCCAGCCACCCGTCTCCAGCATGCCGCGCACGACGGCGAGCCAGTCGTAGGTCTCGTCGTCCAGGATCCCGTGCGCAACGCTCCTGGGCTCCTCCTCCCACGGCCACATGAACTCCGAACGATGGGTCGCCGCGTACCGGAGCTCCTCCTCGACGAGCGGCGTGGCCGCACCGACGGCGATCAGCTCGGCCCGCTCCCGGTCGCCGGCTGGCGGACCCGACGGCGCCCCAGACTCTCGCGAGACCCGGGCCGCGATCCGGTCCGCCAGCCGGCCGTACGCGCGGTTCAACGGGTAGGCCCCCTCGGTCTGCACGGTGTGGATCCGCGGAAGCCGCTCCAGCCGGCCGATGCCGACGGCGTCCCGGAGCCCCTGGATCACCGAGCTTGCCAACGCGCCGCCCCCCACCTGGACGATGAGCCGATCGAGCCGGCCGCCGGGCGGCGACTGGGAGACGACCTCGTACCCGATCGTCTTCCCGCCCTCGATCGCGAGCCCGTTGTCGCTCCCCTGGCAGGTGAACGGGAGCGCACCTTCACCGATCGCCTGCTGCAGACGCCAGTAGGTTGGATCGCCCGCCACACCGTCGTCGCGCGGACACGTCGTGATCGTTGCGTGATGCTCCTTCAGTGCCCGCACGACGGCCGGGTCCGCGTTCGTCGGCACGAACACCTGGAGCGGGCGGTCAGCCGCATGAGCGATGACGGCCGCCGCCAGCGCCGCGTTGCCGCAGCTCGCGATCGCCAGCTCGGCAGTCGGGCGCCCTCGATCGAGCCCGAGCCGCTCGACGACCTGTAGGTGAATCAGGAGCCCCATCATGTGGCGGCCCTTGTGGGAGCCCGAAACGTTGCCGGTTTCGTCCTTCACCCAGACGCCGCCGCCGTCCGCGGAACCCAGATGCTCGGAGAGACCGCGCGAGCGCTCGAACGGCGTGATGCGGAACCCCGTGCCCTCCACGGCCGCCACCCGCGCGGCCAGCTCGCGGACGAGGTCGACCCAGGACTCATCGCTCATCCTGAGCGAGCGGGCCGCTTGGTACGCGTGCAGCAGCTCCCGGTAGCGTATGAATGGGTTCGGCTCGTCGTCGTCCTCGAACCGGAGCCCGGCCGGGTCAAGGACCACCGTCATCACGTGGTCGACATCGTCCCCTCGGGCCGCGGCCGGGCACCGAAAGGGGTAGGGATCGTCGGGATCGGCCTGGGCGCCGCAGCCCGCGCAGATCAGGATGGTCGCCGAGCTCACGACGAGCCGACCCCCGCGCGCGCGTTGAACTCCTCGATCATCTGGTCCCAGACGGGCAGACTCTCCCGTAGCTGGCGCCAGAAGCCCACCGTCTTGCGCGCGCGGAAGTCGTCGACCGAGACGCCCTGCTGCTCGACCCACGTGAAGTAGCCGAGGTTGAATATGCGCTCGCGATCGACCGCGGAGAGCTCCAGCAGGTTCTCCACTCCTGCTCCCAGCACGTGCCGCGAGAAGGCCTCGCCGGCGGCCACCTCGTCGAATCCGCCGGGGAAGTGCTTGCCCAGCGCCTTCTCGCGCTCGGACGCGTACATGGCGGCGCCGTCCGTCGCCACCGTCACGACGACGTCGTCGGGTCCCATGTCGAAGTACCTGGCCGTCTTGATCGCGGCCAGCACGTTGCAGATGCTCGAGATGCCGAGCGATGAGAGCTGCTCCACGAGAGCGGCCGATAGCCCGCGTCGTTCCACCAGGTACCGGCGGCCGGCGTCGCTGTTGAAGACGACGTTCAGTTGGTCGGTCGCCACGTCCGAGACGGCTGTGACGACGTCGGTGCCCATCACGTTGTGGATGAACGGGATGTGCTTGTCCCCGATCCCCTGGATGTTGTGCTCTCCGAACCCGTTGTAGAGCATCGTCGGGCACTCGAGCGCCTCCACCGCCACGACGAGCGAGCCGAAGTGCTCCTTCAGGCAGTCGCCGGCGCCGAGCGTGCCGGCCGATCCCGACGCCGACACGAAGGCTCGGAGGCACAGTCCGGGCGAGGTCGCCTCCAGCGACTCGAAGATCCGCTCCAGCGCCGTGCCCGTGCACAGGTAGTGCACGAGGTGGTTCCCGAACTCGGAGAACTGGTTCAGGATCACGTTGGCGGGGTCTGCCGAGAGCTCCGAGCACTTGTCGTAGATCTCCTTGACGTTGCTCTCGGATCCGGGTGTCCGGATGATGTCGGCGGGATCGGCTACCCACTGCTCGAGCCAACGGAAGCGTTCCAGGCTCATGCCCTCGGGGAGCACCGCAACCCCCCGGCAGCCCATGATGCGCGAGATCGCGACCCCGCCGCGGCAGTAGTTGCCGGTTGAGGGCCATACGGCGCGGTGGCTCGTGGGATCGAACCGGCCCGTGACGACCCGCGGGGCGAGGCATCCGTACGCCGCAAGCACCTTGTGGGCGCCGATCATGGGGAACCGATCCCCCAGGGCTACGACGATCCGCGCCGGTACCCCGGTGAGCTCCTCCGGCAAGACGAGATGCTCGGGCACCTCGACCCGGCCCCGGCGCGAGCGGTCGTTGAACCAGTGGACCCGGAACAGGTTGAGTGGATGCGACTCGTCGGGCCCGATCGACGCCAGGTCGTCGGCGACCCGCTCAGGGATCTTCGTGGGGTCCGCGAGTTGCGCGAACGTCGGCAGCGCGATCCCGGACTCCCTGAAGCGCCCCACGGCTCGCCCGTAGGTGGCTGCATCTGCGATCTCGCGTTCGAGCTCTATCCCGACCATCGACCAATCCCCTAGGAGGCCGGACGAGTATCCGCGATCGCCCGAGGCTCCCATCTGAAACAAACCGCCCGGCACGGCTCCGCGATCCTTCGGTGTTCAACATACTGTGGAACCAACCTGGGGGCCGACGCCGCCAGGGGGATTCATTCAAACACGTCGGGGTTCAGCAGCGTCGGGGGGAGCTTGCCGTCGATCGCCGCGAAGACGTTTTCGACCGTGAGCATGCCCATGGCCAGGCGCGTGTCGACGGTGGCGCTTCCCAGGTGCGGGATGATGACGACGTTCTCGAGCTGCAACAGGTCCTCGGTGACGTCGGGCTCGCGTTCGAATACGTCCAACCCGGCGGCGAAGATCTCGCCGGCCTTCAGCGCATCGGCCAGCGCCTGCTCGTCGACCACCGGTCCGCGGGAGGTGTTCACCAGCACTGCCGTCGGTTTCATCTTGCCGAACGCCTCGGCGCCGAACAGGTGCCGGGTCTCCTCTGTGAGGTTCACGTGGATCGAGATGAAGTCGGCCTCGGCGAGCAGGACATCCATCTCCCTGCGTTCGGCGCCGGTCTCGGCCTCGACCTCGGGCGGCAGCTGGACGGCGTCGTGGTAGACGACCTTCATCCCGAAGCCCTTGGCGCGCCGCGCTACGGCCTGGCCGATCCGCCCGAACCCCACGATGCCGATCGTCTTGTGATGGACGTCCTGGCCCATCATCATCAGCGGTCCCCAGATCCACTTCTGCCTGCTGCGGAGGAACCGCTCGCCCTCGCCGACCCGCCGCGCGGCCGACATGAGAAGGGCGAACGCCGTGTCGGCCGTCGTCTCGGTCAGCACCTCCGGCGTGTTGGTGGCCATCACGCCGGCCGCCGTGCAGTCAGCCAGGTTGATGTTGTCGAACCCGACCGCGTGGTTCGCAACGATCTTGAGCTGTGGCCCGGCTGCGGCGAGGAGCTCCGCGTCGACCTTCTCGGTGAGCATCGTGATAAGGGCGTCGCGCCCCGCGACCACTTCCAGCAGCTCCGGCCGCGGGATGCCGAACTCGTTCTCGTGCACGGTAACGTCGCACCGCTCGCGGAGCGCCTTCTCGGCCTCCGACATGACCGGGCGGGTGATGAGGACGTTCGGTCGTTCGCTCATGTGGCGAAACCTCCGAGTGATACCGCGACGGTCGCCAGGAGCCCTTGTGATGTTCGCGATCGAGTCGGCGCAGGAGAAGCGGAGGACCCGCCCGTCCCGTCGACCGAACGCCGCCCTGGCCACTGCTCAACACCGGACTCGCCGGGGGCGTAGTCCTTCGCTCCTAGCAGTGGGAGACCCGCCTGCCGAGTGGGCTGAGACATGCCGAACTCGCCAATCTGAGGTTGGATGATGTCTCTCCCTTCCACCTCGAGGACGAGGCGGCCGGCACGCGTCACGAGAGCAGCCGGGGTCGCCCGCCACTGGATCGAATCAGGGGACCGCATCATCTCAGCCAGCCTATCGAATCGACCCCAGCAACGTCCACGCAGTGGTGTACGAACGAGTGGTCGATCAACGATGGACGGTCTCGCATAGGGCGCAACCAGGCCGAGCAACCGGACACCGACCTCCTGCGGAAGATAGCGAAGCTGGAGGAACCGGAGCCGAGCAAGCCCTACGGTGCGGAGGGTGTAAGCGAGCACTGACAATCGTGTACGTCGATGCGATCGCTGCCGCCGTGAGGAATGCATGTGGACTAGGGGTGCCGCTCGAGGAGGCCGACTGATGCTCTCACGGAGTGCTCAGCAGGATCCCTCGTGCGGAAGCACTCCAAGGAACGTTGCAGGAGGGGGAAGAAGAACAGGAGACGCTTCGCGCAGCCCCACCCAGTCCCGAGTGTATCCTTGTCTGTCATGGCTCGGGCCGAGATCAGCATCTATCCCTTTCGGGAGTCCGAGGCACCTCCTGCGCACCCTCAGGCCGCTCTCGAGGAGTTTCGGGGGACGGGGCTGGATATGGAGATCACCCTCTTCGGGCTGATCGCGACCGGTCAGCCCGATCAACTGTTAGGAGCACTGCAACCCGCGCTGACAGCGGCTCTTGCGCATGGGGCTTCAAAAGCCATCCTGAGCATCGAACTGCAATCATGACAACTGAGAGTGAGTTCACGAGCGCGTTGGCCAGGGTGCTCGGACCCCTGTTCCGCTTGTCTCTCACCGACAGCAAGGGAAAGACCGTGGCGACGTTCGGCCACATCGGCGAAACGCGAACCGCTCGCACCACGATCCCGTTCCCCAACTCGTCGTTCTGTCTCGTTGTGGATGTGGACGTCACGTCCATAGGGACGGCGGCCAGCGTCCTCGCCGCCCTCTACGCTCCACACCACCCGCCCGGGGTCTCTCTTGGGCCAATCGACAGCCTCGATTTCGCTCTCGAGCACCTGATCGCGCAGGGTGAGGCGCGCCTCGCCAAGCCCCTTTCCGAAATGAACCGCGCCGAGAAGCAGCAATTGGTCAAGTTCCTAGACGAACGAGGCGCCTTCGCCCTGAGGAAGTCAGTAGAAGCCGTGGCCGACCGCCTCGGGGTCAGCCGGTTCACCGTCTACAACTACCTCGATGCAGTTCGCGCTTCCTAGGCCACGGGAAGGGTCTGGGCCGATGCTGTTGATCCGGGGCGGCACCGTCCACCTCCCAGGCAGCATCTATGCGGCGGCTGCCGGTGCTCGACTCGCACACACAGCAGCTTGGCAAGGAGCAAGGCTGTCCCGAAAGCACCCCTCAGGCCAAGATGGCGTTACCAAGCCCAGACCCCGTCTCCACTCGCTACACTCGAACGCGCTGGTGACGACCTCGGTAGCGGTTTCTGCCGGGTCTTCTACCGGCCCGGGCCAGGCCAGGTAGCTCAGTTGGCAGAGCACGCGGCTGAAAACCGCGGTGTCGGCAGTTCGATTCTGCCCCTGGCCACCGCTTCCCCGACTAGTTGAACACCTCGCGGTTTCGGACCTCCGCCCACCGACCCAAGACCGACTGGTACAGCTGCGCCGAGCGCGGGAACTCCCCCTGCGACAGCGCCGCGAGCGCCTCGTTGATGTCTCTCGCGCTGTGGTCGTCGTCCAGCTCGTCCCAGGTCATGAGGTCGGTCAACCGGTCGTAATCCAGCTCGACCAGGGAACGGTCGTCGAACTGGGCGAGCCACTCGACCAGTTCCGTGATCATTCCGGCGACCGGCCCGAGGTCGGACTTCCGAAGGGCCGGGACGGCCCGCTCGGCCCGCCGGACGGCCTTGCGGGCCGTGGTCAGGTAGAAGAGCCGGTAATCGCCGTCTTCCCGTTGGATCAGCCTCCGCTCGTCGTCGTCCACCAGCACGAACCAGCGCACCGGCACGTGCCACGGACTCTGCATGAGGAAGGACACCGCTCCCGGCTCCCGCCGCCGGAGCCGGTTCAGCTCGCGCTGGGCCTTGCGGGCCTCGTTCTCCGGCACGAAGTGGTCGGAGAGCTCGAGAGGCTGCACCTCCCTGAACGACAGGAGGCTGGCCAAGATCCGCAGGCGCGTTCGGGAGGGACACACGTAGTAGGCGCCCTCCATCACGCGGAACTCCGCGCGCTCCCCCTCCGCCGGCGCGAGCAGCCCGAGCCGCCCCGTCATCACGCGTTGCCGGTACAGGGGGCGGACGGGGCGGGGTCGGCCGCCCCCCACGATGAACCGCTCCCACTCGGCCTGCTCTTCGGAGCGGAACGCTTCCAGGGGCTGGAACACGCGCAGGTACGCGGAGGGAACCATGCGTCGCAGTCTACCGGCGACCTCCGTCGCCATCAGGGTTCGCCTATGCTCTCCACCACCCCGGCCGCGGCGAGCCTTCGGAGGGACATGGGCCACAGTCGATCGGACCATCCCAACCTGGTGCGGCTCATCGCGCCCGATGGAACCGCGGTGGGCGACACCGATGTGGGCTTGTCTCCCCAGGAACTACGGGAGCTCCTGCGCCTGATGATCCTGACCCGGCGATTGGACGACGAGTGCATGGCGCTCCAGCGCCAGGGAGAGCTGACCGTCTACCCGCCGTTCCGGGGACAGGAGGCCGCACAGGTCGGAAGCGCCTTCGCCCTGGGCCCCCAGGACTTCGTGTTCCCGTCGTTCCGGGAGCTGGCTGCGGCGTTGGTCCGAGGGGTCGATCCAGTCGAGTACCTCCAGTACCATCGCGGGACGTGGCACGGCGGACCGTACGACCCGCTGGCCACCCGATTCGCCCCGATCTGCGTGCCGGTTGCGACCCAGATCGTGCACGCCGTGGGGTGGGCGATGGGCGCCAAGCTGGACGGGAAGGCCGCCTGTGCGCTCACCTACTTCGGCGATGGCGCGACCTCCGAGGGCGACTTCCACGAGGGGGCGAACCTGGCCGCCGTCTTCGGGGCTCCCGTGGTGCTGTTCTGTCAGAACAACGGCTGGGCCATCTCGGTGCCGCTGGAGGTGCAGACCGCCGGCCCGATCTTCCGCCGGGCCGCGGGCTACGGGTTCCCCGGGGTCCAGGTCGACGGGAACGACGTGCTGGCCGTGTTCAAGGTGACCAAGGCGGCGGCCGACCGGGCCCGGAACGGCCTGGGCCCCACGCTGATCGAGGCCATGACGTACCGGATGGGGCCCCATACCACGGCCGACGACTCATCGCGCTACCGGACGGAGGAGGAACTGGCGGCCTGGGCTCCCCGCGACCCCATCGCACGGTACCGGAGGTACCTGGTCGATGCCGGCGTGGCCGACCAGGCCTTCCTCGAATCCTGCGACGGGGAAGCGGAGGAACGGGTGGCGACGATCCGAGCGCGTGTCGTGGGGACGGCGGCGCCGCCCCCATCCGAGATGTTCGACCACGTGTTCGCGGCGGCGCCGCCGTCCCTGGAGCGCCAGCGCCGGGAGGCCCTCGGCGATGCCTGAGGTCACGATGGTGGGTGCCCTGAATCGGGCGCTCCGCGACGCGCTGGCCGGCGACCCGCGCGCGCTGGTGTTCGGCGAGGACGTCGGGCGGCTGGGAGGCGTGTTCCGGGTGACCGACGGCCTGCAGGCGGAGTTCGGGAAGGAGCGGGTATTCGACACGCCGATCGCGGAAGCCGGCATCGCCGGCGCCTGCGTGGGCCTGTCCCTGGCGGGCTTCCGGCCGGTGGCCGAGATGCAGTTCGACGGGTTCTCCTACCCGGCCCTCGACCAGGTGATCTCCCACGTGGCCAAGTACCGCATGCGGACGCGGGGCATCGCGTCGATGCCGATCGTGATCCGGATCCCGTCGTTCGGCGGGATCCGGGGCAAGGAGCATCACGGGGATAGTCCCGAGACCTACTACGTGCATACGGCTGGACTGAAGGTGGTCGTACCGTCGGGCGCCCTCGACGCCTACCGCCTGTTGTCGCTCGCGATCGCCGATCCCGACCCCGTGATCTTCCTCGAGCCGAAGGCACGGTACTGGTCGAAAGAAGACGGCGAGCTTGGGGTGGAGGGACCGGGCATCGGCGAGGCCCGGGTCGTCCGAGAGGGTGCGGACTGCGCGCTGATCGCCTACGGGACGATGGTGAGCCGGTGCCTGGATGCGGCGGGTCGGCTGGCCGATGAAGGCATCGATGCCCGGGTCCTGGACCTCCGGTCGCTGGTGCCGCTAGACCTCGAGGCCCTCGGGACCGCGGCCCGCGAGACGGGCCGGATGGTTGTCGTCCACGAGGCCGCGCGCACCGTGGGGATGGGAGCCGAGATCGCGGCCCGGATCATGGAAGAGGCATTCGATTACCTGCAGGCGCCTGTGATGCGGGTGACCGGCTACGACACCCCGTATCCGCCGGCCTCGCTGGAACAGCACTGGTTGCCCTCGGTGGAACGGATCTGCGACGCCGCTCGAAAGGCGGTGGCGTACTGATGACGCTCCGCGAGTTCGTCCTGCCGGACCTTGGGGAGGGCCTGGAGGAGGCCGAGATCGTCGCGTGGTTCGTGGACGAGGGCGACCACGTCGCGCTGAACCAACCCATCGCCGAGATCGAGACCGCCAAGGCCACGGTGGAGATGCCGTCGCCGTACGCGGGGGTGATCCGGCGGCTCCACGCGGCGACCGGGCAGACCATCCGCGTCGGCGACCCCCTGGTGACCTTCGAGACAGCCGGTGCTCCCGAGGTCGCCGCGACTCCGGCCGACCGCAAGCTCGCGAAGGATCTCGGCGTCGACATCTCCTCGCTGGCAGGGAGCGGGCCGGGCGGCCGGGTCACGCGCGAGGATGTAGAGCGCGTCGCCGGCGGCACCGCCACGCCCGCGGCCGAGGCCGTCCCGGTCGACAGCGTGCGGCGCACGATCGCCTGGCGGCTGACCGAGGCCGCAGGGATCCCCCAGGTCACGACGTTCCGTACCCAGGACTGCCTCCACCTCGAGGCGTTCCGGCGCGAGCTCGGTGTTTCGCCCCTGCCGGTGGTTGTTCGCGCTCTCGCGCATGTGTGTGCCTCCCACCCGACGCTGAACGCGGAGTGGGCCGGCGATCGGATCCTCATGCGTCGGACGGTCGACGTGGGGATCGCCACCGACACCGACCGGGGTCTGCTGGTCCCGGTGGTCCGGGACGCGGGCTCCCGCGGGATCGGCGACATCTCGCGGGAGATCGACCGTCTGGCCACCGCCGCGCGCGAGGGGGCGATCGCGCCGGCGGACCTCACGGGGGCCTCCATCACCGTGTCGAACACCGGGAGCTACGGCTCGGAGTTCGGCACGCCCCTGCTCAACCCGCCCGGCGCCGTGACCCTGGCGTTCGGGGTGATCGGGTCGCAGGCGCTCGTCGTGGACGGCGACATCGTGGTCCGGCCGGCCTGCACGCTATCCCTGACGTTCGACCACCGGGTGCTCGACGGAGCGACGGTGGGACGTGCCCTCACCGATCTGGTCGCACTACTCGGGACCCGTGAGCGGCTGGAGGCGCTGCCGAAGTGAAGATCGTTTCGCTGCTGCCGTCCGCAACGGAGATCGTCTACGCGTTGGGCCTCGGCGGCCACCTGGAAGCTGTCACCGAGGAGTGCGACCACCCACCGGAGGCCACCACGAAGCCGGTCGTCTCCCGGAGCGCACTCCCCCAGGGTCGACCTCTGTCTTCACGCGAGATCGACGATGCCGTTCGGGCCCGGATGGGTGCGAAGGAGCCGCTGTTCCAGCTGGACAAGGCCCTGATCCAGCGGATCCAACCCGACGTGATCTTGACGCAGGATCTGTGCCGGGTCTGCGCCGTTCCGAGCGGCCAGGTTCGACGCGCCCTCGAGGAGCTCGGGACCACCGATGCGAACGTCGTCTCGCTCGACCCCCAGTCGTTGGGACAGGTCCTGGAGTCGATCCTCACGGTGGGCAAGCACCTGGGAGTCGAGGATCGAGCCGAAACGTTGGTCGGCTCCCTCCAGAA
>JAHEXX010000091.1 GCA_023251895.1 bacterium
AGGGGAAGAAGGCCAAGGAGGCCGCCGACCTGGCCTGGCTGGGCCAGATGATGGAGTGGCTGAAGGACATGGCCGACCCCCGCGAGTTCATGGAGGGCCTGAAGATCGACCTCTACGGGGGCCAGGTCTTCGTGTTCACCCCCAAGGGCGACGTCGTGAACCTGCCCGCCGGAGCCACGCCGGTCGACTTCGCCTACGCCATCCACACCGAGGTGGGCCACCGCACGATCGGGGCCAAGGTCGGGGGCAAGCTGGTGCCCCTGGACTACGAGCTGCGAACCGGCGACACCGTCGAGGTCGTGATCTCCAAGGCGCAGGGGGAGGGGCCGTCGCAGGATTGGCTGAAGTTCGTGAAGACCCCCCGAGCTCGCAACAAGATCCGCCAGTGGTTCTCCAGGGAGCGACGGGAGGACGCGCTGGAGGAGGGGCGTGACGCGATGCACCGGCTGATGCGCAAGCAGAACCTCCCGTTCAAGCGCCTGGCTACCGAGGAGGCCATGGGTCAGGTCGCGACGGAGATGAAGTATCCGAACCTGGAGGCGCTGTACGTGGCGGTTGGCGAGGGACACGTTTCCCCGCAGTCCGTGGTGGCCCGGTTGGAACGGCTCCTGACCGGGACGCCCGAAGAGGACGTCACCGAGGTCCCGCTGGCCCGACCCGTGCGGCTGCCGCGGGACGACTCCCGGGGCGTGGTGGTGCCCGGCGCGTCCGACGTGTGGGTTCGCCTCAGCCGGTGCTGCACCCCCGTTCCCGGCGACGAGATCCTGGGGTTCGTCACCCGAGGGCAGGGCGTGTCCGTCCACCGCACGGACTGCCCGAACGCTCGGGGCCTGGCAAAACAGCCGGAGCGCCTGATCGACGTGTCGTGGCGCGCCGGCAAGCCGACGTCGTTCGTGGTGGCCGTGCAGGTCGAGGCCCTGGACCGAACGCGCCTGTTGTCCGACGTGGCGACGGTGCTCTCGGACAACCACGTGAACATCCTGTCGGCCACCTCCTCCGTCAGCCGCGACCGGATCTCGACGCTCCGGTTCACGTTCGAGCTGGCCGACATCACGCACCTGTCGGGGATCCTGACGGCCGTGAAGAAGGTCGAGAACGTCTACGACGCCTACCGGGTCGTTCCCAGGTAGGTCGCGGGAACCGGATGCGCGTCGTCGTCCAACGGGTCTCGGGCGCATCGGTATCGGTCGACGGCGGCCAGGTGTCGCGGATCGGCCCCGGGTACCTCCTGTTGGTCGGGGTGGGCGACGCCGACCGCAACGACGAGGTCGAGCGCATGGCCGAGAAGGTATTCAACCTGCGGGTCTTCCGTGACGAGGCCGGGAAGACCAACCGGTCCCTGTCGGACGTGGAGGGCGAGATCCTGGTCGTCTCCCAGTTCACTCTGTACGGCGACGTTCGCAAGGGGCGCAGGCCTTCGTTCGTGCACGCCGCAGAGCCCCAGATCGCCGACGCACGGGTGGAGGCATTTGCCCGCGCTCTGGAGGCCCGCGGCGCGAGGGTGGGGCGGGGCGCGTTCGGCGCCGAGATGCAGGTCGAACTGACCAACGACGGTCCGTTCACGCTGATCCTGGACGCCGCCGAACTGTAGCGCGCGGCGGATAAGATGGCGCTTCCATGTTCCTGGACGTTCTCAACGACAACTCGTTCGCCACGAACTGCTGGCTGGTGGCGGCCACCGGGAGCGAGGAGGCCGTCGTGGTCGACCCCGGTTTCTCGCCCGAACGCGTTCGGGCCTTGCTCGAGGCGGCCGGGAAGCGGCCGGCGGCGGTCCTGGCCACCCACGGCCACTTCGATCACATCGGCGCCGCGGCGGAGCTGTGCGGGGACGACCTGCCCTTCTACGTGCACGAGGCCGACCGCGCGGCGCTGACCGACGCGGACGCCTGGGGGGCCGGCTACGAGGCCCCGGCCGTCCTCGTGAAGGACGTGAGGACCGTGACCGACGGCGACGTGCTGCCGTTCGGCGGCTTCTCGATCGAGGTGCTGCACACGCCGGGCCACACGCCGGGGAGCGTGTGCTACCGGACCGACGGGTGGCTGATGTCGGGCGACCTCGTGTTCGCCGGCGCCATCGGGCGCTCGGACTTCCCGAACTCGTCGCCGGCCGACATGACGGCCAGCCTGCGGCGGTTCCTCGCGCTCCCCGACGCCCTGCCCGTGTACCCGGGGCACGGGCCCGACACGACGGTGGGGCGGGAGCGGCGAGCCAACCCGTTCCTGCTGGAGCCGTAGGTGGAGCTGAACCCGCCGCGAGGCACCCAGGACGTCCTGCCCGACCGCGCCGACGCCATGCTGGGCCTCTACGAGCACGCCCACCGCACCGCGAACCTGTTCGGCTACCGCTACGTCGAGACGCCGACCTTCGAGCACACGGAGCTGTTCGCTCGTACGTCCGGCGAGACCTCCGACGTGGTGACGAAGGAGATGTACACGTTCCAGGACAAGGGCGGGCGGTCGCTGACGCTACGGCCGGAGAGCACGGCGTCGGTGGTCCGGGCCTACCTGTCCAACGCGCAGGGCCTCCCGAACCCGTTCAAGGCGTACTACGTCGGACCCCATTTCCGGCACGGTCGGCCCCAGGCGGGACGCCTGCGCGAGTTCCGGCAGTTCGGGATCGAGGTCATCGGCGTCGACGACCCGGCGGCCGACGTCGAAGTAATCGCCGTCGGCGAGCGGTTCCTGCGGGATCGGGAGCTTCGCGACTATGTCCTGCTTCTGAACTCGATCGGTGACCCCGCATGCCGCCCGGCCTACGGAGAGCGGCTGGTCGCCTACTTCGAGCCGCACCTCGATCGGCTCGACGAGGACTGCCGGACGCGCCTGACGAGGAACCCCCTCAGGGTCTTCGACTGCAAGGTGGACGGCCGGAAGGACTTCGTGCTGGCGGCGCCGACGATCACGCAGAACCTGTGCGAGCCCTGCGCGGCCCACTTCGCCGAGGTGCGGGCCGGCCTCGATGAGGCGGGGATCGGATACGAGCTCGACCCGCGTCTCGTGCGGGGGCTCGACTACTACACGCGCACCGCGTTCGAGTGGGCGTCCGGCGTACTCTCCCCCGCTCAGGCGACGGTCAACGCGGGTGGACGCTACGACGGACTGGCCGGGGCGCTGGGTGGGGCGGCCACCCCTGGCGTTGGCTTCGGCATGGGGCTGGACCGGGTGCTGCTCGCGATGGAGAAGGAGGACCTGCCGCTCCCGCGGGCGCGCACACCCCGGTGCTTCGTGGTGGCGATCGGGGCGGAGGCGTCGCCGGTCGCGCGCCGTCTCGTTGCCGAGCTGCGCGACGCCGGGATCCCGGCCGCGCGGCCTTCGAGGAACGGCCGCTGAAAGCCCAGCTCAGGATGGCCGACCGCTCGGGCGCCGTCTTCGCGGCGATCATCGGCTCGGAGGAAGTGGCCGCCGACACGGTGACGCTCCGTCGCCTGATCGACGGGGCCCAGGAGAAGATCCCGGCCGACCAGGTCGTCGCCCATCTGGAGAGGGTCGATGCCTGACCTGTCCACCAGCATGCGCACGCACGCGTGCGGGGAGCTCCGGGCTCAGCACGACGGGCGGCCAGTCACGCTCTGTGGGTGGGTGGCCCGCCGGCGCGACCACGGCGGCGTGACGTTCATCGATCTGCGGGATCGCGAGGGGCTGGTGCAACTGGTGTTCCACCCGAAGGATCAGCCGGAGGCCCACGCCGCCGCCCAGGACCTGAAGGCCGAGTCCGTGGTCCGCGTGACCGGCGGGGTCAGGCCCCGGCCGGAGGGAACGGTAAATCCGAACCTGCCGACCGGCGAGGTCGAGGTCGTCGTGGACACGGTCGAGGTCCTGTCGGCTGCCGACACGCCGCCGTTCCCCATCGAGGACCGAACCGAAGCCGACGAGAACCTCCGGCTGAAGTTCCGGTACCTGGATCTGCGCCGGCCGGAGATGACCGGGGTCCTTCGCCTGCGCCACCGGATCATCCGCATCATCCGCGACCACATGGACGCGCTCGGGTTCCTGGAAGTCGAGACGCCGATCCTCACCCGAAGCACCCCGGAGGGGGCCCGGGACTTCCTGGTGCCGTCCCGCCTGTGGCCGGGGACGTTCTACGCGCTTCCCCAGTCGCCTCAGCAGCTGAAGCAACTGCTGATGGTGGCGGGGCTGGACCGCTATTACCAGATCGTACGGTGCCTGCGCGACGAGCGCCCGACATCCGAGCGCGGTCTCGAGTTCACGCAGCTCGACGTGGAGATGTCCTTCGTCGGCGAGCAGGACGTCTTGGGCGTCATCGAGCCGCTGTACGCACAGATCGTCCGCGAGATCCAGGGGGTGGAGGTTCCGGTTCCGTTCCCGCGCATGACCTACCACGACATGCTGGCCCGGTTCGGTTCCGACAAGCCGGACCTGCGGTACGGGATGGAGATGGCCGACCTGGGCCCGGTCTTCGCCGAGACGGGGTTCCGGGCCTTCTCGTCGGTCCTGGAGTCCGGCGGCATCGTGAAGGGATTCGCCGCGACCGGCGGTGCCCGGCTGTCGCGGAAACAGCTCGACGAGCTCGTTCAGGGCGCAAAGGGCCGGGGCGCGGCCGGCCTGGTCTGGCTCGCGTGCGAACCGGAAGGTGCGGCTCGCTCGCCGATCGAGAAGTACCTGTCCTCCCAGGAGATCGCCGGACTCCGGGCGGGCACCGGGGCGGAGGACGGCGACTTGGTGCTGATCGTGGCCGACGCCCCCGGCCGGGCCAACGTGGCGCTGGACGGCCTGCGCCGCGAGCAGGCCGGCCTGCTCGAACTGGTGCGAGAGGGCGAGTGGCGGTTCGTGTGGATGGTCGAACCACCCCTGTTCGAATGGAGCGAGGACGAGGGCAAGTGGGTGTCGGTGCACCATCCGTTCACGGCCCCGGCCTCGGAGGACATGGATCCGCGCGCGGCGAGGGCCCGAGCCTACGACCTGGTCCTGAACGGCTTCGAGCTGGGCGGCGGCAGCATCCGGATCCATCAGCCCGACGTCCAGCGCAAGGTGTTCGAGGTGCTGGGCCTCACGCCCCGGGAGACCGATGAGAAGTTCGGGCACCTGATCCGGGCGTTCCGCTACGGGGCGCCGCCCCACGGTGGAATCGCGATGGGCATCGACCGGTTGGTCATGCTGATGGCCGGGAAGGACGCGATCAGGGACGTCATCGCCTTCCCCAAGTCCCAGTCGGGCAGCGACCCGCTGACCGGCGCGCCGGCCCCCGTCGGCGAGGAGCAGCTGCGTGAGCTCGGCATCCGGCTGTCCGCGGAACCCGGGCGGGAGGAAGAGTGAGTTGGCCGAGCTAACCCCCCGGCAGGTGGAGATGCTCAAGCGTCGGAACTTCGCCCACTTCGTGACCCTCATGGCCGACGGGTCGCCGCACGCCACGCCGATGTGGGTCGACGCAGCCGATGGGTTCGTACTGGTGAACACGTCGGTGGGTCGGGTGAAGGAACGGAACGCCAGGCGCGACCCGCGTGTGGCCCTCACGGTCCAGGACCGATCGAACGGGTACCTATGGGTGGGGATCCACGGCACCGTGGTCGAGTTCGCGACCGAGGGAGCCGACGAGCACATCGACGCCCTCTCCCGGAGGTACGGCGGGAAGCGCTGGGTGCCCGTCCCCGCGCAACGTCGGGTGATCCTGCGGATCCGGCCCGATCACGTCACCGGCCAGGGGTAGGACGGTCCGGTTTCCCTCCGGCTTTCGGCGGGGGTCGGAGGTCCGATGGTCGGATGTCCCAACCCCCCGCGGCCCGTATCATCGGGGCCGGACGACGTAGCACGCGGACAGGAAGGGTACCCCTCCGGATGACCGAAGTTCCCCTTGCGACCCGGATGCGGCCGCGCTCGTTCGACGAGTTCGTGGGCCACAAGCACCTGCTGGGCACCGGGAAGCCCCTCACGAAGCTGATCGAGGGCGGGCACCTGCCCTCGATCGTGCTGTGGGGCCCGCCGGGCACGGGCAAGACCACGCTGGCCTTCCTGTTGGCCAAGGCCGTCGGTGCGGGCATCGTGCAGCTGTCCGCGGTGAGCTCCGGGGTCTCCGACGCCCGTCGGGTGATCGAGGGAGCCAAGGCGAGCCTGTTCCACACCGTCTTGTTCGTGGACGAGGTCCACCGGTGGAACAAGGCCCAGCAGGAGATCCTCCTGCCCGCCATCGAGGAGGGCACCGTGACCCTCGTCGGCTGCACCACCGAGAACCCGTACTTCAGCTTGGTGAGCCCGCTGCTGTCCCGGTGCCTCCTGCTCCGCCTGGAGCCCCTCGAGGCGAAGGAGGTCAAGTCCCTCCTTGGGAACGCGCTCATGGACCAGGCCCGGGGCCTCGGCGGCCTGGGGATCAGCGTGACCGACGAGGCCCTTGACTATCTGGTGGAAGCGGGTGGGGGTGACGCCCGGGTGGCCCTGACCGGCTTGGAGGCGGCGGTCCTCCTCGCCGCCGAGGGCGAGAACGTCGTGGACGTGGAGCGGGCCGGGGACGCCATCCAGAAGAAGGCGATCGTGTGGGGCCGGGGCGGCGACGCGCATTACGACGTCATCTCGGCGTTCATCAAGGCCGTCCGGGGCTCGGATCCCGACGGCGCTCTCTTCTGGCTTGCCCGGATGATCGAGGCGGGGGAGGACCCGCGTTACATCGCCCGCCGGCTGGTCGTGCACGCCTCCGAGGACGTCGGCCTGGCCGACCCCCGGGCCCTGCAGGTGGCCGTGGCCGCCGCCCAGGCCGTGGAGTACGTGGGCCTGCCCGAGGCCCGGCTGAACCTGGCGGAGGCCACCATCTACCTGGCCCGGGCCCCCAAGTCGAACGCGGTGATCGTGGCTATGGACCGGGCGGCCCGGGATGCGTCGTCGAGCGACCCCGTTCCCCTGCACCTGCGCGACGCCCACTATGCCGGCGCCAAGGATCTGGGGCACGGCGAGGGGTACAAGTACCCGCACGACTTCGCCGACCACTGGGTGGAGCAGGACTACCGGCCGGCCCGGTTCTCCGGGAGCCGGTACTACGAGCCGTCCGATCAGGGAGAGGAGGCGCAGCCGCCGCGCTCCTCGGTATGATGCGCGGACCCACTCGCGCACAAGGAGATCGGTATGGCAGTCCTCGCGTCCGCCGGCGACACCGCGCTGATCGTCCTGGCCGCCTTCTGGGGGCTGCTGGTCCTGTTCCTGTGCATCGTCCTCATCAACACGTTCCGGGTGCTGGAGAGCACCAAGATGCTGATCGACGGCATCCGTGAGGAGACCGTGCCGCTGCTGCACGAGGTGAAGGGGTCCGTGGAGCGCGCGAACCAGCAGCTGGATCACGTGGACAACATCATGAGCCGGGTCAGCAACATCTCGACGCTGGTCGAGCAGGCGGTCTCGAGCCCGCTGATGAAGCTGGTCGCGTTCGGAGCGGGTGTGTCGAAGGCGGCCCGCCGGTTCCGGGGGGGGAAGAAGGCGTGAGGCGGCTGTTCTGGGTGGCCCTGGGGCTCGGCGCAGGGGCGACCGGGGCCATCATGACCACCCGGTGGGTACGCAAGCAGACCGGCAAGGTTGCGCCCGCCCACCTGGCCAAGGAGGCCAAGGGAGGGCTGATGGACCTCACGAAGCTCGTCTCGGAGTCCATCGCCGAGGGCAAGCGGGCCATGGAGGAGAAGGAAGCGGAGCTGCGCTCAGGCGCGAAGCTAGACTAGCCGCCTGATGGAAGGCCGGTGGATCCGCGAGACGTTCCTCTCGTTCTTCGAGCAGCGCGATCACAAGCGGGTGGCGTCCTCGTCGCTGATCCCCGCCCCCGAAACCGGCCTGCTGCTGACCAATGCAGGGATGAACCAGTTCATCCCGTACTTCCTCGGGCAGGCCCCGGCACCGTTCCCCCGGGCCACCACGGCCCAGAAGAGCTTCCGAGCCGTCGACATCGAGAACGTGGGCCGTACGGCCCGCCACCTGACGCTGTTCGAGATGTTGGGGAACTTCTCGTTCGGGGACTACTTCAAGTCCGAGGCCTGCGCGTGGGCCTACGAGCTGGTCACCGAGGGATTCGGCATCGACCACGACCGCCTGTGGGTCACGGTATTCGAGACCGACGACGAGGCCATCGAGATCTGGGCCGACGAGGTCGGGATCCCCCGGGAGCGGATCGTGCGCCGGGGCAAGGCGGACAACTTCTGGTGGACCCACGCGGCAGGCCCGGCGGGCCCGTGCTCGGAGATCTACGTGGACCGGGGAGCGAGGTACGGGCCCGAGGGCGGCCCCGCGGTGGACGAGGAACAGTTCATGGAGATCTGGAACCTGGTCTTCATGCAGAACGAGGTGGACGACCACGCGCAGGTACTCGGCGAACTGCCGGCGAAGAACATCGACACCGGCTCGTCGCTGGAGCGCCTGGCCACGGTGCTGAACGGCCTCGACTCGTTCTTCGAGACAGACCTGATGCAGCCGCTGCTGGAAGTGGTGGAGTCCCTGTCGGGGAAGCGGTACGGGGTCGACGAGCACCTCGACGTGTCGCTGCGGATCGTGGCCGAGCACGGCCGCTCGATCACCTTCTTGATCGCCGACGGAGTCCAGCCGTCGAACGAGGGCCGCGGCTACGTCTTGCGCCGGATGCTCCGGAGGATCGTCTCGCACGCCCGCCGACTCGGGATCCAGGGGGGCGTGACCGAGCCGCTGGTGGACCGGACGGCGGAGATGCTGAGCGACGCCTACCCCGAGCTCGCGGAGAACCGGGCGTTCGTGGCGGAGGTCGCGGGCTCGGAGGAGGAGCGGTTCTCCGGCACGCTCCGCCAGGGGATGGAGCTGTTCCGGGGAGCGGTCGCCCGCGTCTCGCGCGGGCGGGAGCTCCCCGGCGACGTGGTGTTCAAGCTGCACGATACGTTCGGCTTTCCCCGGGAGCTGACCGAGGAGCTGGTCGCCGACCAAGGCCTGACGGCGGACTGGGCTGGGTTCGACGCGCTCATGGACCAGCAACGTCGCCGAGCCAAGGAGGCCGTCAAGAAGGGCAAGATGGACGAGCGCGTCGCGGCCGCCGCGGCCCGGGCGGGGGCCAGCGAGTTCATCGGGTACACGGCGCTGGTCGGCGACGGCCGCGTGACCGCGCTTGTGGCCGAGGGCGGGGCCGAGGTCGCGAGCGAAGGCGAGCAGGTCCTGATCGTCCTTGCCCGCACCCCCTTCTACGCGGAGGGTGGCGGTCAGATCGGGGACGCGGGCCTGATCCGCACCGCCACCGGTCTGGTGCGGGTGTCCGATGCCCAGTGGGCGCCGGGGAACGCCATCGTGCACAGCGGCGTGGTGGAGTCGGGGGAGATCCGGGAAGGCGACGACGCCCACGCGGAGGTCGATGCGGTCAGGCGGGAGGCCACCGCCCGGGCTCACACGGCTACCCACGTCGTGCACTGGACGCTGAAGCACGTGCTGGGGGAGCACGCCCGGCAGGCCGGTTCCCTGGTCGGGCCGGGGCGGCTTCGGTTCGACTTCCCCCACCACTCGGCGGTGCCGCCGGAGGTCCTCGAGCAAGCCGAGGAACTGGCGAATCGGCGCCTGGCCCAGGACGACCCGGTCCGGCTTTTCGAGACGACCTTCGAGGAGGCCAAGCGCCTGGGCGCGGTCGCGCTGTTCGGTGAGAAGTACGGCGACATCGTCCGGGTTGCGGAGATCGGGGACTACTCGCGGGAGCTGTGTGGTGGCACCCACGTGCCCCGGACCGGCAACGTCGCGCTCGTGCGCATCGTGCACGAGGCCGGGATCGGGGCCGGGATGCGCCGGGTCGAAGCGGTCGTGGGGCCGGATGCCCTTCGCGAGATCAACTTGGAGCGCCGGCTGCTCGACGACATCGTGCAGGCCCTCGGCGCCGGCGACCCGAAGTCCGCGCCCGAGCGGGCCCGGCAGGTCGTGCAGGAGCTGAAGCAGCTCCAGAGCGAACTGGGGAAGCTCCGCAAGGAGGACGTCGGGAAGCTCGTCGACGAGATCGCGGGTCGGGCCTCGCAGGTGGCCCGCGCCCGGCTCGTCGCGTCGCTTCGGACCGGGATGGGAGCCGACGAGCTCCGGGAACTGGCGCAGGCAGCTGCTGGCAAGCTGGAGAACGAGGCCGGCGCTGCCGTTGTCCTGGGCAGCCGCGACGGCGGCAAGGCCCTGATCGTCGCGGCCTGCAGCAAGAACATGGTGGCTCGAGGGGTCACCGCGCCCCTCCTGCTGGAACCGGCGGCCGGCCGGATCGGAGGCGGGGCCGGGGGGAAGCCCATCCTTGGCTTCGCCGGCGGCCCCCGGGGCGACGCGGTCGAGGGGGCCTTGGAGGCCGTCGCGGATCGACTCGAGGAACTCCTGCGGACCGACCGGAACTAGTATGGACCACAGTACTGGATCCGGGCGGATCCTGGGCCTCGATCTCGGCGACGCCCGCATCGGGGTGGCGATCTCGGATCCCGACCGGCGGCTGGCCGTGCCGCTGGGCACCGTGCAGGTCGGCCGGCCGCCGGGGGAGCTGAGGGCGATCGCAGGGTTGGCGAAGGAGAACGACGTGACCCTGGTCGTGGTCGGACACCCCTTGCTGCTCTCGGGGAAGGCCGGAGCCCGGGCTAGGCTGGCGGAGGAGTTCGGTGAGGCGCTTCGGGCCGTGCTGGGGATCCCTGTAGTCCTGCACGACGAGCGCCTGTCGACGGTCGCGGCCGAGCGGGGACTGCGCGAGGCCGGCGCCACGGGGCGCGACCGACGGAAGGTGGTCGACCGCTCGGCCGCGACCGTGACCCTTCAGTCGTTCCTGGACGAGGGGAAGGGCCGTCCGAGCAGGTGACCGCCCCGTCGTGCCCGGCCCGGTATCCTCGGGCCCGATGCAAGACACAGCTCCCCCAAGCGCCCCCTCGGCGTCCGCACGCGCCCCACACCCGGGGCGGCGGCGCGGGACGGCCATCCTGCTCGCGATGCTCCTGCTGGGGCTGGGACTCGCCGCAGCCGGCTTCTCCTACTACGACTGGTGCCAGGGGGGGTCCGGGCCGCAGGAGCCCGTGACGGTTCGGATCCCTGAGGGCGCCACGGCGAACCAGATCCTCTTGCT
>JAHEXX010000092.1 GCA_023251895.1 bacterium
GCTGGAGGGAACGACACGCAGACGTCTGGCCGTACCTCGCTCCGGCCGATGTGCTGGTGGACTCGATGCGGGGCCGATACACGACGTGGACACGGATCCGCCTCAACCTGCGCAACGTGCCGGAACCGGAGCGCCCTCCTCAGGAGACGCTCGAGGTCGACTACGACCCGTGGGAGGGGGCCAAGGGTGAGGGACGAGCAGGCCCGTAAGCGTCTCGGACCGTGAAGGACCCCGTCGCCTGAGGTCGGGTCGTTCACCGGTTGCCTCGTTCCTCGCACCCGCCTACGCTCTCGCGCACCGGCCGACGGGAGGTGGATCATTGAACAGGCGGATCGTGTGGGTCTCGGTGATCCTCGTCGCCCTTGCGGCGTGCACGAAGGCCTCGACGCCGTCCATTCCCAAGGAGTCGGGAACGTCTCCGGCCGAGAGTCCTCCTGCCGCGACTTCGCCCGCGTCTTCCCCGAATTCGATCTCGGGCGGGGGGCTCAACTACTACGACTGTTCGACCCTGCTGTCCGACAAGGAGGCCCGGGACGCCACGGGCGTCCCCTCCATGTCCCTGTTCAATCAGGAGCACGGGAATGCCTTGAAGGGCCAGACCTACTGTCAGTTCTTCGGTGAGCAGGGCGCCGTATCCATGGCCGTGTCGGTCTTGACCGGTCCCGCCTTCCAGCAGTTGTCGCAGCTGGCGGCGGCGGCTCAGGGGTTGCCCAATATCCCGGGGATCGGGGACGAGGCCAAGTGGAGCGACCAGGGCGCCTTCCTGGGGGCGCGCGTCGGGAAGATCGGTCTGACCGTCGTGTTCACGAGCATGAGCGGCGGCAAGCTCGACGTGTCCGACCCGAAAGGCGCGGCCGTGGCGGTCGCGAAGATCGTCATCTCCCGGGTCTGACGGATCGTCGCCCCTTGATGGCGCCGGCTCACCGCGGCGCGCCCATTGACAAGACGCGGATCTCGCTCACATCGCGGGCATGAATCCGAGCTGCATCATCATCCCCGCAACGTCCGGGTGGGCGCTGAACTCGACGATCTTGCCCTCTCGGAGCCGCGCGAAGTATGCACCTCTTCCGATCACGCTCTTGCCCGTCGGCGGGATCTCCCTTCCGGCCATGACCATGGAGCCGGTGTTCGTCCCGCGGAACTCGACCTCGGCGGCAACCGAATCATCGTTGGCGACCCGGTTCGTCTGCTTGACACTCATGTCCGGGAACGCGGTGAACCACGCCTGGGCGTAGCCGCGAGCCCCGTCCTTGGTTCGAAGCGGCTCCGGCAACGTGAGATCCATCAGGACGAAGTCGTCCGCGAATAGGTTGGCGAACGCCTCAGCGTCGCGAGTGTCCCACGCGGTCATTCCCTGGTCGTCGATCCGCTCTACTTCTTCCCTCGACATACCTGCCTCCATCCCTTTGGCCTGTCAGGCCAACGTACTCCCATCCGCGGGTGCGTCAAATCGTGGCGGAGGAGGCCGATGGGGATGCCCAGGGCCAGCAACAGGCCCCGTGGGTCGGCACCGACGCGTCGGTTCGCGGTGCTAGGGTCGCCGGGTGCGCGTGCGCGAGGACGTCCTGGCCGGGCTGAACGACGCCCAGCGTGAGGCCGCCCTGGCGGTGCGGGGACCGGTGGCGATCCTGGCCGGGGCCGGCACGGGCAAGACCACCACGATCACCCACCGCATCGCCCACCAGGTCGAGAGCGGCGCGTTCCCCGCGTCCCAGATCCTGGCGGTGACCTTCACCGACAAGGCCGCCGGGGAGCTGAAGAAGCGGCTGGCGGCGCTTGGGGTGGCGGGGGTTGAGGCCCGCACGTTCCACTCGGCCGCGCTCGCCCAGCTGTCCCGGCTGTGGTCCTCGCACACCAGTGAGTCGCTGCCCGACGTGCTCGACCACAAGGCGCCGCTCATCGCCTCGCTCGCGAACGCGTTGCCGCCGCCGCACAAGTTCCTGCCGCGACGCGAGCTCGCCGGCGAGATCGAGTGGGCCAAGAACCGGATGATCCCGCCAGCGCGCTACCTCGCGGAGCGCGGCGACCACGAGCCGCCGATCCCGGCGGAGCTGATGTTGCGGATCTACGAGGGATACGAAAGGCGCAAGGGCACGATGGGCCGGCTGGACTTCGAGGACATGCTCGCGCTGGCCCTGCGGTTGTTCGACGCTCACCCGGATGCCGTCCACGAGGTCCGGGCTCGGTTCCATGCGTTCACCGTGGACGAGTTCCAGGACGTGAACCCACTCCAGGCGGCGCTCCTGGACCGGTGGCTCGGCGAGCGCGACGACCTGTGCGTAGTCGGCGACGACTACCAGACGATCTACACCTTCACCGGGGCGTCCCCCGAGCACCTCCTGGGGTTCGTGCGGCGGTTCCCGCAGGCGAAGGTGGTCCGCCTCGAGGAGAACTACCGCTCGTCGCCCGAGGTGCTCGACGTGGCGAACCGGCTGGCGCCCCGGCTCGGCGGGTTCCGGAAGACGCTGCGGGCGACGCGGCCCTCGGGGCCCGTGCCGGTCGCGCGCGCGGTGCCGGATGAGACGGCCGAGTTCGGCGCGATCATCCAGGCGATCCGCCGCCTGCGCGACGAGGAGGCCGTTCCGCTCGAGGAGATCGCCGTGCTGTACCGGATCAATGCCCGCTCTGAGCCGCTCGAGGAGGCGTTCGCCGACGCCGGGATCCCGTATCAGGTGCGCGACGGCGCCTTCCTCCGGCGGCCGGGGCCGCGCGCGGTGCTCCAGCGCCTCAAGCGCTCCGCGGACGGCCGCTCCATAGTCGAGGCCATCGCGCGGGTGACGGACCTGCTCGGTTACGACCCCGATGCGTCCCCCGACGCCGACGAGGAGGTCACGCGCCAGTCCGACCTCTCGCGCATGCGCTCGCTTGCGTCTGAGTTCGTATCGGTCCACCCGCACGATGACCTCGCGGCTTTCGTCGCCGAGCTGGCCCGCCGATTCTCCACGGAGCACAGCGCCCGGGGCGTGAACCTCCTCACCTATCACCGGGCCAAGGGCCTGGAGTTCGAGGCGGTCTTCCTTCCGCGTCTGGTCGACGGCGAGCTCCCGTTCAGGTCGGGGAGGGCCAAGGCCGACCCCGAGGAGGAACGACGACTGCTCTACGTCGGGATCACGCGAGCCCGCCGGTACCTCTTCCTCACGTGGCCGACCGACGGCCGCGCCCGGCCCAGCCCGTTCCTGGACGAGCTGGAGCTCGCACCCTCACAGCCCTCGAGGAGGTCGGCGACATCCGTGCGGGCCGTCACGGTGGGACGCGGAGGGCCGCTCTTCGACAGGCTGAGGGAGTGGCGTCGCAAGCGCGCCCAGACCGACGGCGTGCCGGCCTACGTCGTGTTCCACGACCGGACGCTTGCCGAGATCGCCGAGCGCAAACCCAGGGACTGGGCCGACCTCGCAGCCATCGCGGGCGTCGGGCCGACGAAGCTCGAGCGCTACGCGGACGAGGTCCTCGCGGTCGTCGCCGCAATCTAGTCTGGGTCAGACTAGCTTGGTTACTCGCCCTCCTCGGACAGGACCGTCTTCAGCGTCGACATCGCGTTCATCGCCGGCGGGAACCCGGCCAGCGTTGCCGTCTGGATGATGACCTCGCGAAGCTCGTCGGCGGTGAGCCCGGCCTTCAGTGACGAACGCAGGTGAACCGGCAGCTGCGACGAGCGCCCCAGGGCCACAAGGACGGCGACCGTCGCGATCTGCCGATCCCGGATCGACAGGCCGGGGCGCGAGTAGACGTCGCCCTAGGCGAACTCGACGATGAGGCGGCCCAGGTCGCCCAGGCCCTCGACGCTCCGCAGGGACCGTTCCCCGTGAACCTCGAGCATCTTGGCGCGACCTCGTGCGTGGCGGGATTCGTCCGGCATCCGAGTGGCCTCCTTCCGATGGTGGGTGTTCGCTGATCCGGCCGAGGGACCGTATCCGCGCGATCGGGGAGGGCGCAACCGGCGGCCCGGCTGCCATCCGGTCCGGGATCGGTCAGGGATACTGAGGCCTCGTGAGCAAGGAGCAGCCCAAGAACGGAGGGCTCGCCGAGGCGCTGGGGCTGGGCGAGGGGTCCCGGGACCACGTCACGATCCTCTCCGGCACCGTCCAGAACGTCGTCGGGCTGGCCGTCTTCGCCGCCGCGACGGTCGTCGGCATCCAGGTCCTGATCTCGCGGGGGTTCGGGGCGGCCGGGGCCGCCGCGCTGGCCGCCGTCACCCTGGGAACCCAACTTGCCTGGATCGCCAGCTTCGGCACGCGGTTCGGGATGGACATGGCCTCCGTCCGCCGGGTCGCCATCGACGTCGGCAAGGGGGAACCGGCCCGCGCCCGGGCGGTGGTTCGTCTTGCGTTGCTGATAGCGCTGGTGCTGTCGGTCGCCGTGGGGCTGGTGGTGTTCCTGCTTGCCCCGTGGCTGTCGGGGGTGTTCAAGGACCAAGCCCCGCCCGACGTGTTCCGGGCGGCCGCCGTCGCGCTCCCGTTCATCGCGGCCAGCCAGGTGATCCTGGGCGGGAGCCGTGGGCTGAAGATCATGCGCCACACCCTCGTGGCCTACTGGGTGGGTCAGCCGGTCTCGTGGATCGTTCTCACGGTCATCGGGTGGCAGATCTCGAAGACGACGGCGATGACCGTCGCGGCATTCGCGGCCTCGTGGGTGTTCTCGGCGGCCCTCGCGGAGCTCCTGTGGCGCCGGGAAACGCACGGGTTCGACCCGCAGCTCCCGGCCGAGCCCGGCGAGGTCCGGGCCCTGATCCGGTACGGCGGGCCCAGGGCCCCCGCCGCGCTCCTGTCGCAGGCGCTGTTCTGGGCGGATTACTTCGTGCTGTCGCACTATCGGCACGGGCCGCAGGTCGGCGTGTATTCGGCCGCCATCCGCATGGCTCAGGCGCTCGTGCTGTTCCTGTCGGCGGTGTCGTACATGTTCAGCCCCTTCGTCGCCGACCTCCACGAACGCGGGGAACGGGACCGGCTGAACGGGCTGTTCAAGTCGGTCACCCGGTGGACCCTGGCCGGGACGATCCCGCTGCTGCTCCTGCTCCTGATCGCCCCGGCGGAGGTGCTCCAGATCTTCGGGACGAACTTCACGACCGGAACGTCGTGGCTGCGGATCTTGCTGATCGGTCAGATCGTGAACGTAAGCGTGGGGGCGGCCGGGTTCGTCCTGATCATGGCGGGGCGGACCGGGTGGGATCTATTCGTATACGCGCTGTCGTTCGTGCTGGACCTGGTGCTGGCGATCGCGCTGGTCCCGCACCTCGGACCCACCGGGGCGGCCATCGCTCAGACCACGACGCTCGCGGTTTCGAACGCGCTCCGCCTATACCTGGTCTGGCGGTTCGTGCACATCCAGCCGTACAACCGCTACTACGCGCGCCTGGCCATCCCCGCGGCCATCGGGGCGGTGGCGATGCTCGGGGTGCACGCCGCGCTGGGATCGGCGGCCTGGTACGCGGATCTGGTCGGCACGGGCGCCGTCGGGGCGCTCGCGTACTACGGGGCCTTCCTGCTGCTCGGCCTGACCCCGACCGAGAAGGGGGCCTTGATGCGGGTGCTCAACCGCTCGAGGGGATGATGGCCGTGCAGGTTCGTCCCGTGGATCCGGGGGATCGGGAGTGGGTCCGCAGCTTCATCGGGAAGCGGTGGGGCCGTGAGACGGTGGCTGGCCACGGCGGGGCGTCGGCACGCTCCTGATGGGGGTGATCGAGGGGCTGGCTCGGGAATCCGGGTGCCGTCGTCTGTGGTTGGTAACGACCAACGACAACGTGACGGCGCATCGCTTCTACGAGCGCCGCGGCTTCCGGGTTGCGGCCGTCCACGAGGGAGCGGTGGGCAGGTCGCGGGGAGATGAAGCCCTCCATCCCGCTGGTCGGGGAGGGAGGGGTTCCCATCACGGACTAGATCGAGCTGGAGCTACTGTTCTGAGGGGGGGCCCGCATGCAGACGTCGCCTGATCCGGTCGCGGAACCCAAGGCGTACCAGGACTTCCTATTGGCGTTGCTCGGCTCGGACGATCCGCTCCTGGCGCAGTCGATGACACCGAGCGCGTGGGAGGACGTGATGGCGGAGGCGGGGGACGGGCTACGGACCCGGCCGGAGCCGGGCGAGTGGTCGGTGCTGGAGTGCCTGGGCCACGCCACCGACGCGGAGGTCGTCTACGGCGGCAGGTACCGGTGGATCCTGGCTCACGACGAGCCGCCCCTGATCGGTTACGACCAGGACCTGTGGGTGGAACGGTTGCGGCACAACGAGGACGACCCGGCGATGCTGCTCGCGCTGTTCCGAGCGCTGCGCGAGGCGAACCTGGAGCTGTGGCGGCGGACACCCGATTCCGAGCGCCCTCGAGTGGGCGTGCACGCGGAGCGAGGACCGGAGAGCTACGAGCTGTCGTTTCAGATCGTGGCCGGCCACGACCGGTTCCACCTGGACCATGCCCGCAGGGCCATTGCGGTTGTGGCAGGTTGAGCTACCGGGGCTTGCCCTCCACGGCCGCGGGCTTCGGGCCGTTCCCGGTGGGCGCCTGGGATCCCTCGACGTCGGGCAGGACGATGACTCTCTCCTGGTGGTCCACCAGGCGCTTGGTCATGACGACGATCCTGTTCTCGAGCTCTTCGGCCTGCTTGCCCAGTTCTTCGTTCTCCCGGCTGAGCCGCTCGCGGGCCTCGGTCAATTCGTCGACCTTCCCCTGAAGGAACTCCGCGCGCTGCTCGAGCAGTCGGGTGCGAGCCTCGACGCCGGCATCCGCCGCATATTTGGCACTGCGCTCCCCCTCGAACCACCGGTCCAGCCGGCGGTCGCGCCAGGCTGCCCAGATGACGGTGAGTACGACCCCGGCCAGGGTCCCGAGGCCGGTCAGGATGTAGATCCCGATCCGTCCGGAGGGGAGCTCCCACAGCCGGAGCCCGAGGAACGTGAGCTCGGTGGCGCCCGATCTCGCGCTCTCGACGATGAGGTCCAGCGCGGCCAGAGCGACTGCCAGGCCGAGTCCGGAGAGGATGGGGAAGATCACAGGGCTCTCACTCCTCTTAGTGCGAGTGTAGTAGCCCAGCGTCCGCCGGGGCCAGCCACAGCGTAGTCCGAAGGTTCAAGCTTTCCGGCGACTTACGACCTAGGTCGTTCGACCGTCCGTCCGCGGCGGTCAGTGGCGGGTGAGGGGCCGCAGCTCGGTGACGCTCCCCTCGGCCGCGCCGTCACCGACCGGCCTTCCGACCGTTTCCGGCAGATCCCGGAGGACCAACAGGACCTGGTCGAGGTCCAACAGCGCATCCCGACTGCGGGCCAGGGAGGACTCGAGCGTCGCCGCCCGGTCGGCGATCCGGGTGCTCTCCCGGCGCATCGACTCGCGCGTGAGCCGAAGGCGCTCGACGGCGGCTTGCAGGTCCTCCATATCGTTCTCGAGCTGCACCCTCCGGGCCCGCACCCGTTCCGTGGCGGCCCAGAACTCGTGCTCGTGGCGCCGCCGCTCCTCCACGAACCGCCGGAGCATCACGCTCCGGCGCCAGCGGGCGATGGCGACGACCAGAAGGGCACCGAGGACCGCGCCGAGGCCGGCGATGACCAGGGGCTCGAACGGGTGCCGGAGCTCGGTGATGGGAGCGCCGACGAATCGGAGCTCCGTCCCGGCCGACAGGGCGCTCTCGATCAAGGCATCCGCCGCCGCCGCGCCGACGAGGATCCCCAGGGCTATCAGGAGGAACCCTGACATCCGCTTCCGTCCCTTCCGGGGGGAAGGCCTCCGTTTCTCTTGGAGGGAACGAGAGCTTGAACCAATCCGACGCCGTGGTCAAGAGGGGGTGGATCAGGCCTCGCCCGCGGCGGCGAGGGCCCTGGCCACGGCGTCCTGCGGGGAGTCGGCGCGGATGATCGCGTCATCCGGATGCCCCCGCTTCGAGAGCTCCCAGGTTCCCAGCCCGATGACGGGTTTGCCCATCTTCAGCGCCAGCGCGATCTCGGACAGGGTGCCGAACTCGCCGCTGATCGCGATGACGGCGTCGGCGGCCCGGACCACCAGCGCGTTCCGGGCTTCGCCCATGCCGGTCGGGATCGCAACGGTGAGGTGAGGGCTGGCGGGGGCGCGGCCGTCGCCGGGCAGGATGCCGATCGACGTGCCCCCGGCGACGGCCGCGCCCCCGGCCGCCGCGTCCATCACCCCCCCGAGGCCCCCGCACACCAGCACTGCGCCGGCCTCGGCGATCCAGCGGCCGACCTCCACGGCCCACGCCGCCTCGTGATCGTCGGCGACGGCCGGGCCGCAGACGGCTATGTAGGGTGGCGCAGCCATGCCACCCCGGATGCTACGTCAGGTCGACCACGTGGACGCCTACCTCCATGATCCGCCCAGCATCGCACCGAGCAGCGCCACAGCGCCGGACTTGTCGAGCGGTTCGTTCCCGTTGCCGCACTTGGGAGACTGGACGCACGAGGGGCACCCGTGCGAGCAGGGGCAATGCTTGACGGTCTCCAGCGTGGCCTCCAATAGGCGCGCGACGCTCCGGAACCCGCATTCGCTGATGCCCGCTCCACCCGGGTAGCCGTCGTAGATGAAGATTGCGCTCGTGCCGGTGTCGGGATGGAGGGCCGTCGACACGCCGCCGACGTCCCACCGATCGCAGGTCGCGATCAGCGGGAGGAGGCCGATGGCCGCATGCTCGGCGGCGTGGGCTGCCCCGGGGAGGGCCTCCGCCGAGATGGCCGCTCGGGCGATCACCTCCTGCGGGATGGCCCACCACACGGCCCTCGTCTCGAGGTTCTGGGGAGGAAGGGCCAGGGGCACCAGGTCGACCACCTCGCCCGAAGAGACCAACCTGCGGACGTAGCCGACGACCTGGTTGGTGACGCGAACGGTTCCGAAGAACGTCGGCACGCCGCCCGCCGTGATGGAGTCCTCGGTGGCCTCGACCACCTCGATGTCGGTGACGTCGCGGGACTGCGTGTAGTAGTCGGGGTTCTCCCTCTTCACGAGCGCCACCCGGCTCACCAGGTCCAGCTCCTGCACGACGTACTGCTCGCCCATGTGCAGGTACACGGCGCCGGGATGCACCTGTCCGTACGCACGGGCCTCGTCGACGGTGCCGAGCAGCTCCCCCGTGCCGTCGATGACGATGGCGAACGTGGAACCCGACGCGGAGCGGATGTCGACCCGGCGGTGAGGTGACTCCCGACCCCGGTGGTACAGGAGGCCGCGGCGCTCCACCAGTTCGCCCGCATCCTGCAACCGGGCCGCGGCGGCGGCGGCCTGCGGCCCGAAGAAGGCATCGAGCTCGGCCGCCCCGAGCGGCTGTTCCTTCGCCGCGCAGGCCAGATGGGGCTCCAGGATGTACCGGTTGTCGGGGTCGAACACCGCCGCCTCCGGTGGCTTGTCGAACAGATCGGCCGGGTGGTTGACCAGGTATTGGTCGAGTGGATCGTCCTGGGCGACCAGGATCGCGAGCGAGCTCTCCTCCCGCCGCCCGGCCCGCCCGGCCTGCTGCCACATGGAGGCCCGGGTCCCCGGATAGCCCACCAGGAGGGCCGCGTCGAGCGAGCCGATGTCGATCCCGAGCTCCAGCGCATTGGTGGATGCGACCGCCAGGAGCTCCCCGTCGGCCAGCTGCCGCTCCAGGCGGCGCCGGTCCTCGGGCAGATAGCCGGCCCGGTAGGAGGCGATGCGGTCGCGCCGGGCTGCGTCGTACACGGCGCGCCGCGCGAACTCGGCCAGGAGCTCCGCCGCCCGCCGCGACCGCACGAACCCGATCGTCCGGATCCCGTCGTCCGCCAGCCGGGCCATCAGGATCGAGGCCTCCGACAGGGCGCTGCGGCGGTCGCCCGTCTCCTGGTCCAGGAGCGGCGGGTTCCACAGCGCGAAGTGCTTCTCCCCGCCGGGCGAGCGGTCGTCGGTCACCGCGGCGAACGGGAGGCCGACCAGGCGCTCGGCGAGCTCCTCCGGGTTCCCGATCGTCGCCGAGGCCAGTGCGAATCGGGGGTTCCCGCCGTAGTGGGCCACCAGCCGCCGCAGCCGCCGGAGCACAAGGGCCACGTGCGCCCCGAACACGCCCCGCGCGGTATGGGCCTCGTCCACCACCACGAGCGACAGCCGCAGGAAGAAGCTGCCCCACCGCTGGTGGTCCGGCAGGATCGAGGCGTGGAGCATGTCCGGGTTCGTCAGCACCAGGTTCGCGTTCTTCCGGATCACCGGGCGCTCGGCCTGCGGGGTGTCGCCGTCGTACACGGCCGCCCTGATCTGCGGGAGCTTCAGGTCGCGGACCTGCCGGAGCTGATCTCGCGCAAGGGCTTTCGTGGGGAACAGATACAGCGCGGTGGCCTTGGCGTCGTGGACCGCGTCGCCCGCGAAGGCCAGGTTGTAGACGAGCGTCTTCCCCGACGCCGTTCCGGTGGCCATCACCACGTCCCGCTCGGCCCGTAGGTGCGTAAGCGCCTCTGCCTGGTGCGGATACAGTCCGCGCAAGCCGGCCAGGTCCAGCCGGTCCACCACGAGTTCCGGCAGATCTTCAGGGAACGGCTCGAGCCGCGGCGCCCGTGCGGGCATCCTCCGCACATGCACGAGCGACGGCGCGAGAACGTCGTCCCTCTCCATCTCCGCCAGGAAGGCCGCCGCGTTCACGAGATCGATCGTAGACCGGCGAGCCGTCAGCCCCTGCGGCGCAGCTCCTGGTGGGTGTTGAGGAAGCCATCGCGCAGGAGCCTCGGCATCCGGGAGCGGTCGCGGAGCAGGATGCCCATCCCGAGCAGCAGATAGACCACACCCACCCCGATCAGCTCGATGCCATGGTACGAGGGCGGCACGATCGCCCCGACGATGAACTGGGCCCAGAACAGGACGAACA
>JAHEXX010000011.1 GCA_023251895.1 bacterium
CTAGCGCGCGACCCCCGAGGGATGCGGCAGGGCGACGAGGACTTCGGCCATCATGCGATCCCCCTTCGCGTCGAGTCGTGCGGAACGGCAGAGAAGCATACCGGCGAACCCAGGCCCGGGTCTAGAAAGGGTTGACGTCGGTGTGGGGGTTGACGTCGGTGTGGGGGTTGACGTCGGCGTGGGGAATGTGCGGGGCGACGGGGGTTAGGGGCGTGATCCGCTCGATGATGGAAGCCGGGATGTGCGTGACGGCGCGGAACCCCTCGCCGTCGGTGAGGACTTCCTGGGCGACCGAGACGAAGCGGGGGCCATCGCTCACCAGGAACCCTACGGTCTGGACGAGGTAGTCGGACCGACAATCCTCGGGGTCCTCCTGGTCTAAGTCGAACCAGGCATCGTGCCAGGTGACCAGGACCAGGGAGTACTCGGCCTCAGCCGCGGAGCCCTGGGCGGACTGGAGCCGCTCCAGGCGCCTCGGCTCCGAGCCCTGGGGCTCCCCGTGACCGCTGACCCTGACGACGCGCACGAGGCCTTCCCTCCCTTCCGTACGACTAGGTATCGGCAGGACTTGTCCGGAGCGAAGCAGCGGCGTTGCTCATTTTCCGGAGAGGGGGCGGGTTAGGCCCTTCGGCTGCCCCGGCGGAGCGTGTCAGACCCTATCGCTAGGGTCTGACACGTGGGCAAGGTGCGGACGCTCCATTCCTGCTCCGAGTGCAGCCAGCAGGTGGCACGGTGGACCGGGCGGTGCCCGGGCTGCGGTGCCTGGGGGACCATCGAGCAGCGGGCCGCCGGCGGCACGGCATCCTCCGGCCCGGTGGCCCTCCAGACCCTCGCGCGCGACGGCGATGAGGAACGGCGCGTCCCTACCGGCTTCCCCGGCCTTGACCGGGTGCTCGGCGGCGGCCTGGTGCCGGCGTCCGTTGCCCTCCTGGCGGGCGAGCCCGGCATCGGCAAGTCGACCCTTCTCCTCCACCTGGTCGCACATCTGTCGGCAGCCGGGCTCTCCTGCCTCCTGGCCTCGGGAGAGGAATCGCGCCGTCAGGTCGCCCTGCGAGCCGAGCGGCTCGGCATCCCGGGCCAGGCGGTGACTTTCGTTCCGGGGCGGCAGCTGGGGGAGGTCCTGGAGGCGGCCCGCTCCCTGCGGCCGTTCCTGCTGGCCGTGGACTCGATCCAGGCCCTCCGGGATCCCGAGAGCACCTCGACGCCCGGGGGGCCCTCCCAGGTCCGAGCCTGCACCGACGCGCTGGTCGGCATGGCCAAGTCGGAGGGGATCGCCGTGGCGTTGACCGGGCACGTGACGAAGGAAGGCGACCTGGCGGGGCCCCGCACGCTGGAGCACGCGGTGGACGTCGTGCTCACCTTCGATGGCGATGCCCGGTCGGGACTCCGTGTGCTCTCTGGGGGCAAGAACCGCTTCGGGCAGGAGGGCGAGACCGCCTGGTTCGAGATGGGTTCCGACGGACTGCGCGAGATCGACCCGTCGGCCCTCCTCGTGTCCGAGGGTCGGGAGGCCGGCTCGGCCACGGCTCTGCCGCAGTCCGGGCGCCGGGCCCTGGCCGTGGAGGTTCAGGCCTTGGTGGCGCCCACCGACGGTCCCGCCCGTCGGCAGGCCACGGGGCTTGACGCCCGGCGGTTCCAGTTGGTGGCGGCGGTCCTGGACCGCTGTGGGCGTGTCCCCCTGGCCCGAGCTGAGCTATTCGGGGCCTCGTCGGGGGGCTTGCGGATCGAAGATCCAGCCTGCGACCTGGCCGTGGCGGCCGCCCTGGCCTCGGCCTGGGCTGGCGTCCCGCCGCCGGAGGGCAGCGCGTTCGTAGGCGAGATCGGGCTGACCGGCCAGGTGAGGGGGGCTCCGGGGATGACCCAACGGGTGCGGGCGGCCCGGGCCGCCGGCCGGACCACCGTTTTCGCGGCAGCGGACCCGGTGCCAGATGGGCTCGTCCGGCTCGTCCCGGTTCGTCACGTCCGCGATGCCTTGGCGTGGGCGGCCGCCGGCGCGGCCCGGGTCGCACCGGAGTGGCCGGCCGAGGCCCACCGAGCAGCTGAGCGAAGCAAAAGAGCCCTCTGACCAGGGCTTTTGACTTGCGGTTCAGCCGGCCGCCGTGTTACTCTGGCTGAGGTTTTCCACCGCCCATCCTCGTCATCCCAGGGGGTCGAGTGTTCCGCAAAGGCGACACGGTTGTGCATCCAGAGCACGGTGCTGCAGTCATCGAGGAGCTACGCGAACGGGAGTTTCTAGGCGAGAAGAAGAAGTACTTCGTCCTGCGGGTTGCCTACGGTGACCTCACCCTATTGGTCCCGGTCGACAGCACTGAGGAGGTCGGGCTCCGCGAGGTCGTCGGCAAGAACGAGGTCAAGAAGGTCCTGAACGTGCTCCGCCAAGACGAGTCCAAGATGGCAGCCAACTGGAGCCGACGGTTCAAGAACAACATGGAGAAGCTGCACTCCGGCGATCCATACCAGGTCGCTGAGGTGGTCCGGAACCTGTCGATCCGCGAACGCGAGAAGGGCCTGTCGGCCGGCGAGAAGCGGATGGTCATGAAGGCCAGGCAGATCCTGATCTCCGAGCTGTGTTACGCCACCGATTGCGACGAGACCAAGGCCGAGGGGATGATCGACAAGGTCCTGGAGGAGGCACACGGGGCCAAGCTCCCCGCCAAGGTGGTCTAGTCCTCGTTCCTTGCACTCTGGTCGCGGGCGGGGCACCGTAAGCCGATGACTGGGAGGGAGCGCTCGCGGCAGCCCCGGGGTCTCTTGGTTGAAGGGGTTCGGCTGATCTTCGTGGCCCTGCTGGCAACGGCCGGGTTCGAGATCGCCAAGAGCACGTCCTCGGATCCGGCCACTACGCGCGTCCTGCTCCTGGTGTTCATGGGGGCCGGCGTGGGTTACGTGATGGGCGGCGTCATGGGCCGCCTGACGGCTAGGACCATCTCCAAGACGGAACGCGAACTCCGGCGCAGTCCGCCTGCGGAGCTCGCCGCCGGCACGGCCGGGCTGATCGCCGGGCTCGTGATCGCGGCCCTGATCAGCATCCCCCTCTACCGCCTCCCGGCCGGCGCGGCCTGGACCTCGGTCGTGTTCGTCTATCTGACCATGGGGGCGCTTGGGTACCGGATCGGCCGGGTTCGGCGCGACGAGCTGCTCGGGTTGTTCGGGCTGAAACCTCGGGCCGCCGGATCGGCCCCCGGCGAGATCAACGTGGTGGACACCAGCGCCCTCATCGACGGCCGCATCGCTGATCTGGTGCACACCGGGTTCCTGGCGGGGCCCCTCCTGATCCACTCGGGGGTGATCGGGGAGCTCCAATCCATCGCCGACTCCTCCGATCCGAAGCGGCGGACGCGGGGTCGGCGGGGGCTCTACGTTCTTGCGGAGCTCCAGCGGGCGCCCACCGTGGAGGTGGTCCTGGTCGATGAGGCCGGCGTGAACGACGTCGACGCCGCCCTCGTCCGCCTGGCACGCGAGCGCGGAGCCACGCTCGTCACGGTCGACGCGAACCTGGCCAAGGTAGCGGGAGCCGTGTCGGTCCCGGTGCGGCAGATCAACGCGCTGGCATCGGCGTTCCGCACGCCCTTCGGCCCGGGGGACGAGGTGTCCGTGCAGCTGATCAAGGAGGGGCGGGAGCACCGCCAGGGGATCGGCTATCTCGACGACGGGACGATGGTTGTGGTGGAGGACGGGCGCGACCATATCGGCGAGGCCGTGTCGGTGCGGGTCACAAACGTGATCCAGACCTCGACCGGGAGGATGGTCTTCGCCGCTCTCACCGGCCGCGAGTCGTCGTGACCTTCGGTGCCGTCGTCGTGATCCTGGCGGCTGGGGCCGGTAAGCGCCTGGGTCGTGATGAGCCCAAGGGGTTCATCACTCTCGGCGGCCGACCCCTGTTCGCGCACTCGCTTGGAGCCGCAAGCGAGTGCCCGGACGTGGACGCGCTGGTGCTGGCCGTACCGCCGAACCTCGAGCCGCGAGCAACGACAGTGGGAACCGCCAAGCCGGTCACCGTCGTAGCCGGTGGCGAGACCCGCCAGGGATCGGTCCTGGCGGCCCTGGCGGCGGTGCCCGAGGAGGTCCTGTCTATCGTGATCCACGATGCCGCGAGGCCGTTCGTGACGCCTGGGCTCTTCTCCGTGGTGCTGGGGGCCCTGGCGGGATCCGACGCCGCTGGGGTGATCCCCGTCATCCCCGTGCCGGACACGGTGAAACGCGTGCGAGAGGGGCTCGTGGCGGGGACGGAGGACCGGGGGCACCTCTCGCTGGCGCAGACCCCCCAGGCGTTCCGGGCCGCCGAGCTGCGTGACGCCCACTCGCGCGCAGCCGCGGCCGCCCGCGTCTTCACCGACGACGCGTCCGTGATGGAATGGGCCGGCTACCGGGTCCGGACCGTCCCCGGCGATCCGACGAACTTCAAGATCACGACGGCGGAGGATCTGGCATTGGCCGAGCTGGTGGCCGGGGAGTGGACGCGTGCCTGAGCAGCGGGTGGGCCTGGGGTTCGACGTGCACCCTCGCCAGATGGGCCGCCCCCTGTTCCTGGGCGGCGTGCGGTTCGAGGGAGAGCTCGGGCTGGCCGGGCATTCCGACGCTGATGTCGTGTGTCACGCGTTGGCGGACGCCCTGCTCGGGGCGGCGACGCTCGGTGACATCGGCGAACACTTCCCCGAAACGGATCCGGAGATCGCCGGGATCGGTGGCCTCGACCTGCTGGCCCGAGCGGTGGCGATGGTGATGGAGCACGGGCTCCGCCCGGCGTCGTGCGACGTGACCGTGGTGGCGGAGCGCCCGGCCGTTGCTCCCCGGCGGGAGGAGATGCGACGGAACCTGGCGGCGGCCCTCGGGATCCCCGTAGAACGGTCCTCGGTGAAGGCGTCCAGGCCCGAGGGCCTGGGCTTGGCCGGAGACGGAGCGGCGTGCCTGGCGCTGGCCGTCCTGACCGAGGCGTGAGCCGAGGCCGCCGGGCCGGCTCCCGGACGCGGGTGCGTCGGCCCCCGAACGTTGTCGCCGGGCGGCGAGCGGCCTTCGAGGCCGTTCGGTCGGGCGTGGCCGAGGAGGTGCTGGTCGCACGGACGTCGCGGGCCACGCCGGGTCTCCGAGAAGTGGTGGAGGCGGCGGGTCGGGCCGGCGTGCCGTTCCGGGAGGTCGACCGGAGCGAGCTCGACGAGCTGGCCGAAGACCACCAGGGGGTCGTGGCCGCGGTCCGGGTGCCCCGGTCACTTACCGAGCACGACCTGGCCACCTGGCCCTTCGCCGACGACGCGATCGTCGTAGTCCTCGACGGCGTCACCGACCCCCAGAACCTGGGAGCGGCTGCCCGCTCGGCCGAGGCGGCCGGAGTCGCCATGCTCGTAGGCCGGGTCCACCGCGCCGCGCCGGTCACCCAGGCGGCGATCCGCGCTTCCGCCGGCGCGCTGCTCCACCTCCCTCATGCGCAGGTGCCCAACATCGCCCGCGCCCTCGATCGGCTGAAGGACGCCGGGTTCTTCGTTGCCGGGCTGGACGACTCGGCGCCCGTCGCGGTCTTCGACGAGCCGTGCCCGCCTGGCCGCGTGGCGCTGGTTGTGGGGAGCGAGGATCGGGGGGTGTCCCGGCTGGCACGTGAGTCGTGCGACGTCCTCGTGTCCCTCCCGATGCGCGGCCAGGTTTCGTCACTGAACGCGTCGGCGTCGCTGGCCGCGGCCCTGTACGCCTGGGTTCTGCCCACTCGCGCGTCCTGAGCCCCCGGCTCGCTTGCTTGAACGGGTCGTCGGCGCGGGCTAGCGTGCGATGGTTACCTCACGAAGGGAGGCACCCATGGACCAGGTCCCACCTCCCCCGCCCTCGTCGTTCCCACCCCCGAGCGGCGGCGGATCAGCAGCCCGCCCGGGGGTTATCACGGCGGTCGCGGTCCTTCTGTTCATCGGTGGCGGCTTCTCGATCTTGGGCGGCCTGATCGCGGTTACCGGGGGCTCGGCCTTCGTCGGGTTCGGCGGTGGCGTGTTGATCATCTACGGCATCCTGTACCTGGCCCTCGGCGCGGGCATGATCTGGGCGGGGACGGGAATCCTGAAGCTCCAGAAGCAGGCCTGGACGGTGGCCCTCGCCCTGGCCGGCATCGGTGCCGTGCTCAACCTCATCAACATCGGCGGGGCAACCAGCGGCGCGATCGTCGGCCTCGCCATCGACGGGTTCATCATCTGGACTCTCTGGACCAACCAGGCGTTGTTCCAGTAGCCGGCTGAGGCCTGCGCAGGCCGCCGGCAGCGCCTCGTTCCGGGCGGTTTGCCGCGCTCGACCCACTTCCCTAGTGTTCGTCGCGGCATCGAGGAAGGAGCAGTCGCATGGACCAGTTACCGCCACCACCTCCGCCGCCTCCTCCTCCGGGGTCGACCCCCGGGGCCGGTGGCGGGTTCGGGGCCCGGGGCATCGGCGACATCCTGAGCGAGGCGTTCGAGCTGTACCGAGCCAACTACGTTGTTCTATGGCAGATCGTGGCCGTGGTCGTCGTTCCGCTCACGATCCTGCAGTACTACCTGACGGATTCGGCGCTCGCACTGAAGAAGAGGACGATCGAAACCGCGCTCGGCAAGTTCACCGTGACAACCACCAGCACGAGCTTCGGCCGGACCGTGCTGCTTCTGTTCGTCGGAGGGCTGATCGCCGCTCTGATCACGCAGGTGCTCACCGGAGCCATCGCGCGCGCCGCTGCAGGCACGCTGGTCGGTGAGACCCTCACCGTGGGCGGTGCGTTCGAGTACGGGTTCGCCCGGCTGTGGTCGATCCTGTTGGTCGGCCTCCTCGTCGCGTTGGCCGTGGTGGTGGGCCTGATCCTGCTGGTCATCCCGGGGATCATCGCCGCGGTGATGTTCTCGGTGGCCCTCCCCGCGCTGGTCGTGGAGGGGAAACGCGGAACCGAAGCGATGCGGCGCTCGTGGGATCTGGTCTCCGGACACTTCTGGCACGTGCTCGGCGCCTACATCGTCGCGTTCCTGATCGCTGGCGTGGTGAACGCCATGCTTGCGGCACTGTTCCAGGGGTGGTTCCTGAGCGGGGTGGCGGCCGCGGGTGGATCCATCCTCACCACGCCGTTCACCGCCCTGGTCGCGATGCTGATCTACCTGGACGTCCGGGTCCGCACCGAGGGCTTGACCGAGGACCGGCTGCGAGCCGACCTCCGCGGCTCCGGGACCTGAGCTCGGATCGAGCTGCCACGCCGGCCTCGGGGAGTAGACTCCCCGAGGCCGGCGTGGCGCAGCCCGGTAGCGCAAGCGACTTGTAATCGCTAGGTCGTCGGTTCGAATCCGACCGCCGGCTCCTCCGCTTCCCCACCCTGTCGGGGCTGGCGGCTCGTGCGTGCCGTTCGACCATGGGCCGGGAGCACCACGTGACGTGGGGCGCCGGGGACGGGCCGACCGGGGGACTCAAGGATCCCGGCCCCAAAGCCGATGCCCTGGTTCATGTCCAGACGCGCCCGCGCGGCCCTGCTGGCGTGCATGGTCATTGCGCTCGGACCAATGACCCACGCCTCAGGAGACGCCATCCTCCAACAGGCCCGCAAGCAGCGGGAGGCCACGAAGTCGCACCTGGGGACCCATCGTAAGCATCTGCGGATCCTCAGTCGGGAGTCTTCGTTCCTGGGGAAGCTGGTTCGGATCCGCTCGGCCCAGGGCGAGTATCCGCGGCGTATGATGGTGCTGATCCGCCAGCGCGCGGCGACGGGTAGGGCGGTGACCCACCAGCGGCGACTGATCAGGCGGCTGTCAAGGGGCAGGAAGCGCCTCGCGGTCGTGATCGACCGATTGGCCCCGCTGAAGGTCTGTCCGGTCCGAGGGTTCGAAGCGATCTCGGACGACTTCGGCGTGATGCGCATCGAACCGACGCCCCACGCGCACATGGGCAACGACATCCCCGCGCCATACGGGGCCCCCATCGTGGCACCGTTCGACGGGTTGGCCGTCGCGGTGACCAGTGACCTGGGGGGCCTGGGGGTCAAGGTCTACGGGCCCTATGGCCACGCGTACAACGCGCACCTCTCGGCCCTGGGCACGCTGGGAGGCGTGAAGGCCGGCACCGTGATCGGCTACGTCGGGACGTCGGGCGACGCCACGAGTTCTCACGACCACTTCGAGTGGCATCCGGGGAACGGGCCGGCGGTCGACCCCCACATCTACCTGCTGCGGGCCTGTTACCCGTAGGGCCATTCAGAGCGGCGGATCACCCGACCGGCTCGCTCGCGAGGTTCGCCGTCCCAGACCACCCGCCCGGCCACGATGACGGCGAGGATGCCCTCCGCGTACAAGTGCGGCGCGCCGAACGTGGCCCGGTCGGTCACCGACGCCGGGTCGAACACCACCAGGTCGGCAACCGCGCCCTCGTGGATCCGGCCTCGGTTGCCCAGGGCGAACCGGTCGGCCGGTAACGAGGTCATCTTCTTCACCGCAGTCTCAAGGGGCAACACGCCCTCGGCCACGTATCGTCCCAGCACTCGGGGGAACGTCCCGTAATACCGCGGGTGCACGTTGAATCCGGCCATGGGTCCGTCCGGCGAGATGCCGAGACCGTCGGACGCCACCATCACGTCGTCGCGGGCCAGGATGGTTCGGACGTCCTCCTCCAACATCGCGTGCCCGATGACACTGGTGTTCGGGTCCGCCATCAACAGGTCGAACACGGTATCCACTGGGTCGGCTCCCCGGTCCTCGGCCACCTGCTGGATGCTCCTGCCGGTCAGCTCGTCCGAGCCGGCGTGGCCCACGATGACGATGCGATCCCATCCCAGACCGTCGGCGCAGCATTGCCAGCCCTCCTCGCCCCGCTGCACCGCCGTCCTCAGCCGTTCGTGGGTGGCCGGGTCCGACCGAAGGGCCGGCAGCTCCTCCGGCGAGGCCCACGCAGGGAGGCACGATGACAGCGAGCTCTCCCATGCCGCATACGGGTACTGGTCGGCCGAAACATCGGCGCCGCGCTCACGCTCCGAGTCGATCAGGGCCAGGAGCTCGGCAGCACGGCCCCACGCGCGACTGGTCTCGACCTTCAGGTGGCTGATGTGCGAGGGAGCGCCGGTCCGCCGGCCGATCTCGATGCACTCCGCCACGGCGTCGAACACCGGCGCCCCCTCGCCCCGGATGTGGCTGGCGTAGACGCCGCCGTATCGTGGGAGCTCTTGGGCGATCTCCACGATCTCGTCGGTCGATGCGTGGATCCCTGGGGCGTAGATCAAGCCGGTCGACATGCCGACCGCGCCGGCATCGAGCCCCTCTGCCAGGAGTCGCCGCATCTCCGATAGTTCGTCGGCCGTCGGGGCCCGCCGTTCCATGCCCATGGCCTGTCGTCGGAGCGCCCCGTGACCCACCAAGGCGGCGACGTTGATCGCCGGTCGGCACGCGTCGAGCCGCTCCAAGTACTGGGCGAACGTCTGCCACGACAGATCGAGCTGATCGGGACGTACGTTCATCAGCTCGGCGGCCTCGGCCGCACCGGCGGGCGGCGCGGCCGACGTCCCGCAATTGCCGACGACCACCGTCGTTACTCCCTGGCGGAGCATGCTGTCCATCCACGGCTCGACGAACGGCACGAGATCCGAGTGATTGTGGACGTCGATGAAGCCGGGCGAGATCGCGTGGCCCATCGCAGTGATCCGTTGTGCCGCTTCGGGTTCGGATTGGCCCTCGCCTCCCACGATCGCGATCCGATCGCTCTTCACCCCGACGAATCCGGGAACCGTGGGCCCCCCCAATCCGTCCACGATCGACGCGCCGGCTATCAGGAGGTCGAGCATGGCGTGGCACGCTACCGCGGCGATCGGGGTGGGGCAAGCGGCCGGCTACGCGGCCACGATGATGCGGTTGCGGCCCTGTTCCTTCGCCGCGTACACGGCGGCGTCGGCCCGAGCGATGAGCTCGTGAGCCGATTCGGAACCGTCCCACGAGGCCAGGCCCGTTGAGCAGGTGATCCCTTGGGGCATCCTCTCGCAAAGCCGCTGCACGATGCGCTGGGCGGCGTCCAGGGGGCAACCCGGCAGGATGATGGCGAACTCGTCGCCGCCGAGGCGGGCCAGGGTGTCCCCGTCGCGCAGCTGGCCGCGCCAGCCGGCGGTGACCTCCTTCAGGAGGCGGTCGCCCGCCTGATGTCCCCTGGAGTCGTTGAATGCCTTGAAATGGTCGAGGTCGATGATGGTCACGCACAGGGGAGCCGTGAGGACGGACGAACGCTCCACGACGTCCACGATCTCCTCGTCCCATGCCCGGCGGTTGGCCACCCCGGTGAGTGGGTCGGTCCGCGCAAGCTGGTTCAGCTGGAGCGAGTGGTCGCGCAGGAACTCGAACAGCCGTTGCACGCCGAACCCGATGCCGGCGGCCAGGACCAGGATCGTGAGGCTCCCCGGGAGCTGGGCCGCACCGTCCTGCGTAAGGATCATGGGGATGGCCAGGACCGTCGCCAGGCTGGCGACGCCGACGGCGAGCTCCAGCACACTGCCGAAGACGGCCAGCCACAGGAGCGGCACCAAGACGAGCTGCGCGTACATCGAGTCCGGCCCGCCGGTGGCCTGACGGATCAACGCCGCGACCATCAGATATCCGAGGGCGGGCCCGACCTGGACGGCCGGCGGGAGCCTGTCCCAAGGCAGGAGCTGCATGGCCGAGAGCGTGAGCGCCGCGAGCGTGGCTGCCTTGATCAGTGCCGGAGCCTCCCCGCGGGTGGAGTTCGACAGGCCGACCGCCAGGAGAGCGAAGAAGGCGGCCCCGATCAATGGGCCGACCGTTCGGAACAGGCCCTCCCGGCCGAAGGGCTGCGACGGCGCGACCGTGGTCATCCCTGCATCCCGTTCCTCGTCCCTACTCGAAGCCGTGTTCCGGGTAGCTCGCTCTACCTTCTTTTCGGCATTCCGGGGACATTCGAAACAGGCCCCGAGAGGCGGATTTGCCCGAGTCGAAAGGCCGTAGGCCGAACGGCGCGTATCGACGGGGCTCCGTCAGGCGATGACCAGGCCCCGGCGCCGACGGATCCGCCGGTCGATGACGCCGAAGACGAACAGGTCGACGGCCACTCCGATCAGCATGATCACCGCCAGGACGGCGAGCAGGAGCGCGAGGTCCGACCCCGATCGGACGAGCAGGTGGCCCAGCCCCACGGCATTGGCCGCGGAAACGACGAGTTCGCCCGCCATCAGCGCGCGCCAGGCGAACCCCCAGGCCTGCTGCAGGCCGGCCACGTAGCCGGGAAGCGCGGCCGGGAAGATGATGCTGCCGTACAGGGCCCACCCCTTCGCGCCGAGCGTCCGCCCTGCCTGCTGGAGCAGCGGCGGCACCTGCCGGAGGCTGGCCATCGTGGCAAGCGTCACGGAGGGGAAGGCGCCGACGAAAGCCACGAAGACCACCGCCCGCTCCGTTGCGCCGAACCACACGATGGCCAGCGGGATCCAGGCGGGGGACGGGATCACCTGGAGGGCCACGATCAGCTTGCCAAAGCCCCGGCGTGCGAAGTCCGACGCAGCAAGCCCCATCCCGATCAGCGTCCCTACCAGGATGGCGGCGACGAACGAGAAGACCAGCCGGATCAGCGTCTTGAGGGTCGCTTCGGGGATCGTGCCGTCGGCGATCTTGTCGCGAAGCGCACGCCAGGCCGATAGCGGCGAAGGAAGGATGGAGGGCCAGATCGCCGCCACCACGATCCACAGGAGAAGGGCCGTCCCGATGGCGGTGAGGACGGGCCCGGCCTCGTCAAGTGCCCGTCTCGCGCGCGACAACCTTGTCCACCTCCCTCACCAGGTACTCGTGGATGTCCGAGGCGACCTTCGTCAGCAGCACGTCGTCCAGTCGTCGCGGACGCGACGCGTAGATCCGCTGTTCCTCGAGCAGCCGCCCCGGAGGCGCCGACATCACCAGCACTCGGTCGGCGAGGAACGTCGCTTCCCGTACGTTGTGGGTGACGAAGACGAACGTCTTGCGGGTCTCGCCTTCCGACCAGACGCGCTCGAGCTCGCGCTGGAGCACCTCCCGGGCCTGCGCGTCGAGGGCACCGAAGGGCTCATCGGCGAGCAGGACGTCCGGGTCGCACGCGAGTGCCCGGGCCAGGGCCGCCCGCTGCCGCATGCCCGCGGACAGCTCGTGCGGCTGGGCGTTCGCGAAGCGCCCCATGTTCACCTTCTCCAGCCAGTCCATCGCCCGCTCGGTCCGCTCGCCGTGAGGCACGCCGATCAGCCTCAACGCGAACTCCACGTTCCCCACGACCGAGAGCCACGGGAACAGCGCGGGCTCCTGGAACAGCACGGCCCGGTCGGGGCCGGGGCCCGGGATGGGCGCTCCGTCCAGGAGGACCTCGCCGCTGGTGGGCCGTTCCAGTCCGGCCAGGATGTTGAGGATCGTCGTCTTCCCGCAGCCGGTCGGGCCGAGCAGGCACAGGAACTCCCCCGAGTGGACGTCGAACGACACGTCGTCGAGGGCCACCATGCGCTCGCCGGCGGCGCTCCTATAGGCCTTCACAACCTGACGCAGGGCCAGCTTGGGCTGCTCGCCCTGGGCACGGAGCGGTGTCGGTTCGACGGGCCTTCGGAGTCCTCCACTCATCGCAGCCGGAACTTCTCCGCCATCTCGATCTGTACGACCTTGCCGTCCTGGATCACCAAGACGACGGTGCCGAACTGAACCCGTCGCACGATCGCGGCGACCTTGGCCAGCACGGTCTGCTCTTCGTCGGTGAGGTCGGACAGGTCGCCGGGTCCTTGAGGGAGCCGCTCGTTCGCCACGGACTGTTCCTTCTCGGGCTGTCGGAGATGGCGCGTACCTCCGCCGCGCCCGCTCCCCGCCATCCTAGCGGCGGGACCTACTCCGAACCAGGCGGGACGAAGACCGGCACCCGCTCCCGCTCCGCCTCGACCGTGGTGATCGCGGCCTTCTCGGCAGCCTTGAGGTGCTTCCTCGTGCTGAAGAAGTAGTGGAGGGCCGCCCCGAACCCCACGCCGACGAAGGCACCGTAGGCCTGCCACCTGACCGAGGCCTTCTTGGTGAGCGCGGTGGTCACCCAGTGGTGGTCGGGGCGGCTGTGCGCGTCGATCGCCCCCCAGATGGGCAATCCGACGACGACGGTCGCGAGGAGAACCCAGAACAGGGTCTCGGTGGGCATACCCACCAGCTTCAGGCCCGAGGCCATGAGCACGTACACCAGGCAGACCCGGATGAACGCGTCGGGCGCTCGCGACGACAGGTGCGCACCCACGTACACGCCCGGGACGGCGCCGATCAGGACCGACTCGGTCAGGCCGAGCTGGAAGTCGCCGTACGCGAGGTGGGCCAGGGCGGCGGCGGCGACCAGGGGGATGGCCTGCACCAGATCGGTGCCGACGAGGTTCCGGCCGTGGATCCGGGGGTAGAGCATCATCAGCAGGATGATGATCAGCGAGCCCGAGCCCACCGAGGTCATCCCGACCATCAAGCCGCCGGCCGCTCCGATGGCCAAGGTCGCCACCTTCTTGACCTCCAGCCGCGCATCCGGGTCGTCCGGCTCGATCAGGCCATCGCGGACCCTGGCGGTGTGCCGATGGTGCAGATAGGCCTTCAGGGCGATCGCGCTCGCTGCGATCAGTAGGAACGCACCGAGGATCGCTTTCAAGCGCACCTGCACCTGGTCCGGGTCGCCCAGTGCCCGCAAGACGAATACCCCGGCGAAGGCGGTGGGGATGGAACCGACGGAAAGCCATCGCACCAGATCCCAGTTGACGGTGCCCCGTCGCATGTGAACGGCGCCCCCGACCGGCTTCATCACGAGGGCGGCCACCAGGTCGCTGGACACGGCCGCGAGTGGCTCCACGTGGAACAGCAGGACGAGCATGGGCGTCATGAGGGCGCCGCCGCCCATGCCGGTGAGCCCGACGGTGAAGCCCGCACCGATCGAGGCCAGCGCCACCAGCCAATCGACGTGCAATCCGGTTCCCTTCGGCAATGGAAAAGGCCACGGCGAACGCGCCGCGGCCTCCAGTTGTCCGGTCAGCTGCGTGGCTGACGGTAGCAGCGGCCCGTGCCCTCGTCAATCAGCCCTTCGGACCGAAGGACCCCCAGCCGTGGGGCCCTCCTGCCCATATCGTTCGAGCTTTCGGCCTCGAATCTGTCGCTAGAAGCGGAAACCAGGGGGTGCGAGATGGCCGACACGGACACACTCTCGTTGGTCCTGTTCTCGGGAACCGACGACAAGCTGAATGCGGCCGCCGTTCTCACGGCCGGAGGGGCCGCCATGGGCCGCAGGGTCAACATCTTCCTGCAGTACTGGGCCCTGGACGCGTTCCGGACGGACCGGATCCATAAGGACCACGGCGTGGCCCCGGAGGCCGGTCCGGAGGGGCACGGGGTGCTGCAGCGGCACGGAGGACAGCACTGGAGCGAGATTCTCGGCCAGGCCAAGGGGATCGGCGAGGTGGGCATCCACGCCTGTTCGCTGTCGATGGAGATGTTCGGCATCACCAAGGACGATCTCGATCCTTTGGTCGACGACGTGGAGGGGGTGGCGTCCTTCTTCCTGGAGGTCGACGGCCCCGTGACCTTCATCTAGGGGGTGTGGACGATGACGACGACTGAGGTTTCCCGCTCGATCGACGCGCGGGGCATGCCCTGCCCGGGGCCACTGATGACGCTGATCGGCGCCATCCGGGAGGGGCAGGTGGGTGACGTGATCGAGGTGCTGTCGAGCGACGAGGGCTCGCGGACCGACATCCCGGCATGGATCAACAAGGCCGCCCACGAGCTGGTAGAGGTCGTTCAGGAGGATGGCTTCGCGCGGTTCGTGGTCCGCAAGGCCCGGTGATCGACGATGCCGGCTCGGATCGTCGTCCTGGGGGGCGGGGTCGGCGGGACCCTGGCGGCGAACCTGCTGTCCAAGGAACTCGGCCGCGACGCAAGGATCACGGTGGTGGATCCCACGGGGATGCACGTCTATCAGCCGGGCTACCTCTACGTCGCCTTGGGTCAGGCCAACGGACGCTGGCTCGCCCGGGATGAACGCACCCTGCTGCGCAGGGACGTGCAGCTCGCCGTAGAGCGGGCTGTCCGCATCCATCCCGAAGCGGGAACCGTTCAGCTCGAGCGGGGTGGCAACCTCGAGTGGGACTTCCTGGTGATCGCCACCGGCGCCCGCCTGGTCCCGGATCAGATCCCGGGATTGGTGGAGGGGGCGTACGAGTTCTACTCGCTCGAGGGGGCGCAGCGTCTCCGCGAGGAGCTGCGGCGGTTCAGGGGTGGCCGCATCCACATCGGCGTATCGGGCATCCCCTACAAGTGTCCGCCGGCGCCGGTCGAGTTCACGCTGATGCTGGAGGAGTACCTGCGAGAGCGGGGCATCCGCGATCGGAGCCAGGTGACTCTGCTGTCGCCGCTGAACCGGGCCTTCACGATCGAGTCGGCCTCCAAGCTTGTGCAACCGATCATGGAGGAGCGCGGCATCGGCCTCACGACGTTCTTCAACGTCGAGGAGATCGATCCGTCGGCCCGCGTCATCACGTCGCTGGAGGGCGAGAAGGTCGAGTCCGACCTGATGATCATCGTTCCGCCGCACCGCGGCCAGACGGTGGTCACCGATTCGGGTCTCGGCGACGTCTCCGGATGGCTCCCCACCGACAAGCTCTCGTTGCAGGTGGAGGGCTACGAGCGGGTGTTCGCGATCGGAGACGCAACCAACCTGCCCATCTCCAAGAGCGGGTCCACGGCGCACTTCGAGGCGCCCGTGGTGGCGAACCGGATCGCGTCGCTGATACGGGGCACGGCCCCCAAGGCGAACTACCCGGGCCAGGTCATGTGCTTCCTGGAGACGGGGAACGGGAAGGCGACGGCGCTGCGGTTCGACTACGAGCATCCGCCCGTACCGCCGCACCCCGCCCGCATCTGGCACCTGGCCAAATGGATGTTCAACCGCCTGTACTGGGAGACGGTACCCAAGGGCCGGATCCCAGAATGGGCCCCGATGGTGAGGAGCAAGAGATGAGCACGCAGATCGCGAAGACGCTGGACCTGAAGGGGCTGAGCTGTCCGTTGCCGATCGTGAAGACGGCGCAGGCCATCAAGCAGCTGCAGCCAGGTGAGCTGATCGAGGCGCTGGCGACCGATCCAGGATCGGTGCCGGACTTCAACGCCTGGTCCCGGAGCACCGGCCATGAGCTGGTGGAACAGACCGAAGAGGGCGGTGTCTACCGCTTCGTAATCAGGAGGAGATGAGTGCGATGGCGGTACAGGAAGCCGAGCTCGAGGCGCCGGTCCGCGAGCACGAGGAGCACGCCCACGACAAGCTGGTGATCATCGCGTGGAGCGGTGACCTCGACAAGGTGTGGCCGCAGATGATCCTCGCGACGACCGGGGCGGCCATGGGCATGCAGACCACGATCTTCTTCACGTTCTGGGGGTTGTTCTCGCTGGTGAAGGAGAACGTCCGGATCACCGGTGACAACTGGATGCAGAAGATGGTCGCGATGATGGATCACCCCGGCATGGAGCACCTGAAGCTCGGGAAGATGAACTTCGCCGGCGCCGGACCCAGGATGATGCTGAAACTGGGCAAGGATCACAAGGTCGCCAGCCCCGGCGAGCTGCTCGAGATGGCCCGCGAGCTGGGCGTCCGGTTCGTTCCCTGCCAGATGACGATGGACCTCCTGGGGCTCTCGCGGGAGGACATGATCGATGGACTGGACGAGCCTGCCGGTGCCACCACGATGCTGCTCGAGGCCCAGGACGCCGTCACGCTGTTCATCTGAGGGCGCCACCTCGGGCCCCGGCGAGCAAGGGTTCCGGGTCGGTTCGCACCCCCGGACATGAGAGCCGAGAGGCACCATCCCTCCCAGCCTCTCGGCTCTCGCCTTCCAGGATTGGACCGCAACGCACCAGACTCGATAGGTTCGGGACGACAGGGGAAAGGAGGTGGCGGCTATGGGGCTGCTGGACAAGGTGAAGGACATCGCCGGCCAAGGCGTGGAGGCGGCCAAGAAGGGTGTCGATGCCGCGCAGGGCAAGGTGGAGGAGGTCCAGACCCGAAGGAAGGCCGATGATCTCGCCAAGCAGCTGGGCTACCTGATCGTGAAGGAGCGGACCGAAGGAGCCACAGCCGGCGAGGAGACCGATCGGATGGTCGCCGAGATCGTCGAGTTGGAGAAGAAGATCGCCGCCGACGCGGAGGCAGCGCCAAGGGGTGACACCGAGGGCGGGGCCGAGGCCTCGTCAGAGTAGCCTCGGCCCAACCCTCGGAGCCCCTTCTAGGCCGCGGGGAGCAGCGGCCTGATCAGCTTCGCGAGCATCGTTCCCTCGTCCTTCTGTTCGGAGATCATCCACACCGGTTCCCCCACCAGTCCGGTCATCGACTCCCCCCCGAGGACATTGGTCTCGCCGTCGTGGTTCGCGGTGACTGCTATCCGTCCTTACCTACGCCTCGGGGGCGAACAGCTGGAAGAACAGAGGGAACGTGAGGACGAGCGCGATGCCCACGAGGACAGCCGTCCAGGTGAAGACCTTCTTGGGGTCCACCTCCTTGCCCCGCCACGCGACTCCCAGGATCGCCCATACCCCGAAGTACACGATCACGGTGATGATCGTCTTCCCCGACAGCGAACCCACGCGGGAGCTGAACTCGAGCTTGGACTTGATGGTCGCGTTGGCTTCCGTCAGCGTCGTGAGGATCCCCAACACGACCGCGGCGATGCCGGCCGAGAGGAACCCGGCTGCAACCGGGCCGAACGGCTTGGCCGGGGCCTCGGCCTGACCACCGCCCCCGGTAATCTGGCCCTTCACTTCGGTCTCTGCCATGGATCTCGCCTCCTCTCCGCTACATCACCGGCTTGACCTTGGTGATCAGGGCCCCGAAGAGCCCCGCGATCGCGGCGATCACCACCGCGAGGGTGAAGAACGCCATCAGGCCTCGCCGCACCTCCTGACGCTTGATCAGTTCCTTGCCGTAGTACGCGACCCCGAAGGCCACCGCCGTGGCGATCAGCGGCGCGATCCAGGCGATGTGCTCCTTCCATTCCATGCCGAAGTTGTGCCAGTCGGCCGTCTTCGGGCTGGCCAGGAGGAGGTTCTTCGGCGAGTTCGGGTCGGCTGCATCCCGGTACCAGGGGTACACGATCCACGTCCCGGTGAGGACGGTGACCCAGGCCGCCGTGGCCATGATCCAGGTCCCGATCTTCAACCGCCGGGCGCGTTCGACGATGCCCGCCTCGGTGACCAGCCCTGGCCGCAGGCTCCACAGTCCGGCCAGCCCGCCGGCGAAGGCCAGAAGGAACACCGCCCCTGCCCCCATGCCGTGGATGATGCCCCAGAACTCCCTGCCCGTGAGCTCCATGAGTCATCCTCCCTTCTCTACTAGGCGGCAGTGTCCGGTGCGTACTCGGCTGCAGGGAGGGGCCAACGGCCCGGGGCCGAGGGGTCGGTTGTCCCGGGAGGCTACGAGCCGGGCAGGAAGACCCGGAAGGAGGCACCGCCGCCTGGGCGTTCCTCCACCCAGGCCCGGCCCCCGTGGAGTTCGGCGAACCGGCCGACCAACGAGAGGCCGACGCCCACGCCGGGGGAGTGCTGGGACGGGTTCGGTCCCTGCCGGAAGGGCTCGAAGACGGCCTCCCGCAGCTCCTTGGGGACCCCTGGACCCTCGTCCTCCACGACCAGCAACAAGCCTCCGTCCTGGGCCAGAGCCTTCACCCACAGACGCGTTCCGGTCGGCGTGTGCCGGGCTGCGTTCGCCAGAAGGTTCTCCAGGATCCGCTCGACCTTGGCGGCGTCGATCGACGCGACCAGGGCCTCGGCCTCGATCTCCACCGCCCGGCCCAGCGCCGTGTCCGACTCCTGGACCACATGGCGAACCAGGGCCCCGACATCGGTGGGCCGGCGCTGGGGAGCTATGATCCCTCGCTGGAGCCGGTCCAGGTCGAGCAGGTCGGACAGGAGCCGCTCCAGCTTGCGGGCGTTGGCCGCGATCCGGCGAACCAGGTCCTGGGCGTCATCCGTGGCGATGCTCGGCCCGGCCTGCTCCAGGGTGAGGGCGGAGCCCAGGATCGACGTGAGCGGCGTGCGGAGGTCGTGGGACACCGCCTCCAGGAACGTGTTCTTCATCTCGTCGAGGGCCCGCAAGCGCTGGGTCGCCTCACGCTCGCGCCGGAACGCCTCCGAGTACTTGCGCTCGCTCCTACGGAGGGCCTGCTCGGCGCGCTTGCGTTCCGTGACGTCCACCATCAGCCCGCGGAGCTGCACCACGGACCCTTGCGCGTCGCGGACGAGGTGGATCATGTCGCGGAGCCAGACGATCCCGCCAGCGGTGCTCGCCCGGTACTCCAGGCTCTCGTCACCTCCGCCCGCAACGGCGGAACGGAGGGCTGCCAGGGCGGTCTGCCGGTCCTCGGCGACGATGTGGTCACCCCACCCGCGCGGCTCGGACAGCCACGCCTGGACTTGCTGTCGAAAGATGTCTGAGGCGCCTCCGGACAGGAACGTCAGTTGGAGCGTCGCCGCGTCGGCCTCCCAGAAGATCGCCTCCAGGCCTTCCACGAGCTCATGGAACCGCTCCAGCTCGTGGAACCGGCGGGCGTTCCCCAGGGCCAGAGACGTGATGTCGGCGACGCCGCCGGCCAGACGCACGTCCCGGCCGGTGAACGAGGCTTCCTGGTGGGAGGCGAGTATCACGAGTGCCCCGAATCCCTCTGGGTCCCATCGCATCGGCGCGACCAGGGTCTCCCGGGGCTCGGTCTCGAATCCCACGGCGACGCTCGCCTCCCGAATCATCTCCCGGGGCAGCACGAAGGGCTCCTCCAGGGAGAGGAGGAACCGGGCCGCGGTGTCGGGGTCGACGTGGCGCATCTGCTCGAAGGCCCGCACTCGAGCGGGGTCCGTGCCCCCGTGCCCGACCAGCTCGAACGCACCGTTCTCCTCGTTCCGCACGTAGGCGGCCACCGCCGAGCACGGGATGAGATTGGGGATCGCCGCGAGGGCCTCTCTCAGCACGGCCTCCGTTTCATGCACGCCCGTGAGGGCTTGCGAGATGCCGAGGAGCGCCGAAGCGGTCTCCGCCGCCTCCCGCTCCAGCTGGAACAACCGGGCGTTCTCGAGGGCGACGGCGGCGTGCGAAGCGAGCACCTCCAGCAAACGCATGTCTCCCATGTCGAATCGATCGATGCCGAGTTTCGACAGGACGATGACGCCGATGACCCGGTCCGCGTACAGCAACGGCACGGCGAGCATGGACTCGTCCACCTCTGGGGTGCCGGCGATCTGGACGGCCCAAGGCACGTCCATCGCGTTCGGCGTGTAGAAGGACTCGCCGGTCGCGGCGACGTGGCCGGTGATGCCCTCGCCCACCTTGGTGATGAGCTCCTGGAAGGTCTCGCTCTGGTACTCGGTGAGCTCCCCCCGGAAGACGATGGGAACGAGGGTCTCCCCGTCCGAGCGGAGCAGGTAGATCCGGCAGTTGTGATAGTCGATGAGGGTTCGGAGCTCAGCCGTGACGGCCTCGCCGATCGCGTGGACGTCGTTCAGACGGTTCAGGTGGGGGGCCAGGTTGTGCAGCATCTTGAGCTGGGCGACGGACCGAAGTTCCTCGTGCGCGAGCTCCTCGCTCCTCTGTACGGCGTCGACCACGGCATCCTCCGGCCCGGCGGGCGAGCGGCATCGTCTTACCCTCGAATGGGGTCCTCTCCGGTTGTCGGGTTCCAGGCGGGGATGCTTGAACCGGCGCGAGGAGCCGCTAGCGTTCGGTTCATGAATGCGACATACCCCCGCGACGACGCCGCGTCTGAAGAGGGTGGCCTGGACCCCCGGTCCCGGCGGATCCTGGACTTCGAGCGAGACTGGTGGAAGCATCCCGGATCGAAGGAGCGGGCCATCCGAGAGCGGTTGCGTATCTCGCCCACGCGCTACCACCAGCTGCTGAACCAGATCATCGACCGCACGGAGGCCCTGGAGTTCGATCCGATGCTGGTTCGGCGGCTGCGTAGGCTGCGGGAGGCCCGCCGTCGCAAGCGCTTCGCCAGGCGGCTCGGCCTCGAGTTGTAGGCCGAGGGCACTGGGGTAGGATGTGCCCGGCAACCACGAGCCTGCCTCGAACAGGAGCTTCTACCTATCCTTGGCCGGTAGCACGCTGAAAGCCGCTGTGGTGATCGCCCTCCTGGTGGGCGGCATCGTCGTGATGGCCAACGCCTTCGAGAATCAAGGTGGTGGCAAGGCGATCGGCACCTCGAGCCCCTCGTCCTCGCCCTCGTCCTCGCCCTCGCCCTCGCCCTCGAAGCCGCCGAAACAACCGCCGCCGCCGCAGCTCCAGGGGACGAAGATGTTCGTCTACAACACCACCACGCAGAGCGGGCTGGCTGCCGCCACCGCCAACAGGTTGGTGAAGCGGTTCGGGGTCGTCGTCCCGGGCCTGGGCTCTAAGTCCGCCTACGTCGGAGACGCATCGGCCCGCGACACCACAGCCGTGTACTACCGAGACTCCGCCTACAAGGAGAGCGCCCAGTGGCTGGCCGAGCACTTCTTCCCCCAGGGCACCACCGTCGGGAAGCTCCCGCCCGGCACGAACGTTCCCAAGGATGCCCTGATCGTCGTCTACCTGGGTAACGATTTCATCGCCTAGCCTGGACCGGATCCGAGACGCCGCCGCCGCGGCCGGCATCTTCCTCGACTTCGACGGGTCGCTCTCCGACATCGCGGCCCGCCCGAGCCTGGCCGAGGTGTATCCCGGCGCGCGGGAAGCGGTCGCCGCCCTGGTCGCTCGGTACAGAGTGGTTGCGGTCGTCTCGGGCCGGAGGTCGGAGGAGGTGGCGGGATTGCTGGGCGTGGCCGGGGTCCGGTACGAGGGGCTGTACGGCCTGAGGGAGTCGCTGCCCGAGCTGTCGCCGGAGCTGCTCGAGGCCGTGCGCGACATCGCCTCTGCGGTGCCTGCGGCTTGGGTCGAAGAGAAGGGGGTATCCGTGGCGGTTCACTACCGGCAAGCTCCGGACCCGGCCGAGGCCCGGGTTGCGCTCGTTGCCGACCTCCTGCTGGTCGCGGAGCGGGCCGAGCTGGAACTGGTGGAGGGGAAGCGGGTCCTCGAGCTCCTCCCCGCGGGGCCGCCCCGCAAGGGCGGCGTCGTGGAGCGGGTGGCGGTCGAAGAGGGTCTTCGTGCCGTGCTCTTCGCCGGCGACGATGCTGCCGACCTGGATGCGTTCGCCGCACTCGGCCGGCTGGCGGAGCGCGGCGTGTTCGGTGTGAAGGTCGTGGTCCGGGGGGACGAGACGCCGGAGGGGCTCACGGCCACGGCGGACCTGGTCGTCAACGGCCCGGCCGGGCTGGTGGAGCTCCTGCGTCAGCTGGCCTGAGCCCTTGCCCGTCGCCGGAGCGCGACCTCCAGGTCCTCGATCTGCGCGCCGACCCACCGGGCCGGAGGGTTGGCCAGCACCAGCCGGGCCAGGCCCCGGGCCCTGCGGGCCCGTTCCTCGCCCGGCATGGTCAGCGCGTCCGCCAGGGAATCGGCCATCTCCCCGATGTCGAACGGGTTCACGCCCATCGCGTACCGGCCCAGGCGCCCGTAGGCGCCGGCGTTGCGCGAAAGCACGAGGACGCCGTGGCGTCGGTTCACCAGGGGCCCTTCCATGGCCACCAGGTTCATCCCGTCGATCACCGGGTTCACCAGCAGCACGTCGTACAGCCCGTAGGCGGCCAGGGTGGCGTCGTGGTCGTCACGGATGCGGACGTCCACGGGCTGCCAGTCCTCGGTCCCGAGCTCCCGGTTGATCCGGGCGGCCGCCTCCACGCACCGCTCCGTGTACTTCCGGTACTCGGGTAGCTCCTCGCGCGACGGGCTGAGCAGCGCGAGGAACCGGACCCGTCCCCTCCATTCGGGGTGGCGGGACAGGAACTCGGCGAACGCGTCGAAGCCCCGCACGATGTTCTTCGTGAGCTCCAACCGGTCGACCCGCAGGATCAGCCGGTTGTCGCCACGCCACCGGTTCAACTCCCTGCGGAGGCGGCGGACCTCCGGCGAGGTCGCTCGCTGTCGCATCGCCGCCGGATCGACCGAGATCGGATGGACCCGCACCAGGGTCTGCCTGCCTTCCAGGAGGACCCGGGACCTCGCCAGGTCGACCCTGGCCCCCGGGAGGAGCCTGCTCGACAGGAGGAAGTTCTCGGCCCACGCCTCCGAGTGGAACCCCAAGACGTCGGCCCCCAGCATGCCGCGGAGGAGCTGCTCGCGGATGCGATCCGGCAGGATCCGAAGGTAGGTCGCGCCCGCGAACGGGGTGTGGGAGAAGTGCGCGATCAACGCGTCCGGCCGCAGTTCCCGCAGCATCCTCGGCACGAGCGCCAGGTGGTAGTCCTGCACCAGGAAGACCGGCTCGGCCGAGCTCCGGCCGGCCTCGGAGGCCAGGGCCTCGGCGAACGCGCGATTCACGGTCACGTAGGCGTCCCAGGCCTCACCGAACCGCTCGTCGAATACGGGCTGTCGCGCCGTGTCCCACAGGTAGTGGTGGGCGAACCACAGCACGCGGTTGGACACCACGTTGTAGTAGCGGTGGTAGGTCTCCTCGGGGATCGGGAGGTACCGCACGCGGTAAGGGAAACCTGCTGCCTCCACATCGACGAGGCCGTCCGGGGATCTTTCGGTCATCCCCCGGTCTCCATCCGACATGGCGGCGCACACCCACAGCCCCCGGGCGGACTCCACCGCCCCAACGAGGGCGGTGACCAGCCCGCCGGTGCCTCGCTGGGGCACCAGCTCGTCCCGGTCGTCCAGCCCGAACGTGACCGGGCCTCGGTTCGACGCGACGATCAGCGGCGCGTCCCGCAGGGTCACGGCAGCGTCGCGATCAGCCGAAGGTAATCCTCCATCTCGCGGAGCGTGAGGAACCGCTCCCGGACCCGGGTCCGGGCGGTTTCGCCCATGTCCCGGCGCCGTCCCGGATCTCTGAGCAGCTCCACCGTGCGCTTCGCGCACGCCTCCGGGGAGTCCACAAGGAAACCGGAGCGCCCGTCCTCGATCTGCAGGCGGATCCCGCCCGCGGCCCCCCCCACCACCGGCGTCCGCTTCCACATGGCCTCGGCCACGACCAATCCGAACCCCTCCCGGATCGATTTCTGGATCACGACCTCCGACCGGGACTGGAACGCATTTACCTCCAAGTTGCCGACGCCGTCGAGGTTGGTCAGGAGGTGGATATCGGGGTCACCGTCCCGTCGCTCCTCCGTGAGGCCCAGGTAGTGTCGGCCCTCGGGGTCGTCGTCGGCCATCGAGCCTGCCAGCGCGAGTTGCAGCCCCGGGACCTCTTCTCTGGCCAGTCGGTACGCGTCGATCACGCCGATGGGGTCCTTCCACGGGTCGAACCGCGATACCTGGGTCACCAGCGGGCGGCCCGGGTCCACGCCGTACCGGGCCAGAACGCCGACGGCCTCCTCCTCTCCCAAGGACATGTTCTTGTCCGAGAGCGGGTCGATGGAAGGGGGGATGAAGGCGAGCCGGGGGCCGGCGATGCCGGGCTGGGCGAACTCCTCCATCGTGAACACGGCCGCGTCGTACCGGTCCACCAGGGGCAGGAAGAAATCCCACACGGGAGGGAACGGGGTGGACAGATCGATGTGGCAGCGCCATAGCCATCTTCCGGACCGCCGTCCCCGCTCCTCCATGGCCTGCACGATCGCGGCAGGCTGCGGATCGTGCACGAACCACACGTCGAAGTCCTCGGAGAGCTGATCGGCGTTGGCTCGGACGCGCTCTCCGTAGACGGCCTCCGCGTCCTGGTCCCAGTCCACCTCGGCGCCCTGCAGCGCGTTGTGCACGGACTTGGTCACCGCGAAGAACGGCTCCGATCCCTCCAGCACGGCCCACGTGACGTCGATCCCGAGGTCGCGGAGCAGAGGAACCTGCGTGATCAGGAGTTCGGCCACGCCGCCGCCGTACGCGGTGCTGTTCAACATCAGGACGCGGGCTCCGCGAAGCGGCCGAGCCGCCTCTCGGAGCCGCTCGACCGCCTCGGGTCCGGCGGCATCCGCGTAGTCGTCGAGATGCTTGGGCGGCACGGTAACGGTCTGGAGCACGGGGGGAGTGTACCGGCCCGACCCGGCGCGGCTAGGTCTGGTTCTGCAGCTCTGCCAGCGCCCGTTCCCTACGTTCCTCGCGCTGTTCCAGCGTCATGCCGAGGACCTGCTCGGCGATCTGGGTAAGGACGATGGGGGAGAAGGGCTTGGTCACGTACTCCACGGCACCGGCCCGCCAGCCGGCGAGACGGTCCTCCTCCTGGGTCTTGGCCGTGAGCAGGACCACCGGGGTGTGGTGCGTCTCGGGGGCCTCCAACAGCTCCCGAAGGATCGTGAGACCGTCCTTCGCTGGCAACATGATGTCGAGCACGATGAGGTCCGGCCGCTCCGTCACGGCCAGGTCCCGCCCCCGCTCGCCGTCCGGCGCCTGCAGCACCTGGTGTCCGGCGAACTCGAAGTTCACGCGGCACAGCAGGAGGACGTCAGGTTCGTCGTCGATCACCAGAACACGCACGACCCACCCCGTTTCTCTCCTTGTTGTTTCGGCACGCAGGTGGCCCGGGTGCATGGCCCGTAAGCACGAATCAGCACCGTCCTTTTTCAGTAGTGAGGTCCGCGCAGCGTCCGGCCGCGCGGACCGGCGCGTTGACACTCCCCTACCCCGTCCCTACATTGGCCGAGCAGGAGGGATTCGTTGCTCAAGATCTCCCAGAAGCTGGAATACGCGATGCGGGCCATGATCGAGCTGGCGCTGCGAAAGGACGACGGCGCGCTGGTGCCGGCCCGGGAGATCGCGGAGCGACAACAGGTCCCCTTGCGGTTCCTGGAGCAGCAGCTCGGCGCGTTGCACAAGGCCGGCCTGGTGGAGAGTTTCCGAGGTGCCGGCGGGGGGTGTCGCATCGCGCGGGACCCTGCCGAGATCCGGGTGGCCGACATCGCCGACGCCATCGAGGGCCAGCTGTTCCCCATGTTCTGCCTGGAGCCCTCCGACCACACCTGCTTCCAGGACTCGAGGTGTGGGCTCCAGGGGTTCTGGGCGGACGTGGCGATCGCCATCCAGCGGGTCTTCGAGGAGACCACCGTGGCGGACCTGGTGTCCCGGCAGAAGCGGATGAAGCCGCTGTTCGCGCCGGGCGAACTGATGAGCCGCCTGAACTAGAGACGCCGGCCCGTACGTACTGAACCTGATGTAGGCTCCGGGCGGGACCTTCCCCGGCCGGAGACGTTCCCGGCCGGGGTCCGCGGTCGATGATCCCCTACGAAGCCTTGCCCAGGATGCGCATGACCTTCGTGCCGCAGACCGGGCAGATGCCCTGCGCAGCCTTCCGGCCGTTCTTGAGGGTCACCTCTGTGCCCTCGAATTCGCGCTTGGCGCGGCACTTCACGCAGTACGCCTCGTACTTGGCCACGCTGGCCCTCCCTTCCCCGACAACCTTGGAGGCCGCCGTCATGGCGGCCTCGTACGCACGATGCTCCCCCCTCCCAGGCACGTATGCAAGCACATCCCGTGCCTGAATCGTGCCTGATCGAGGTCGCCGCCGGGGCCCTTTCCCGAATACCATGAGCCCACACATACGCACGAAGGGACAGACGGGCCATGGCAGAGGTCGAGCAGAACATCGCGGCGCTCCTATCGGAAGAGCGGGTCTTCGAACCGCCCGCCGACTTCGCGGCGGGCGCCATCGTGCGCGACCGGTCGCCGTACGAGCGAGCCGAAGCGGACCTCGAGGGCTTCTGGGCCGAGCAGGCCGAACGCCTGACCTGGTTCCGCAAGTGGGACGCCGTCATGGACTGGGACCCGCCCTGGGTGAAGTGGTTCGAGGGCGGGACGTTGAACGCCTCCTACAACTGCCTGGACCGGCATGTGGAGGCCGGAGGCGGGGACAAGATCGCGTACTACTGGGAGGGCGAGCCCGGCGAACGGCGCGCCATCACCTACGGCGAGCTCCTGGACGAGGTCTGCCGGTGCGCCAACGCGCTGAAATCGCTGGGCGTCGAGCGGGGGGACCGGGTGGCGATCTACCTGGGCATGATCCCCGAGCTCCCCATCGCAATGCTCGCGTGCGCGCGCATCGGCGCACCCCACTCGGTGGTGTTCGGCGGCTTCTCCGCCGAATCGCTGCGGGACCGCATCATCGACGCCGAGGCCAAGGTCCTGGTCACGCAGGACGGAGGGTACCGACGCGGATCGGAGGTGCCGCTCAAGGCGAATGCCGACGAGGCCCTGAAGGAGTGCCCCTCGATCGAGCACGTGGTCACCGTGCGTCGTTCCGGAGGCGAGCACCCGTTCACCCCCGGCCGGGATCACTGGTACCACGAGCTGATCGCGGAGCAGCCGCCGGAGTGCGAGCCGCAGGAGATGGACGCCGAGGACATCCTCTACCTCCTGTACACGAGCGGGACCACCGGCTCGCCCAAGGGCATCGTGCACACCACGGGCGGCTATCTCACGGGTGTGGCGGCAACCCACCGGATGATCTTCGACATCCACGACGACGACATCTTCTGGTGCTCCGCGGACATCGGCTGGGTGACCGGGCATTCGTACATCGTCTACGGGCCGCTCGCCAACCACACGACGGGCGTCATCTACGAAGGGGCGCCGGACTGGCCGGACCGGGACCGGCTGTGGGAGATCGTCGAGCGGTACAAGGTGACGATCCTGTACACGGCGCCGACGGCCATCCGGGCCTTCATGCGCTGGGGGACCGAATACCCGGAGAAGCACGAACTGTCGTCGCTGCGGCTGCTGGGCACAGTCGGGGAGCCCATCAACCCGGAGGCGTGGATCTGGTACTGGAAGTTCATCGGCCGTAAGCGCTGCCCGGTCGTCGACACCTGGTGGCAGACCGAGACCGGGATGATCCTGATCACGCCGCTCCCCGGCATCACGAGACTCAAGCCGGGTTCGGCCACGTTCCCGTTCCCCGGCGTCCACGCCGAGGTGCTCGACGACCAGGGCAATCCGGTGCCACCCGGCGGCGGGGGCTACCTGGTCCTGACGCACCCGTGGCCGGCGATGCTCCGGACGATCTGGGGCGATCCCGACCGCTACGTGACGACGTACTTCGGCAAGTACGGCCCCAACATCTACCTGGCAGGGGACGGCGCGAAACGCGACGAGGACGGCTACTTCTGGCTGCTCGGACGGATCGACGACGTGATGAACGTGGCCGGGCACCGGCTGTCCACCTATGAGATCGAGAGCGCACTCGTGGACAACTCGAAGGTGGCCGAGGCTGCGGTGGTATCTCGGCCCGACGAGCTGGTGGGAGAGGCCATCGTCGCGTTCGTGACGCTCAAGTCGAGCTACGAGGGGACCGACGGGGTGGCCGCGGAGCTCCGCGAGCACGTCGCGAACAAGATCGGGAAGATCGCCCGCCCGCACGGGATCATCTTCACGACGGACCTCCCCAAGACGCGATCGGGGAAGATCATGCGGCGGTTGCTCCGCGACGTGGCGCGGGGGCGGCCCCTCGGCGACGTCACGACGCTTGCGAACGCCGAGATCGTGGAGCAGATCCACGAGATGGTCGATTCGGGCACGGGCGAGGAGTAGTCAGGGGCCGAGCTCCCACCAGGTGGAGTGCTGGGCAGCAAGTAGTCTGGGCCATACTAGTTGATCTGCTCGAGCATGAACGCCAGCTCCAGCTCGACGTGGTGGATGACCTCATCGATCTGGTTGGCGTGGTGGCCCGTGCCGTACCGGTGCACCTGAACGTGGCCCCCGCGGGACCGAAGGGCGTCGACCCACCGCATGGCCTGGCCGATTGGGCAGCGGCTGTCGTGCTCCCCCGCGATGACCAGCACCGGCGCCCGCACGCGGTCTATGTAGGTCATGGGGTTGCGCTCCCGGTACAGGTCCGGAAACTCCTCCGGGCTCCCGCCGAGCGTGGCCAGGTCCCAGGCTCGGAGCGGCGGCGAGCATTCGTAGTGGCAGGCCTCGTAGTCGCCGACCGGGATGCCTCCGATCACGGCTCGCCACCGCTCCGGGTTCAGCCCGGCGTTCAACAGCGCGAGGTACCCGCCCCACGACCAGCCTTCCAGGACCACACGCTCGGGGTCGGCGACTCCCTGCGCGACCAGCGCGTCGAGGCAAGCGAGGATGTCCTCCGTCTCCGGAAACCCGATGTTCCCCTTCAGGGCCCTTCGGAACGCGACGCCGTACCCTGTGGAACCGCGGTAGTTGACCAGCGCCACTGCGAAACCGAGGTCCACGAACGCCTGGACCTGCGGATCGAAGCGGTCCGCATAGTGCGACTCCGGCCCGCCGTGGATGTCCATCACGAGGGGGAACGGTCCCCCGCCCGGTGGAGTCGCGAGGAACGCCTGGATCCGCTGCCCCGCAGGGTTCTCGAACCAGAGCGGTCGGTAAGGGCGTCCCTCGGGCGCCGGCTCGCCCTCCGGCGCGAGAACCGGGCGGCCGCCGGCCGTCAGTATGGCCGGCGGCCGGACGCTGTTGCTGGTACGCAGCCATACCTCGCCGTCCGGCCGAACGGCGGCGTCGGTGATCTCGCCGCGGGGATCGATGAGCAGCGTGAGCTCACGGGTGGCGAGGTCCAGGCGGTACAGCTGGTCGTACCCCTCGGACTGGTGGCGTAGCAGGAGCGCCGAGGCGTCGGGCCACCAGCACACCGGGAAGACCGCGCCCGGTAGGCCGATCTCGACGTCCTCGCGCTCCCCGGCGGCGAGGTTCCACAGGGCGGGCCGTTCGAATGCCTGCCGCTCGTGCACCACGGCCAGCCGGGGGTCTCCCGGGATCGGCGACCAAGCCACCGGCTCGAGATCCATGCCGGGATCGTGCAGTTCCCCCACGGCCTCGCCGGTCCGTAGGTCGAACGCTCGCAGCGCCATGTGGAGCAGGTCCCCGTGCTCGGCGTGCCGGACGCACAGGAGCGCCCCGTCGGCGGAGAGCCCGCCGGCGTTCTGGGGCCATTCCCGACCCACGATGAGCGGCGAGGAGTGCCGGTGGATCTCGACGGCCTCGCCCCCGTCGGTCGAAGCGTAGACGATGTACTCGGCGTCGCCGGAGAGGCCGACCGCGGTCACGCCGGCGACCATGGAAAGGCCCATCGCCCAGCCGTCGGGGACGCCCTCGACCAACCCCTCCGGCTCGGCGCCGCCGAACGACGCGACGAGCCAATGCCCGCGCTCGTCACCGGTCGGGTCGTGCCACCAGGCAACGCCGTCACCTTCGGGTGTGACGAAGGCGGCCTCGACCCCGACCGCCTCGTCCGTGACCTGCCGCCGTTCGCCGGTGGATAGGTCCCACGTCCACGCCTGCTGGGAGCCGCTCTCGTTCGAGATCAGGGCCAGCCGCTCAGGGGCTACCGCCGACCAAGACGGGAGCCGAGATCGATCGCCGCGAACCGGCGCTTCCAGACAGGTTCCTCGGACACCTCCCTACGCTAGCGCGCGCGGCTCGTCCGAGGGAAGCCGTCGATGCTCCTCCGCCCTCGGCGAGTTGGGCCTCCGCTCCGGGTGCCGGACCAGAGGCCGCAGCCGGACCGTCAGCAGGGCGATGGCCAGAAGCGCCACGCCGGACAAGAGCAAGGCGAGCGGCCAACCGAGCGACTCGCTGAAGTAGTACCCGATGGTCCACAGCGTGTACACGAACAGCCCCGCGGCGCCGGACCTGAGCAGCACGGTCTGCCGGAGCGCCACGCTGCCCGCAAGGAACGCCGCGGAGACGGCGAGCCCTAGGAGCAGGTTCGACCCGGGTCCCTTCTCGGACATCACCATGGGTCCCACCAGCCCCGTCAGGGACCCCAGCGCCAGAGCCGTCCACACGGGCCGCAGGACCGAGCGCCACCCCGCCAGCACCCACGCGATGCCTAGCGCGGTGACCAGCCCGCCGGTCCAGATCCCGGGGTGCCTGTGGAACGTCTCCCAGCCGGCCCGGTCGGCCGCCGCCACGATTCCAGCGACCGTGAGGATGCTGGCCCCGAGCAAGGCGGCCTGTTCCATGCTTCGGGTACGGAACTGGAACAGCGTCCAGGCCAGGAACGTCGCGCCGATCCCGGCGATCAGGACCGCGTAGTCCGCGAGGCCGGCCGCCACGTCGTGGGACAGGATCCACAGGAACCAGGCGGTCGCGGCCACCGACACGCACCACAGGACGTCCGCGAGCCTTGCGAGCGCGGGCTCGTGGCTCCGTCGGAGCGACCATCCCGCGGCCAGGAACAGCGCGGCGGCAACGCCGGTGAGGGCGAGCCGCAGGCCGGGGGCGAGCTGGTCCCAGGTCTGGGCCGTCACGGCCAGGCCCGCCCCGACCACCAGCGCTGCCCCCACGTAGCCGATGGCCTCGGCGATCAGGGGAACCCGGGGCTCGGGGACAGGGGAAACCCGCCGGCGGGGCGGGGCGTGGGCCTCTTCGAACGTGCGGATGGCCTCCGCCTGGGCCTTCGTGATCAGGGCCGCGCCGGTCCACCGGTCCAGCTCCCTCCGGAGTTTCTCTTCGGGAACCGCGCCGGTGCCCGGCCTGATGAACTCGGGCGCGCGCATACTCATCACCCCTTCGGCTTCAGGGTCGCTCGAGCCTCGGCGCCGACATAGGGCTGATGGGCCCCCGCCGCGGCGGACCACCGGAGGTATCTGCGGCTTGCCATCCCAGCCGGATTTGGAGGTACAATCCCTTAGCACTCAGGAGCCGAGAGTGCTAACAGTCGTCGGGCAGGGGTGAGAACGAGGAGGAGGTACGGGATGGGAGCAAAGATCATCTCCTACGACGAGGACGCCAGGCGAGCCCTCGAGCGCGGCATGGACCAGCTGGCCAACGCCGTGAAGATCACGCTCGGGCCCAAGGGCCGCAACGTCGTCCTCGAGAAGAAGTGGGGAGCCCCCACGATCACGAACGACGGCGTATCGATCGCGAAAGAGATCGAGCTCGAGGACACGATGGAGAACGTCGGTGCCGAGCTCGTCAAGGAGGTCGCCAAGAAGACCGACGACGTGGCCGGTGACGGCACCACCACGGCGACCGTCCTGGCCCAGGCCATCGTGAAGGAGGGCCTGCGGAACGTCGCGGCCGGGGCCAACCCGATGGCGCTCAAGCGGGGCATCGAGAGGGCCGTGGAGCTCGCCGTCGAGAGCATCAAGAATCAATCCAAGGACGTGGAGACCAAGGACGACATCGCGCACGTCGGCGCGATCTCCGCGGCCGACCCTGATATCGGTGCCGAGATCGCCGAGGCGGTCGACAAGGTCGGCAAGGACGGCGTGATCACCGTGGAGGAGTCGAACACCTTCGGCATGGAGCTCGAACTGGTCGAGGGCATGCGTTTCGACAAGGGCTACATCTCGCCCTACTTCATCACGGACCCAGAGCGCATGGAGGCGGCGCTGGAGGAGCCCTACATCCTGATCGCCAACTCGAAGATCTCGGCCGTGAAGGACCTGCTGCCGATCCTCGAGAAGGTCATGC
>JAHEXX010000012.1 GCA_023251895.1 bacterium
GACCGGTCCGGCTCGGCAAGCCCCATCCGGAGCAAGGCCAAGCAGGGAGCGTTCGAGGGTGGCCCGCCCGAGCTCCCGGGTAGGCCGCAGGGAACCGGCGAACGGTTCCCCGGCGCGGTTGCGCCGAGAGAGATGGCCGCCGGCCGCGCTTCGGCGCGGCGCACAGGATCCGGCTTACAGGCCGGCTCCTCCATCTCCCTGCGGTCAGCCCGCGTGCCTTCGCAGATGGGCATCGAGTCTGACGCGGCTCAACGAGCCGCCGGGGCGAGGCCGGCATCGAGCGCGCGGCGGAGCTGCTTGCCGGCGTGGTAGCTCGACCGGACGAGCGGGCCGGCCTCCACGTGGGCGATGCCCATGGCCTCGCCGTCGGCCTTGTGCCGGTCGAATTCCGCGGGGGGGACCCACCGGTCCACCGGCAGGTGGAACTTCGTTGGCTGTAGGTACTGGCCCATCGTGACGATGTCGCAATCCGCGTCGCGGAGGTCGCGAAGGGCCTCGGTGACTTCCGACTCCGTCTCGCCCATCCCGAGGATGATGTTCGACTTCGTGATCTGCCCGGGCCGCAGGCGCTTTCCGACCCGCAGCACCTCGAGCGACCGGTCGTAGCCGAACGCCGGTCGGATCCGGTCGTGCAACCGCCGCACGGTCTCGAGGTTGTGGGCGAACACGTCGGGTTCGGCTTCCATCACCGTCGCGATGTCGCGTTCGCCCCCACGGAAGTCCGTCGGCAGGACTTCGACGCCGCACCCGGGAACGGCTGCCCGCACCGCGCGGACGCACGCGCCCCAGATCCGAGCTCCGCCGTCCGGCAGGTCGTCCCGAGCCACGCCCGTCAGCACGACGTACCTCAAGCCCATCGCCAGCACGGCGTCGGCGATCCGCTGTGGTTCCTGCTCGTCGACCGGGTCGGGTCTCGCCGTCATGACGTCGCAGAACCCGCACCGCCGCGTGCACCTGTCCCCCAGGATCAGGAACGTCGCCTCCCGCTCCTCCCAGCACTCGCCGATGTTGGGGCACGATGCTTCCTCGCACACGGTGTGGAGCGAGAGCCCTCGCATGATGTGCTTCAGATCGGTGTAGTTCTCGCCGGCCGAGTAGCGGACCTTGAGCCAGGGCGGCTTGCGTTCAGCGGGGGTCGAGACCCCGGCGCCGTTCGTCGCGACGATCGGGAGGTGGAGGCGCCGCCTGTGAGGGTTGTGATCCCGGACCGGCATCGACGCCAGTCTAGCCCGTGCCCGCGCGAGGGTTGCGGTTGCCTGCGACCGGGGCTCGTTCCGGGGACGCGTCCCGAACGGGCGGCTCCGCGCCTCCGGCGAGGCCGGGGAGGAACACGCGGAAGGACGAGCCGCCGCCCTCTCGGTCCTCGACCCACGCCCTGCCCCCGTGGAGGTCGGCGAACATCTTGACCAGCGACAGGCCGATGCCGGTTCCCGGAGCGTGGGGGGAGGCCGTGGGTCCCTGCCGGAACGGCTCGAAGATGGCTTCCCGCAGGTTCTCGGGGATGCCCGGCCCGTCGTCCTCCACGGCGATCAGCACACCCGCTTGGTGGGCGGCGACCCGAACCCAGATGCGGATGTCGGGTTGGGTGTGCCGGATCGCGTTCGCCACCAGGTTCTCCACGATGCGCTCCACCTTCGGGGAGTCGGCCGGGATCACCACGGGCTGCGCCTCGACCACGACCGTGCGATGTCCCACGACGTCCAGGCTGTCCACGGTCCTGCGGACCAGCGCTCCGATATCCGTGGGCCGCTGTTGCGTCATACCGACCCCCCGGGACAGCCGATCGATGTCCAGCAGGTCCTTGAGGAGCCGGTCCAGCTTGCGCGCGTTGGAAGCAAGTCGGCCGAGCAGATCCACGCGGTCATCGTGGGGCAGCTCGTGCTGCTCCAGGGTGAGGGACAGGCCCAGGATCGACGTGAGCGGGCTGCGCAGCTCGTGGGAGACGGCCGCCAGGAAGGTGTTCTTCATGTCGTCCAGGGCCCGGAGGCGTTCGGCCGCCTCGCGCTCACGCCGCTCGCTCTCGACAAGGGCCTGCTCCGCCAGCCTGCGCTCGGTGATGTCGAACATGACGCCCTGCCAGTACAGCGGCACCCCTCCCTCATCGCGGATCAGCGTGGCTTCGTCGTGAACCCACACGACCCGGCCGTCGCGCCCGACCAACCGGTACTCGCAGAGGTAGGGTTCCTGCGTTTCGTCGGCGAGGTCGGAGGCGGCCGCGGCCCGTTCCCGGTCATCCGGGTGCAGCGCGCTCAGCCACATGTTGGGATCTTCCATCCATCGCTGCGATGGATACCCAAGGAGCGCCTCGATCTGGGGGCTGAAGTAGAGGGACGCGACAGGTTCGGGTTCGATCGGATCGATGTACGTCATGGCGGGTATGTGCTCGACGAGGGTTCGGAACTTGGCCTCGGCCTCCTCGAGGCGCTCCTCGGCGAGCTTGCGGTCGGTGATGTCGTACATCAGGCCGGACAACAGGCCCGGGTGTCCCTCCGGGCCGGGAACGACCTCGGCCTCGTCCCGGATCCACACGACCCGGCCGTCGCGAGCGATCATCCGGTACTCCGAGATGAGCTGCTGGCCGGTGTCACGGCTTCGGTCCTCCTCTTGCATCACCCGCTCGAGGTCGTCCGGATGGATCCGTTCCATCCACAGCGCCGGATCCTGGATCCACTCGTCGGGTGTGAACCCGAGGATCGACTCGGCCTGGGGGCTCACGTAGAGCCAGGGAGCGGCCTCGCCGAACACCGCCAGGTAGACGATGGCCGGGATCCGCTCGACCAGGGTCCGGTAGCGCTCCTCGGCGTCGCGAAGCTGCTCGTCGGCCTCCTTCCAGGCGGTGATGTCCATGCGCACCCCCTGCCAGTAGAGGGCCCTCCCGCCATCGTCGCGGACCAGGACCGCATGATCCCGCAGCCACACGGTCCGGCCGTCCTCGGCGAACTGGCGGTATTCGACGGTGAAGGGTTCGCCGGTGTCTTCCGTGCGAAGGTCCTCGGCTCTGACACGCTCGCGGTCGTCGGGATGCATGACCTCCCAGTACTTCTCCGCGTTCCACTCCTCGGGGGAGTAGCCGAGGATCGTCTCGACCTGTGGGCTCACGTAGGAGGGCCAGTGGCCGGAGGCCGGGCCGTGGATGTAGGTGATGGCCGGCATCTGCTCCACAAGGATCCGATACCGTGTCTCCGCCTCGGCCAGCCTGGTGACCGCGCGCTCGCGGGCCATGGTCGCCCCCAGGATGTCGGCCGCTGCCGTCAGGGCGTCGGTCTCGGCCTTCGGCCACGCTCTCGCCTCGCGGCACTCGTCGAATCCCAGGAACCCCCACCAATCACCGCCCAGGAAGATGGGGACGACGGCCACCGACACGATGTCCTCGTCTTCCAGGTCGAGGCGCTCGCCCTCCGGGAATCCCGCCACCAGGCCGGCGATCGCGTCGCCCCGGGACAGCACCTCCTCCCAGCGTGCGTAGGCGGTCCGGTAGGGGTGATCGTGGTTGTCCGGGTCGCCCAGGGTGGAGGCGATGCCTTCGGCCACCCACTCGAAGCGCTCGGTCATCGTGAGCTCGCCGGCGTCGTTCCGGCCGTTCTCGAAGACGTACACCCGAGAGACGCTGGCGGAGGAGCCCAGGTACGCGAGGACTTCGTCGATGCAATCCTTCCACGACTCGGCCTGCAGGAACCGCTCGGCGGCGAACCGGACCGCTTCGAGGATGGCATCCCGGCGCCGGAGGCTCTCCTCGGCGTCCTTGCGCTCGGTGATGTCGAGCAGCACGCCCTGCCAGAACAGGGGCTTGCCCGTCTCGTCCCCATAGAGGTTCCCCTCGTCGCGGACCCAAACCACGTGCCCGTCCCTGTGGAGCATCCGGTACTCGATCCGGAAGGGTTCTCGGGTTTCGTTCGTCCGCCGCGATTCCTCGAGCACGCGCTCCCGGTCGTCGGGATGCAGCTGGCGGGCCCACAGGCCGGCGTCGGCGATCCTCTCCTCCTGGGTGAAGCCCAGGAGCTTCTCGTACTGAGGGCTCACGTAGAGCGCGGTGCTCACCTCGTCCACGGCGTCGACATAGACGACCGCGGGGATCTGCTCCACCAGGGCTCGGTACCGGGACTCCGCCTCCCGCAGGAGCTCCTCGGCACGCTTCTGCTCCGTGATGTCCGACAGCAGGCCCTGCCAGTAGAGGGGCCGGCCCTCGGCGTCGCGCACCAGGACCGATTCCTCCCGGACCCAGATCACGCGGCTGTCCCGGCGGACCATGCGGTACTCGGCGGTGAAAGGCTGGCCGGACGCGCGGGCCCCGTCACCGGCCTCCTCGACCCGATCGCGGTCATCGGGGTGGACGCACTTCCCCCACAGCCCGTCGTCGCCCACCCACTCCTCGGGCGTGTACCCCAGCAGGTCCTTCACCTGGGGAGTGATGTAGATGGGCGTGGCGTCCGAGGGGTCCTCGAGTGAAACCTGGTCGCGGTAGGTGACGGCGGGGATCTGCTCGACCAGGCTTCGGTAGGCCGCCTCGGCCTCCGCAAGCCTGTCCTCGGCCCGCCGCCGTTCGGTGATGTCGATCAGGACGCCCTGGTAGATGGGCTGGCCGCCGTGACCCGTGGCGACGGGAGCGGCCTCGTCGCGAAGCCAGATCTCGCGGCCGTCCTTGGACAACATCCGGTACTCACAGCTGAACGGCTCGGTCGACAGCTCGGCGCGGTCCCACTCCGCGAGCACACGATCCCGATCCGCCTCGTGTACCTGCCGGAGCCAGATCTGCGGGTCCCCTTGCCACTCATCGTGGGTGAACCCGAGCAGCCCCTCGATCTGGGGGCTGATGTACGGGGCCGAGGCCTCGCCGGGGCGCACCGATGCGTCCCATGTGTAGGTGGTGGCGGGGGTCTGCTCGATCAGGGATCGGTACCGGACCTCGGCCTCGTCCCCCCGGCGAACCTCGTCGTTCGCCTGCCGCCAGCGCAGGACCGCCAGCACGGTGACCGCGGCCGCGAACACGATGATGAACGCGACGACCTCGTCCTCCGTGCCGGGGAGGGCGGCGTTGAGATGGTCGTGGAGCCACTGGAAGCCCCCCGTCATGGCCACGACGAGGTAGAGCGCGAGCGCGAGAAGCGAGACCGCGATCAGGTCCCGCCTTCCGCTCACGCGCTTGTCCCTGCGTTCGCCAGGGGTGCTCTTTGCGCTTGGCACAGGCAGGCGTGTCTTTCGTGCTCGGCGTCCGTTACCCGTTCGGTCCCTGTATCGGCCTAGGCCGGAGGGTCCTGAACCGTTGCCGGAGGACCTATGCGGGTGTGCCGAGGAGCTAGAAGCGGGCCAGATCGAGCATGCGCCGGTACAGTTGGTCCGGCTCTGGCTCCAGGTAGAAGTGCTCGAGGGAAGTGGCGAACGGCATGGCCGGGATGTCGGGCCCGCCGATCCGCACGATCGGCCCATCCAGGTCGAACATGGCCTCCTCGGCGATGGTGGCGACGATCTCGGCTCCGGCCCCGTACGTGCGGTTGTCCTCGTAGACGACCATGGCCTTGCCGGTCTTTCGGACGGAGGACAGGATCGTCTGCTTGTCCAGGGGCGAGATGGACCGAGCGTCGACGACTTCGACCGAGATGCCGTGGTCTTCCTGCAGGCGCGTTGCGGTCTCCAGGCAGGTGTGCATCATGAACCCGTACGCGACGACCGTGAGGTCTTCGCCCTCGCGCTTCACGTCGGCGACCCCGATGGGAACGGTGTACGGCTCGTCGAGGACATCGCCCGTGATGGCGCGGTAGGTCTTCTTGTGCTCCAGGAACAGCACCGGGTCCGGGTCGCGGATCGCGGTCCGCAGCATCCCGACCGCGTCGGATGGAGTCGAAGGGACCACAACCTTCAGGCCCGGCACATGGCCGTAGAAAGCCTCGATCGATTGGGAGTGGTACAGGGCCCCGTGGATCCCACCGCCCCACGGCGCGCGGATCACGAGCGGCACGTTGAAGTCGTTGTTCGAGCGGTACCTGATGCGCGCAGCCTCGGACACGATCTGGTCGAAGGCCGGGTGGATGAAGTCGGCGAACTCGATCTCGGCGATCGGCAACAACCCGTGGAGGGCCATACCGATGGCGACGCCCACGATTCCCGCCTCGGCGAGCGGTGTGTCGATCACCCGTGCCGGCCCGAACTCCTCCATGAATCCCTGGGTGATGCGGAACACACCCCCCCGGACCCCCACGTCCTCGCCCAGGACCACGATCCGGTCGTCGGCGGCCATCTCCTCGTGCAGGGCGTCGTGGATGGCGGTCACGACGTTCTTCTGGGCCATCTCAGTCCTCTTCGAAGACGTACCGGAGCACCGTCGCGGGGTCGGGGTCCGGAGCGGCCCAGGCGTCGGCGACGGCCCGGTCGACCTCGGCCTTCACCTCCGCTCGCAGGCTCTCGATCCGGGCGTCGTCCATCAGCCCCAGCGTCTTCAGGTCCGCCGAGAACCGGTCCAGGGGGTCGTGATGGCGGGCTTCCTCGACCTCCTCGCGCGTGCGGTATGTGCGGTCGTCGTCGTCCGACGTGTGGGGCTGGAACCTGTAGGTCTTGCACTCGATAAGGGTGGGACCCTCCCCGGACAGGGCCCGTTCCACGGCTCGCTTCATGGCCGCGTAGGAAGCCAGCACGTCGTTCCCGTCGACCACCACGCCGGGGAAGCCGTACCCCGCGGCCCGATCGGCCACGTTCTCGACGGCCATCTGCTTGGACTGAGGGACGGAGATCGCGTAGTGGTTGTTCTCGCAGACGAACACCACCGGCAGCTTGTGGATGCCGGCGAAGTTCAGCCCCTCGTGCCAGTCGCCCTCGCTGGTCGCGCCCTCCCCGAACCACGTGGCGACCACGGCGTCCTCGCTCCGGAACTTCACCGCGTACGCGATGCCGGCGGCGTGAGGGATCTGCGTGCCGATGGGGGAGGAGCCGGTGATGATGCCCAGGCGCCGGGAGCCCCAATGCGCCGGCATCTGCCGACCGCCGGAGGTTGGGTCGCCGGCCTTGGAGAAGATCCCCAGGAACACATCGAAGGCCGTCATGCCGGCCACCAGCACGACAGCGAGGTCGCGGTAGTAGGGGAGCCAGATGTCTTGTCCCCGGCGCATCGCCCAGGCCGTGCCGACCTGGCAGGCCTCGTGGCAGGACACCGGGATCACGAAGGGAGCCTTGCCCTGGCGGTTCTGGCGGATCGCCGCTTCGTCGATCAGGCGGGCCAGGACCATGAACCGGTGCATCGAGAGGAGGTCCTCGCCGGAGAGGCCGAGCGTGTCGATCTCGGACTGCCGAGTTGCTTCCACGGCCATCTTCGGCGCCGAGTCTAGCACCCCGTTTTGCTTGGATCGGCTCGCTGAACCCCCGCCCGCGGGGCAGTCACACGCCGCGTCCGGGGTTGTTGTCGACATATACCCCCCCAGGGTATCCTTGCGCCGTGAGAAGCGAGACGGAGGTGGGTCCCATGTACGGGTACGCCGCTAGGAAGAAGGGCCTGCAGGACCGGCTGCGCCGGATCGAGGGCCAGGTTCGAGGGCTCCAGCGGATGGTGGGCGAGGACAAGTATTGCATCGACATCCTGACCCAGCTCAACTCGGTGCAGGCGGCCCTGAAGGCCGTCGGCATGATCCTGCTCGACGAGCACGTGCGTCACTGCGTGAAGGAGAGCATCGAACAGGGCACCGGCGACGAGAAGGTGGAGGAGCTCATGGCCGCGGTGGCCCGCCTGGCGGGGCGCTGAGGAAGGGATGCGGGACCGTTGGAACGCGTGAGCAGGTGCAGGAGGAACGAGCGATGAGTGCGACCAGGGCGCCGGAGCGGGAGGTCGTCCTCGATATCGAGGGCATGACCTGCGCGTCCTGCGTGAACAAGGTGGAGAAAGCCCTGAACGGCACCGACGGGGTCGAGGCAGCCGTCGTCAACCTGGCCAACAGGACGGCGACGATCAAAACGTCGTCGCCGGAGGTGAAGCCGTTGGTCGAGGCCGTGGAGAGAGTTGGCTACGGCGCCCGTCCGCACACGACCGAACGGTCCCCTCACGAGGAAGAGCGAGCCTACCTCGTCCGGCTGATCGTGGCGGTTGTGTTGACCCTCCCGGTGCTCGTACTGACGTTCCTCGTGAGGCCGTCGGACCAGACGATGCGGCTGATCTGGGCACTGGCGACACCGGTGGAGTTCTACGCAGGGTGGCCGTTCATCCGGGGTGCCTCTCGTGCCGCCCGCCACCGAGCGGCAACCATGGACACGCTCATCGCGATCGGGTCGCTGGCCGCTTACGGCTACAGCGCGTGGTCGGTGATCGCTGGGCAGAAGGAGACCTACTTCGACACAGCCGCGGTGATCGTCACGCTGATCCTGGTGGGCAAGACCCTGGAGGCCCGGGCTCGTGCCGCCGCCGGCGACGCGGCCCGCGCCCTGCTTGAGCGCGGCGCGAAGGACGCCACGATCCTGGTCGGGGGCGAGGAGCGGCGGATCCCGATCGAGGACCTCCGGCCCGGGAACATGGCGGTAGTCCGCCCCGGCGAGAAGATCCCGGCCGACGGCATCGTGGAGGTGGGTGCGTCATGGGTGGACCTCTCGATGCTGACGGGCGAGTCCGTGCCCGTGGACGTCGGTCCCGGCGACGAAGTCGTCGGCGCGTCGATCAACGGACACGGGCGACTCTTGGTATTCATCTCGAAGGTCGGCGGGAACACGAGGCTGGCCGAGATCGTCCGGCTGCTCCAGCGCGCCCAGGCATCCAAGGCCCCCATCCAGCGGCTGGCCGACCGGGTGTCGTCCGTGTTCGTGCCGATCGTGATCGGGGTTGCGCTTGCGACCCTCGGCGGCTGGGTGGTGCTGGCCGACGCGAGCCCGGGGACCGCGCTGCTGCACTCCGTGGCGGTGCTGCTGATCGCCTGCCCCTGCGCGTTGGGTCTGGCCACGCCCGCGGCCATTATGGCGGGGACCGGTCGGGCCGCGCAGCTCGGCATCCTGTTCAAGGGCGCCGAGGTCTTCGAGTCGACACGCGGCATCGACATCGTGCTGCTCGACAAGACCGGCACGGTGACCGAGGGCGTCATGGAGCTGGCCGACGTGATCCCGGCTCCCGGACGAGACGCCGACCGGGTGCTGGCGCTGGCGGCGGCGGCCGAGTCCGGCTCCGAGCACCCCATCGCGCGGGCCGTGGTCGAGGGGGCCGGGGCCCGCGGCCTGACGGTTCCCGACGCCGCCGAGCACGCGGTCCGACCGGGAGCCGGGGCGCTTGCTTCCGTCGGGGGCCGGGAGATTCGCGTGGGCCGGCCCGAGGGGCTGCCAGAGCAACTGGCGGCCCGGGCGGACGACTTGGCCGCGGGCGGCCTCACGCCGTTCGCGGTATGGGACGACGGTCGACCGATCGGCCTGGTCGCCGTCTCGGACCGGGTCAAGGCCGAGGCGGCCCGCACCGTGCAACGCCTGCACGAGCTGGAGGTCGAGGTGGCCATGGTCACCGGCGACCGGCGGGCCACCGCCCGGGCTATCGCCGAGCAGGCCGGCATCGACCGGGTCCTGGCCGAGGTGTTCCCGGAGGGCAAGGTCGGGGAGGTCCGCCGGCTGCAGGGCGAGGGCCGCCGCGTGGTCTTCGTCGGCGACGGTATCAACGACGGTCCCGCCCTGGCGCAGGCGGATGTGGGCGTGGCCGTGGGAACCGGGACCGACGTCGCGATCGAGGCCGCCGACGTCACCCTGATGGGTGGGGAGATCGCGTCGGTGGCCGACGCGCTGGAGCTGGCCCGGCGGACGTACCGGGTGATCGTCCAGAACCTGGTGTGGGCGTTCGCCTACAACGTCGTGATGATCCCCCTGGCGGTGTTCGGGGTGCTCACTCCCATGTGGGCGGCCGGCGCGATGGCCGCCTCCAGCGTGAGCGTCGTGCTGAACGCCCTGCGGCTCCGCCGGTACCGGCGCGCCGGGTACTCTGACTCGAGGGATCGAGGAACGGAAGGGATATGACGGAGCACGTGATGGAGACGCCGCCGACGGTCATCGACGTGACCGACGCCGACTTCATGCGGTCGGTCGTCGAGGAGTCCAAGAGCCGTCCGGTAGTGGTGGATCTGTGGGCTTCTTGGTGCGCTCCTTGTCGCACGCTCGGTCCCATCCTGGAGAAGGTGGCGGAGGAGCGGGGGGGCGAGGTCCTGCTCGCGAAGGTCGACGTGGACGCGAACCCGTACACGGCCGGACAGTTCGGCGTCCAGAGCATCCCCACGGTCTTGGGGTTCCGAGATGGGAAGCTCGTGGACGGATTCATCGGGGCGCTCCCCGAGCCGATGGTGAACGAATTCGTCGATCGGTTGGTCCCGTCGGATGCCGACCGTGCGGCCGCGGAAGCGATGGAAGAGGAGCGATCAGGCGACGTCGCAGAGGCCGAGGCCGGATACCGGGAGGCGCTGGCCGCCGACGATGGCAACCGTTCCGCGCGCGTGGGGCTGGCCCGGATCCTGGTCGACCGCGGGGACGGGGATGAGGCTCGGGAGCTGGTATCGCCGCTCCTGCCAGACCCGGACGCGGAGCGCCTGCTGGCCGTCATCCGCGTCTCCGGATGGGGGAGCCTGGACGGCGCCGCCCCACTGGCGTCCGCCAAGCGCCTTGCGGCGCAGGCTAGGTGGCGCGAAGCCCTGGACGGGATGCTGGATGCGCTTGCGGACGATCCATCGGCCCGCGAGGCCATGCTCGACGTGTTCGCCGTCCTCGGCGACGAGGATGAGGTGACCCAGGTCTACCGCCGTAAGCTGGCCAGCGCGTTGTTCTGACCCGACCATGGCCGACCTGCACGTTCAGATCCGAGAATTCTGGGACCGGACGCCCGCACCTACGACGGAATCACTCTCGCCTGCCGCACGATTCGATGGAAACCGCCGCCACTGTTGCGCCACACGGTGACCGCGCTCACGTCTCACCCGGACGTCCGACAATGCCCGAGGCCAAGGCGGAGGACCGGGACATCGACGTAGATCTTGTTGTGGGCCGCCATGAAGACGCTGAGGCGTTGCGTGACTGGCGGGACGTCACCGGTGGTGGCTGGATCACAATGGACTGCATCAGGATGCACCGGTCACCGCGAACAGACCGCCCTCGAACTGCTCGTAGAAGAGCTCCCGTCCCGGCGATACGACCTCTGTGGTGCCTACCACCCGGCCTCCCGCCTGGATCACCCAGGAAATCACTTCGCCGGCCGGCGTCGTGTACATCTCCATGCGCGGGTCCGCGGGATCATCCGGTGTGGGTGCTGCCCCGGGGGTGTCCTCCTCGGCACCCTCGACGACCTCGACCTCGAGTCGGGTCATCGGGCCGCCCCGGTCTGCGAACCAGGCCACGTGCTCCTGAAGCAACCCTAGCTCCAGGGTGTAGCGCCCCGGCCGCTCGGGGGCGCGCAGGGCCAGGGTGATCGTTACGTCTTCGCCTGGCCCGAGTCCGATGTCCGCGGGGATGCTCCCACGAGCCTGGTCGCCGAAGATACCGCCATCTCGACGCCAGAGCGCGCCGACGAGGACCATCCGATGGCCGCGTGTAGGCCAGGTGAAAACGCTTCGGTTGGTCACATGGACACGGAAGAACACGTGCTCGCCGGCGGGCACTGTACCCGGCGGGTCCCCCAAGAGCTCGTGCGATCCAACGAAGGCGTCTTCGGGCATCGGGTCGTTGGGGGCCGGGGCTCGCCGCGCCGTGGGGATCTGGAACAGTGCGAGGCCCCCGGAGGCGAGCAGGCGGACGAACTCCTCCACGTAACGCCGGGCGAAGAGCGGCGGTATGTGCTGCAACACATAGGTCGAGTAGACGAAGTCGAAGGCATCGTCGGGGAACAGCGCCAAGTCATCGCTGTGGTTCAGGTGGTACCGGCAGCACTCTCCGTAGTGGTTCAGTTTCTCAGCTGCGCGGATCATCGAGGGCGCAACATCCACACCGTCGACTTCGTCGAAATGGCGGCATAGGGCCTGGGCGAGGCGGCCGACGCCGCAGCCGAAGTCCAGAGCGCGGCCACGCCGCAGCGGCCAGCCTAGGCCCTCGACGTACCCGAGCACCTCGTCGATCTCCGTCTCGCCGGTGCGGAAGAACTCGTGGATATCCCAGCGACCGGCCCGCGTGCCGGGCAGCGCGAGGATCGCCCATAGTGGATCGGATTCACCGAGGGCGTCCCAGCTGCGGGCGAGCTCATCGAGGTCCATGGCGATCAGTCTGGCACGTGCGCGCCGCCGGCCACCGCACGCGGGGTGGGAGGCCGACGGCGCCTTCGGGGCCGCTACCAAGGGGCGTTCGGTGCCACGTTCGCGGTGGCGGCCATCATCGGCCCATCGTCGGAACCGCCGTCTACAGCCTGAGCCCCGACGCGGTGTGGGTCGGGTGCGGCCTGCTCGGCGTGCTTGGCGCCTGGCTGGTCAGCCGGAGGACACCCCAGGCCCTGAGGGCCTCAGGCCATCGCCCAGATCGCGAAGTCCTGCGCGCTGCCGGCGGGGTCGTCGTTGACGTACATGACCTTTACTTCCCCGAACCCGACCTCCTCCGCCATCGATCGCAGGGTTTGCGGGTGCGCCGGCCAAGTGTGCGAGATGTCGGCGAAGAACGAATCGGCCAGTGCCTTCGGGTTCATAGGATTGAGGGTCTCGACGAGCAGCCCGCCCCCCGCCCTGAGGGCGCCGTGGGCTATCTGGAAGAACCCCAGCCACTGGTCCTTGGGGAGGTGTTCGATCACCTGGATCGCGCTCATGCCCGCGGGGGCCTCGCCCTCACGAGCGGCCAGGTACTCGAAGACGTCGGCCTGGACCGCATCGATGCCCCTGGCCCGGCAGGCCTCGACGGCCTGCCGCGAACTGTCGACCCCCCGCACCCGCCATCCCCACTCGGAAAGGAGCGCCAGGAACTCTCCCCGTCCGCACCCGATATCGAGCCACAGCGGCGCGGGGCGGCGGCCGACACGGTCGAGGAGCCCAACTGCCAGTTCCTCGTACTGGCGTAGGCGGTGCGCGATACTCTCAGCCGATCCTCGCATCCGCTCCTCGAACGACCAGTAGTAGGCGTCGGCGTCCTCCGCAGGCTCCGCTGCGGTGGCGGGGGCCCTTGCCGCCAGGGACCGCCGGAGCATCTCGACCTGTACCTGGGTCTCCGCGAGCTGTTCGGCCAGCCGAGCGGAGAGCCCCGCCACCTCGGCGCCGATCCGGTCGTACCGGCGACTGAGCGGTCGGGTCATGCGGAACTCGCGGCGTCGGACGGCACGGCGGAGCCTGGGGCCGCGAACCAGCCCGGGCTCGTCGCTCGGGATGGGCTCGCTCTCGGCCCGGCGCAGAGCGGCCTCCAACTCGTGAAGGGCCGCGCGCAGCCGCTCGGTTGCGGTGGGATCCGGTCCGGAAGTCTCCCCGGCGTGCTCGAGGCCGTCGCCCATGAGGGCAGTAGCTTACCCGTGCGCCGACCCGGCGCTCGGTCAGATCCCAGATGCGGCGGCGATCGATGCGCTCGGCCGAGGCCAGGTCTCCTCCCGAAGTTCGAGCCGGACGTCGAAGACCTCCTCGAATCGCCGAGCGACGATCTGTGCCATTTCGTCCACCGTGACCTCACGCCCGGTGAGCTGCGAGAGCGATGCCACGCCTTCGTCGGCCAGGCCGCAGGGGACGATGGCGTCGTACCACGACAGGTCCGTGGTGCAGTTCAGGGCGAATCCGTGCAGGGTAACTCGAGCCCGCATCAGCCTGACCCCGATCGCGCACACCTTCCGGCCGCCCGCCCACACGCCGGTCTGCACGTCGCTGCGGCCGAGGTTCACGCCGATGTCGGCGGCGGACCGGATCACGATCTCCTCGAGGTTTCGCACGTAGCGCATGGCGTCGGGTCGGTGGCCGAGGTCCATGATCGGGTATCCGACGAGTTGGCCGGGCCCGTGGAACGTCAGCGATCCCCCCCGGTCGATGAAGTGCAGCTCCGCACCCACTGCCCGGATGCGGTCCTCGTCCCACACGATGTGCTCCGGCTTCCAGCGGCGTCCCGCCGTGTAGACGGGCGGGTGCTCCACCAGGATCAGCGTGTCCGGGATCTCCCTGGCCAGTCGGCGTTCCGACAGCTCGTGCATCGCTTCGTTCGCCCGGCCGTACGGGATCGGCCCCACCGGCCGGATCAGCCAGCCGGATCGCGTCACGTCAGACCCCCAGGTCCTCGGCGAAATCCCAGGTCTCCAGGTTCTCCTTGAGCCGGGCGAGGAACAGGGAGGCCAGGGCCCCGTCGATCACCCGGTGATCCCACGACATCGACATGTAGACCATGTGCCGGATCGCGATGGCGTCGTCGATCACTACCGGTCGCTTCTCCACCGAGTCGAAGGCCAGGATCGCCGACTGCGGCTGGTTGATGATCGGAACCGACATCACCGAGCCGAACGGCCCCGGGTTCGTGATCGTGAAGGTCCCCGCGTGCACTTCGTCGGGCTGGAGCTGCTTGGCCCGAGCTCGGACGGCCAGGTCGTTGATGGCACGAGCCAGGCCGATGAGGTTCATGGTGTCGGCGCCCTTCACGACGGGAACGATCAATCCCTCTTCATAGGAGACGGCGATCCCCAGGTTCACGAAATGGCGGACCAAGATGTCGTCTCCGCGCAGCTCGCTGTTCACCACGGGGTAGGCGAGCAGTGCGTCGCATACCGCCCTCGAGACGAAGGGCATGTAGGTGAGATTGAAGCCCTCGCGGGCCCTGAAGGCCTCCTTGGCGCGCTCCCGCAGACGGGCGACGCTCTCCATGTTGATCTCGACCATGTTCCACGCACGAGCCGAGATCTCCAGGCTGGTCTTCATGTGGGTGGCGATGGCCTTGCGGATGTGCGAGACGGGGACGACCTCCTCACCTGCTCCGGCCGCGGCCGGAGCAGGAACCGCCTGCATCGCCGGCGACGCGGCCGGAGCCACAGCCGCGGCCGCCCCTCCCGACGCGGCGAAGGCCAGCACGTCGTTCTTCGTGATCCGCCCACCCGTGCCGGTGCCGGCGATCCGAGCCAGATCGACTCGGTGCTCCGCCGCCAGCCGCCTCACGAGCGGCGACAGGATCTGCGACCTCGGCCCCCGATCCGGCACGGCCACGGCCGCTCGCGTTGCGGGGACTCGCTCGGCGAGGGCCGGGGCCGCGGGAGCCGCTGGAGTAGCCGGGGGGGCCGCGGCGACGGCCGCGGCCGAAGGCCCCGACGGAGCCTCGCCGTCTCCAGCCTCAGACTCGATCCGAACCAGCTCCGTCCCGACCGCGACGGTTTCTCCCTCGGGCACGAGGATCTTGGCCACGATCCCGGCCACCGGCGACGGCACCTCCGTGTCCACCTTGTCGGTGGAGATCTCGAAGAGGGGTTCGTCGAGCTCGATCCGCTCGCCCTCCTGCTTGAGCCACTTCAGGATGGTGCCCTCGACGACGGTCTCGCCGAGCTGCGGCATGTTCACCGATGTCATGAACCCTCCCTGGAGATCACCAGGCGGACAGCTTCTGCACGGCCTCCTCGATGTCCGCCACGTCCGGGAGGAACGCGTCCTCCAGGGCGGGGGAGAAGGGGACCGGAACGTTCGGGGGGGCCAGGCGCATCACCGGCGCGTCGAGGTGTTCGAACGCCTCCTCCGCGATGACGGCGGCGACCTCGGCGCCCACGCCCAGGAATCGGTACGACTCGTAGACGACCAACGCGCGGGAGGTCTTGGCCACCGACTCGAGCACGGCTTCCGTGTCCATCGGATGGATGGTCCGCAGGTCGACGACCTCGACCGAGACGCCCTTCTGCGCGAGGTCGGCGGCGGCGTCGAGCGCCCGGTGGACCATGGCCCCGTACGTCACGATCGTGACATCGGTGCCGATCCGGCGAACCTCGGCCCGTCCGATCGGCACGAGGAAGTCCGGATCCTCCGGCACCACCTCCTTGATGCGCCGGTAGATCCACTTGTGCTCCAGAAACATGCACGGGTTGTCGTCCCGGATCGCGGACTTCAGCAGACCCTTCGCGTCGGAGGGGAACGCGGGGCAGATCACCTTGATCCCCCCCGCGTGCGCGAACCATGGCTCCGGATTGATCGAGTGGAACGAACTCGCGCGCACTCCGCCGCCCGAGGGGCCGCGGAGCACCACCGGCAGGGGCACACCCGACCGGTAGTGGTACCGGGCGAGCACCGTGGTGATCTCGTCGAAGCCCGACGACATGAAGTCCGCGTACTGGAACTCGGCGACGGGGCGGAACCCCTCCATGGCCGAGCCGATGGCCAGGCCCACGATGGTCTCCTCGGCGATCGGCGTGTCCATGACCCGCTCTGGGCCGAACCGATCGATGAAGCCTTCCGTCACCTTGAATGCCCCGCCGTACGCGCCGATGTCCTCGCCCAGCAGGAACACCCGCTCGTCGCGTTCCATCTCCTCCCAGAGCGCCTCGGCGATGGCGATGAGGTAGGTGGCCTCGCCCGCTTCGGTTCGCTTTCCGCGGGGTTCGGCTCCGTGGCCGGCGGCGCCCGACTCCACCGTCTGGGTCACCATCAGCTTTGGGTCCCTCCCTCGCGGCTCGGTTCGCCCGTCCAATACCCATCCTCGACGAACAGGCCCTTGGTCACGTCCGAGCCCACGGGGAACGGAGACGACTGCGCGTACTCGTAGCCCTGGTCGAATTCCCGCCCGACCCGTTCCTGGATGGCCTTGATGCCGTCGTCGTCGATCACGTCGTGAGCCTTCAGGAGCTCCTCGAACCGCTTCACCGGGTCCTTGTTCTGCACGTGGTCCTCGAGCAGCTCCCGGGGCACGTACTTGGCTGGATCGTGCCCCGCGTGCCCCCGCCATCGCAGCGATACGGACTCGATCAAGCTGGGGTCGCCGCCGCGGGCCCGCTCGACGGCGTCGCGGGCCGCCGCGTAGACCTCCAGCACGTTCGCGCCGTCCACCCGCACGCCGGGCATGCCGTACGCCGCGGCCCGCAATGCGATGCTTGGCACCGCGAACTCGAGCTCGTTCGGCGTCGAGTACGCGTACTGGTTGTTGTTCACGACCCACACGACCGGGAGCCGATGGATGGCCGAGACGTTCAACGCCTCGTGCCACCGGCCGTTCGACGTGGCGCCGTCGCCGCAGATGGCCATGGCCACGCGGGGCTCCCCTCGCCGCTTGTACGCCAGCGCCGCCCCGCAGGCCACGGGATAGGCGATCGGGAGGTGAGAGATGACGGCGAAGGTTCTGTTCCCCTTCCAGTCGCCGATGTGGCTGTTGCCGTCGCGGCCCCGCGTGTACCCGTCGATGCGGCCCCAGAACTGGGCCATTACCCGGTTGAGGTCGAGTCCCTTGGTGAGCTGGGCGGACAGGTCTCGGTGGGTGGGGAACAGCGAGTCGTCGGACCGCAACGCGTAGGCCACGCCGACGTGCGTCCCTTCCTGGCCCCGGCCGGAGTAGATGGCGCCGGGCAGCCGGCCCTGCCGATACAACGCTTCCATGCGCTCGTCGAAGTACCGGCACAGCTTGAGCTTGTACAACACCTCGCGGAGGTGATCCGGGGTGAGGCTCGCCAGCTCTTCGACCGCCTCGGCCAAGTACCGCTCCTTCGAAACCTCGGTTGCCACCGGCCTCCTTCTTACGCCGAGTGCAGCGGCTTGCCCGCGAGCGCGAGGTGCGCCTCGCCCATGGCCTCGGACAGGGTCGGATGGGGATGGATCAGGGCCGCCACCTCGGCGGGGACGGCCTCCCAGTTCGTGATGAGCATCGCCTCGGAGATGAGGTCGGTGACGTGCGGTCCGACCATGTGGACGCCGAGAACCGGGCCGCCGTTTACTTCCGTCACGACCTTCACGATGCCGCCCTCGCCCAGGATGTTTGCCTTCCCCACGCCTTTGAAGTCGAACCGCTCGCTTGCGACGTCGTGACCGCGTTCGACCGCCTGGGCCTCGGTCAGCCCCACCGAGGCGATCTCGGGTGTGCAGTAGGTGACGCGCGGGAGGTTCGCGTAGTCGATCTCGGGCACCGCGGCGCCGGCGATGCGCTCCGCGACGGCCATCCCCTCCGTGAACGCGACGTGAGCCAGCTGGAGCGGCGTCGCGGCGACGTCGCCCACGGCCCAGACGTGGGGAACCGTGGTCTGGAGCTGCCCGTCCACCTTCACGAACCCCCGGTCCAGCTCGACGCCCGCCCCCTCCAGGCCGAGGCCGTCGGTGACGGGACCCCGACCCACGGCGACCAAGCACACCTCGACGGAGAGGGTCTTTGGCTGGCCGGCGTCCTCGTAGGCGACGTCCACGAGCTCCCCGGCCGGCTCGACCCGCGATACGTTCGCCCCGGCCACCGTGGTGATCCCGCGTTTGTGGAAGGCCCTCGTGATCTCCTTGGAAACATCCTCGTCCTCCAAAGGTGCGAGGCGGGGGAGGGCCTCGAGTAGCGTGACCTCGGCGCCGAACGAGCGGTAAAGCGACGCGAACTCGAGCCCCACGGCCCCCGCACCGATCACGACGGCCGATGCCGGGATGAACGGGAGCCACAAGGCCTGGTCGCTCGCGATGATGCGTCCGGTGATGGTGAGGCCTGGCAGGAGCTTGGGGGCCGAGCCGGTGGCGATCACCACGTCTGCGGCGGATAGCCGGCGGCCGTCCACCTCGACCGCCGGGCCCTGGGCCAGCCGGGCGTCTCCTCTCACGACGTCGATCCCCCGGTGCTTCACCAGGGCCGTCAGTCCGGTCACCAACTTGTCGACCATTCTGTTCTCGAAGGCCACGATGGAGATCCAGTCGGGCTCGCCGGACGCCGTGATGCCCCATTCGGCAGCCCGGTTCACGGTATCCAGGACCTCGGCCGAGCGAAGGAGAGCCTTGGTGGGGATGCACCCGCGGAGGAGACAGGTGCCGCCGAGACGTTCGTCGCGCTCCACGAGGGCTACGCGCTTGCCGAGTTGGGCCGACCGCAGGGCCGCGGAGTACCCGCCGGTACCCGCGCCTATCACGACTACGTCATAGCCATCCGACATCCAACCGGCAATGTTACCGCCCCTGGCAGTTCCCAACGGGGAACGGCGCGGGCCGTAGGATGTGGGCCCGGATGGTGGCGGAGACCCTCAAGCACAGCCCCCTGGAGGAGGAGCACCTGGCGCTCGGCGCCAAGGTCGGACCGTTCGCCGGCTGGGCCATGCCGATCGAGTACGCGGGGGCGGTTTCCGAGCACCGGGCCGTCCGTGAGCGGGTGGGTCTGTTCGATCTCACGCATCTGGGAAAGGTGGACGTCACCGGCCCCGGCGCCCTCGGCATGCTCCAGCGGGTGGTCACCGGGGACCTGTCGAAGACCGAGGTCGGCCACGCGCTGTACAACCTCGTTCTGAACGACCGGGGCGGCATCGTGGAGGACCTGATCGTGTACCGGCTCGGGGACGACCGGTACTTCGTGGTTCCGAACGCGGCCAATGCCGTGCGTGTCCTACGCATGCTGGAGGAGGAGAAGGCCCTGGGGCCCCTACACCTCATGTACCACCAGGATTGGTGCTTCCTGGCCGTCCAGGGCCCGAGGTCGGTGGAGGTCACCGGAAAGGTGTTAACGGGGGCCTCGGAGCTCGAGTTCATGCGGTGCACCGAGACCGAGTACCGGCGCCGACCCGTCATCCTGACCCGCTCCGGGTACACGGGCGAGGTGGGGTTCGAGCTGTTCACGTACCAGGACATCGCCGTGGAGCTGTGGCATGACCTCCTGGAAGCCGGATCCCCGTTCGACATCCAACCTTGTGGTCTGGCGGCTCGGGACGTCCTCCGCCTGGAGATGGGATATGCGCTGTATGGGCAGGACCTGTCGGAGGACCGCACGCCGCTCGAGGCCGGGCTGTCCTGGACCCTGGCCCTGGACAAGCCCTCGGGGTTCCGAGGACGCGACGCCGTGCTCCGTCAACAGCGGGAGGGGATCCCCGGCCGCCTCCGTGGGCTGCTGATGGCCGACAGGCGGCACATACCGCGAGCCCACTGCCAGGTCTTCGATCGCAACCGACGGGTCGGGGAGGTGACCAGCGGGACGTTCTCTCCGACGCTCCAGCGGGGGATAGCGCTCGCCTACCTCAGGCCCGAGATGGACCTCGGGGCGGCCCTCGAGGTCGAGATCCGGGGACGACGTGGCTCGGCCCAGATCGTGCGACCGCCGTTCGTGGATCGGAGCCCGCGCTAGGCTTCAAGCCCTCGAGGCGTGGATGAAGTCGGTGACGGTGGCCCCGTCGAACTGGGTGGAGCGCAGCAGCTCGTGGAGCTGCGCCCGGGCTCGCGCCGAATCCTTCAGCACGGCTACCACGACGTAGAGGCCCGAGCTCGGGATCCCAACGCGGCGGACCGGTCCGTAGCCCGGCGCCGCCACGAAGTAGGCCCACCTGGTCAGCGTTCCCTCCGTTCGACACGTGCCGTGCGCCCGGGCCACGTAGTCGCCCGGGGAGGATGTCCTGCCTTCCATGAAGGCCGGGCGGTGGTTCACGTACACCTCGTGAGCCGTTCGATCGCACCGGTTCGAGTGCAGGAGGCTCTCCACCGCTGGGCCCGTGGCGGCCAGGTAGTAGAAGTCGGACGGCACGCCCACCCGTCCCACGTCGACCCACACGGCGGCCATCCCCTCTACCGACCCGTCCACGTGAGCCCACGCCCGTGGTCGGGGCGAGGCGATGAAGCCCTCCTGAGACGTCCCGGGGACGGCGGCGGCGACCGGTTCCCACTCTTGCGGGACCAGGGCCCGAACCGGCCCGAACGTGACCTCGTTGTATGGAGCGGCGGGGGAGGGGCGGATCTGGAGCTCGGGGCCGTACCGCGGCACGGGTGCCATCGCTCGGACGTCGCGACAACCCGCGGCGACCAATGCGATCGCGAAACCGATGACGAGTCTGCGCACCCCGTCGATTCCCCCGGCGAGCATAGCGACCGGGCCGATTTCCCGCCAGCCGGCCTGATGCTACGATCCGCGGGAATCGCATAGGTATCGCGTCCTCGCGGCGGCCCGGTCGGGCGGTTCCCGGTCGGGCCGGAGGCGCTGGGGTGTTCCCCGTCGCCGAAGAGGGAAGCCGGTGCAAGGCCGGCACGGTCGCGCCACTGTGACCGGGGAGCGAACCCGACGGAACCACTGGGGAAACCCGGGAAGGGTCGGGGGAGCGAGGATCCGGGAGTCAGGAGACCTGCCCGAGGACAGAGAGACGGTCGTCCTTCGCGTGAGAGGAGACGCTCGTGAGACCGTTCCGCTCCCTCGCTCCGCTCCTGGTATGCCTCGGCCTGGCCGCCGCCTGCGTCGGGGGCGCCACCCCCTCCGAAGGCCCCGGGTCGCCGGCGCGGGCGGCGGCCTCGTTCCCCTTCACGCTCGTGGACGATGCCGGCGTGCGGGTCACCCTCGACCGGCAGCCGCAGCGGATCGTGACGTTCGCACCGTCGAACACGGAGATCGTCTACGCCCTCGGCCTCGGCGACCGGCTGGTGGGCGTCTCCGGCAGGTACGACGACTACCCGCCCGAGGCGAAGCGGGTGGAGGAGATCGGTGGCGCCGGCGATTTCGGGGCGGATCCGAACATCGAGAAGGTCGTAGCGTTGCAGCCCGATCTCATGCTCGCCATCTCGGGAGGCGATGAGTGGAAGGCGGAGCTTCGCGATCTCGGCGTGCCGGTGTTCACGATCAACGCGACCGACTTCGACGATCTGCTGCACGACATCCGCACGGTCGGCCGGCTGACCGGTGCAGTAGGGTCCGCCGCCTCGCTCACCGAGCGCATGGCGTCGGTCGCCAAGGACATCGAGGGCGCCGCCGCTTCGAGCGCGCGAGTCTCGTGCTTCTTCGAGGTCTTCTACCCACCCCTCACCACGGTGGGGCCCGACACCTTCATCGCCGACCTGCTGAACCGGGCTGGCTGTGACTCGGTGTCGGCCGGTGCCAAGCGCGACTATCCCGAGTGGTCGGTGGACGACCTCGTACGCCGGCAGCCCGCTGTCTACCTCGTCTCGTCGGAGTCTGGGGTGAGCCCCGGGGATGTGGCGAAGCGACCTGGCTTCGATGCGATCGAGGCGGTCGCCCGGGGCGACGTGGTGTTGATCGACTCCGACCTGATCAGCCGACCGGGCCCGCGGGTGGTCCAGGGGCTGCAGGAGCTGGCCACGGCCATTCACCAGGAGGCCGGGCTGTGAGCGCCGCGTCGCGCCGGTACCGGCGCCTGCTAGCAGCTCTGGCGGTCGCCCTGGTCGCGAGCGCGCTGTTGGCGGTGGCGGTCGGGGCGGTATGGATCTCGCCGGTCGACGCCGCCAGGCTGATCGCCTGGAAGCTCGGCCTCTCGGCCCGCCCGCCGGTCCCGCATTCGACGGAAGTCATCCTGTTCCAGCTCCGCCTGCCCCGTGTGCTGCTGGCCGGCGTCGTGGGAGCGGCCCTGGCGGCGTCGGGCCTGGTGTTCCAGGGGCTGTTCCGGAACCCCCTCGCCGACCCGGCCATCGTGGGCGTCTCGTCCGGGGCTGCCCTGGGTGCAGTCGCGGTCATCGTCCTGGGGGGGGCCGGAGCCCTGGGCGGGTACGGCGTGCCACTGGCCGCCTTCGTCGGTGCGCTGCTCGCGGCGTTCCTGGTCTTCCGGCTGGCCCGGATCGGCCCCACCGTGCACGTGGCCACGCTCCTTCTGGCCGGGATCGCGGTGGCCGCCATCATCTCGGCGGTGATCTCCCTCCTCATGTCGTTCTCGGGGGAGGAGGTTCGGTCGATCTACCGGTGGCTGCTGGGCGGACTGCAGGCCCGTGGGTGGACGTCGCTGTGGCAGGTCGTCCCGCTCGTCCTGCTCGGGATGGCCGCGGCCGCTCTGACCGCCCACGAGTTGAACGTCGTGTCGCTGGGGGAGGAGCGGGCCGCGCAACTCGGGGTGGAGGTCGATCGCCTGAAGCGGCGGGCCGTGGCTGTGGGGTCCCTGTTGGCGGCGGCGGCGGTTTCGGTGGCCGGCGTGATCGGCTTCGTGGGTCTGATGACGCCCCACGTGCTCCGGCTGATCGTGGGAGCCGACCACCGGCGTCTACTGCCGGCCGTGCTGTTGGCCGGCCCCACCCTGTTGATCCTGGCCGACCTGGTCGCGCGAGTGGCCCTAGCCCCGGAGGAACTCCCCGTGGGCGCCATCACCGCGCTTCTGGGAGGACCGTTCTTCCTGTTCCTGCTGCGCCGTGAAAGGAAGGCGGCGGGTGCCCGGGCCTGAGTCGTTCGTCGTCCTGGAGGGCGTGACCGCCGGCTACGGCGCGACGCCCGTCGTGCAGGACGTGTCGCTCTCGGTCGCTGCAGGCGAAGTGGTGGGCCTGGTGGGGCCGAACGGCTCGGGCAAGACATCGCTCATCCGGGCGGCCTCGCGGGCCTTGCGGCCTTCGGCCGGGCGGGTGATGATCGGCGGTCGCGATCCGTACGCCCTGTCCGCCCGCGAGGCCGCCCGGATGGTTGCGGTCGTCCCGCAGGACCTGCACCCCGCGTTCTCGTTCACCGCCCTGGAGATGGTGCTGCTGGGCCGGTCGCCGTACCTGTCGCCGTGGGGCGGGGGCGGCGCGGCCGACTGGGCTCGGGCCCGGGACGCGATGGCCGCCACCGAGGTGCAGCACCTCGCCGATCGACCCATCGATGAGCTCTCGGGGGGGGAACGCCGCCGGGTGATCCTGTCCCAGGCCCTGGCCCAGGACGCCCCGGCCCTGCTGCTGGACGAGCCGACCACCCACCTGGACCTCCGCCACGTGCTGGATCTCCTCGGGGTGGTGCGAGCGCTGGCCGAGCGGCAGGACAAGGCGGTGCTGGCGGTGCTGCACGACCTCAACCTGGCTTCCTCGGCGTGCGACCGGCTGGTGGTGTTGCACCGCGGGCGGGTGGTCGCCGAGGGCGAGCCGCAGGACGTGGTAACCGCCGACCTGCTCGGCTCGGTCTGGGGGGTCGAAGCCGAGGTCCGACCGAGCGAGGCCACCGGCCGCCCCGCTGTCCTGCTGGGACCCCCGCGGGGGGTTCCGGCGCCGCTGGGCCGTGGAGCCCACATCATCGGGGGCGCGGGGCGCGGTGCGCCGCTGATGCGGCGGCTGGCCGAGCGGGGCTACGACGTGAGCGCCGGGGTCCTGCACGGTACCGATACCGATGCCTTCGTCGCCGAGCGGCTCAACCTGGTCCGGGTGACGGTTCCGCCGTTCTCGTCGATCGATCAGGAGAGCGCGGCCGAATGCCGGGCGTTGATCGCTGCCGCCGACCTGCTCCTCGTGTGCGACGCCCCGTTCGGCCCGGGCAACGTCGCCAACCTGGACCTGGCGCTGGAAGCAGCGAGGGGCGGCACGCGGACCATCCTGCTTGAGCAGATCCCCATCGACGAACGGGACTTCACGGGCGGAGCGGCCGCGGAACGCTGGCGGGCCCTGCGCGATCTGGCGGCGGTGGTCCGGACCTACGAGGACGTGATGGCCGAGGTGGGCTGAGTCTCGGGGTCGAACGGGACCACGGGTGGGCGGGTGAGTTGCTGGTCGGGCCGGTTCGGCAGGCAGAACGAGACGCGGCTCCCCCCGCCCGGCAGAGGATCCGCCCAGATGATGCCGCCGTGTTCCAGGACCAGCTGGCGGGCCATGTGGAGCCCAACCCCTGCGCCGTCTCGCTCCTTGCGGAGTATCGCCTCACCGGTGGAGAAGGGCTCGTTGAACGCGGCGGAGACGACGTCCCGGGGGATGCCCCGGCCCCGGTCGGTGACCGACACGACCACCCCTTCCTCAAGCGATCGGGCCCGCAGCAAGACCGGCTGGCCGTCGCAATATCGGCAGGCATTCTCGAGGATCTGGCGGACGATCTCGCCCACTCGGACGGGGTCGGCCCAGGCCGTGAGGGTTTCGGGAAGCTCCCGCACCAGGATGACTTGGGGGAACTGGCGATGCATCTCGTCGGCGGCGTGCCGCAGGACGGGGGCCAGGTCGGACTCCGCCTGCTGGAGCGTGACGTTGCCCTGGTCGAGCTCCGCGATCGTGAGGATCTCATCCACCAGCATCATGAGCCTCTCCAGGGAGGCCTCGAGCCTCCCGACGAACTCGTCCCGCTCCTCCTCGGAGATGCCCTGGTTCTTCAGGACGTAGGCGATGCCCTTAGCCACGGTGACGGGGGTCCGAAGCTCGTGGGAGACGTTGGCGAGGAAATCCGCTTTGGCCGCCGTGACCCGATCGAGTTGCTCGGAGAGGTCGGCGACCGAGGCCTCCAGCTCGCGTTCCCGGACGATCGACGCCGCGAGGCGTTGGGCCAGCATCGACGAGACCTTGGGGGAGAGTTCGACGGTGCTATCCCGGACCGAACGGACCGCGGCCACCACCGCCTCCGGCCCCTCCTCTTTCAGGAGGTAGCCGGCGGCACCGGCCCCCAGCGCCTCGGCCACCGCGTCGGGCGAGCCGTTCGCGGCCCACACGAAGACCCGCGCCCTCGGCGCTGTCCCGCCCAGGCGGCGGAGCAGTTCGGTCCCGGAGAGTCCCTCGAGGTCGGGGTCGCACACGATCACGGTGGGCTGGATCCGGGCGCACAGCTCGACCGCCCGGAACCCGTCGGTGGCGACTTCCGTCTCGAACAGCTCGCCGGACTTGATCAAGGCGTACTGGAGCTGGGCGGCCGCATGGGGTGAATCGCAGAGCAGCAGCTTATTGGCCATCCCGATTGGGGTATCGACATGCCCGGCCCGCGCTTGAGCGTGCCTGGAACGCGGGCCGCGCTACTGAACGAGGCCGCTTCGGAACGCGATGGCCACGGCCTGCGCGCGGTCGTTCGCGCCGAGCTTCTCGAAGATCCGCTCCAGGTGGGTCTTCACCGTGTGCGGCGAGATCCCCAGCTCCTTGGCCACCTCCTTGGTGGTGGCCCCGTAGGCGACCTTCTGGAGGATCTCCTTCTCGCGCTTGGAGAGCGGCGTGGCCTCCGGGCGCTTGTCGGCGAGCTGGACCTCCTCGATGAAGGCCGCGGTGAGCTGGGGATGGATGACCGCCTTACCCTCCACGGCCAGGCGGGCCGCGTTCACCAGCTCGTCCGCATCAGCGTCCTTCAGGAGGTAGCCGGAGACGCCGGCCTGGATCGCTTCGGCCATGGAGGAACGGGACTCGTCGATCGTGAAAAGGATCACCTTGGTGCTGGGGGAGGCCTCCCGGATGCGTCGGGTGGCCTCGATCCCACCTATCCCGGGCATGCGCACGTCCATGAAGACCACGTCGGGCATCTGGGCGCGAGCGGCGTCGACGGCCTCCTCGCCGGTCGCGGCCTCGCCGGCGACCTCGATTTCCTCGGACGTCTCCAATGCGTCGCGGAGCCCCTCACGGGTCACCGGATGGTCGTCGACGATGAGGACGCGGATCGCCATTTCCCTCCTCAGGCCTTTCGCTGGAAACGGTGGATACTAGGATAGACCCCGGAACATCCCGAGGAGCCAGATTGGACGACCACGTGACCACCGAGGACGCGGTGCCCGAGGAAGCAACCTCGATCCCCTCCGGCGGAACCGGGCAGCTCACGAAAGAGGCCGTCTTGGACTCGCTCCGCAACGTGTTCGACCCCGAGCTGGGAATCAACATCGTGGACCTCGGGCTCGTGTATGAGGTCGATATCTCCGACGAGGGCACTGTCCACATCGAGTACACGCTCACGACGATGGGCTGTCCCATCGGCCCGCTGATCGAGCAGCAGATGCAATCTTTCCTGGCCAACCTTCCGGGCGTGACGGCCGTTGAGGCCGAGATGGCCCTTCGGCCGCCGTGGAGCCCGGAGATGATGTCCGACGAGGCCAAGGCCGCCCTCGGCATCTTCTGAGGACCCCTCGGCGTTGACATCGCACCTGCAACGGGCATACCGTGTCCGAATCCGATGCCGGAGGTAGGGATTCGGTGATCCGCACGCGCGAGCAGGGGCTGGTGGGAGCCATGATCCCGTCCCGGCTGTGCTGTTCGCGCTTCGGCGCCCGCCCGGAGGGCGCGGAAGGACGCGTGCGGCCGTAGCGGCACCGGGACACCAGCATCGAGAGGCCGCCCGCTGGCGGCCTTTGCCGTTTCAGGGAGATCGGTTCGGGAAGGAAGGGGGAGAGCGGTGAGTGGATACGCGAAGCCGGAGGTGTTGGTCGAGACCGACTGGCTGGAGGAACACGTCGGAGATCCGGGCGTCCGGATCATCGAGGTGGACGAGGACACGCAGGCCTACGAGAAGGGCCACATCAAAGGAGCGGTGGGCTGGAACTGGACCACCGACCTGCACGCCCCGGTGGGTCGGGACTATGTGGACCAGGCCGGCCTGTCGAAGCTGCTGTCGAACGCGGGCGTCGGCGCGGACACGACCGTAGTGCTGTACGGCGGGAACAACAACTGGTTCGCGGCGTACGCCTACTGGATCCTGAAGCTCCGGGGGTTCGACGACGTGAAGCTCTTGAACGGCGGGCGCAAGAAGTGGGAGCTGGAGAGCCGGGAGCTCACTCAGGAGACGCCCTCGTACAAGCCGACCGGTATCACGATCTCGGCTGCGGAGAAGCGGGAGATCCGGGCCCTTCGGGACGAGGTGCTCGCCAAGGTCGGCGGCGCGACCGGGTTCGTCGACGTGCGCTCGCCGGAGGAGTACCGGGGTGAGAAGCTCGCCCCCGACCACCTGCCGCAGGAGCAGGCCCAGGTCCCGGGGCATATCGCCGGGGCGGCCAACATCCCATGGGCCAAGGCGGCGAACGACGACGGTACGTTCAAGTCGGCCGAGGAACTGAAGGCGCTGTACGAGGGTGAGGGGATCGGGGCGGACCGGGAGGTCATCGCGTACTGCCGGATCGGCGAGCGGTCCTCACACACATGGTTCGCCCTGCAGGAGCTGCTCGGTTATCCGAACGTGAAGAACTACGACGGGTCCTGGACCGAGTACGGCTCGCTCGTGGGCGCTCCCGTCGAGAAGGGATAGTCCCCCCTCTCGGTGACCGGAGGGCGGGCGCGCCGGAGGCGCGCCCGCCCTCCGTCCTGCGGCGGCCTCGCAGGTCGCCGGTCAGCGTAGCGGAGCGGGGGGTAAATCCGACCTCCCAGGTGGACTTTTGGCCGTTTTCGGGGGTACCCTGAGGGTGTCAGGGAACGGACCGCCGAGGGAGACGAACGTGGCTGTCAGCCAGGAAGAGCACCTCAAGGAACTCAGCAAGGGCTACCGGTTCGACTGGAAGGACGCCGACCACTCCGTCTTCACGCCCAAGCGGGGCTTGTCGGCCGCCGTCGTGGAGGAGATCTCCAGCCTGAAGGGCGAACCGGACTGGATGCGGAAGTTCCGGCTGAAGGCCCTGAAGCACTTCGAGGCCCGCCCGATGCCGTGGTGGGGTGCCGACCTCTCCGACATCGACTTCGAGAACATCTACTACTTCATCCGTTCCACCGAGAAGCAGGCGAAGAACTGGGAGGACCTGCCGGAGGACATCCGGGGCACCTGGGACAAGCTGGGCATCCCCGAGGCAGAGAAGAAGTACCTGGGCGGCGTCAGCGCGCAATACGAAAGCGAGGTCGTGTACCACAAGATCAAGGACGAGCTCGACCAGATGGGCGTGCTGTTCACCGACATGGACTCGGCCCTCCGCGACCACCCCGACATCGTCAAGGAATACTTCGGGACGATCATCCCGCCCAACGACAACAAGTTCGCTTCGCTGAACTCGGCGGTGTGGTCGGGCGGCTCGTTCATCTACGTGCCGCCGGGCGTGCACGTGGACATCCCGCTGCAGGCTTACTTCCGCATCAACGCCGAGAACATGGGCCAGTTCGAACGGACCCTGATCATCGCCGACGAGGGCTCGTACGTGCACTACGTGGAAGGCTGCTCGGCGCCCATCTACACGAGCGACTCGCTTCACTCCGCGGTGGTCGAGATCATCGTGAAGAAGGGTGCGCGGGTCCGGTACACGACCATCCAGAACTGGTCGACCAACGTGTACAACCTGGTGACCAAGCGGGCCGCGGCCTACGAGGACGCCGTGATGGAGTGGATCGACGGCAACATCGGCTCCAAGGTCACGATGAAGTACCCCTCGATCTACCTGCTGGGGAAGGGCGCCCGAGGCGAAGTGCTGTCGGTCGCCTATGCCGGCAAGGGCATGCACACCGACGCCGGCGGCAAGGCCGTCCACGTCGCCCCGTACACCACCAGCATCATCACCAGCAAGTCGGTGTCGAAGGACGGCGGCCGCACCGGGTACCGCGGGCTGATCCGCGTGGAGCCGGGCGCGCACCACGCCAAGTCCAACGTGCGGTGCGATGCATTGATCCTCGACGAGGACTCCCGCTCCGACACCTACCCCTACATCGAGGTCGAGGAGGAGACGGCGGCCCTGGGCCACGAGGCAACGGTGTCCAAGGTGGGCGACGACCAGCTCTTCTACCTGATGAGCCGGGGCCTCTCCGAGCCTGCGGCCACGGCGATGATCGTGAACGGCTTCATCGAGCCGATCACGCGAGAGCTTCCCATGGAGTACGCGGTCGAGCTGAACCGCTTGATCGAGCTCCAGATGGAGGGCTCGGTCGGGTAGGCCGGCAAGCGCTGGGCGGGACCGGGAGGGCAGGCCGGACGGTCTGCCCTTCTTGACGGAAGGAACGACGTGATGGAACCGGCCACGAAGGTGCAGGGGTTCGACGAGGAGGCGCTCTCCGCGCTGTCCTCGTCCACACTGTTCGTGGAAGCCCTCCGCAAGCAGGCCCTGGAGGAGTTCCTCGCTCTGCCGATCCCGTCGCAGGAAACGGAGGAGTGGCGGTACACCGACCTCTCCGATCTCGACCTCTCGTTCGCACCTTTCGCGCCCGGGGGCGACGCGGAGAGCCTGAACAGGGGGAAGATCCTTCAAGCCGCCGGGGTGGTTGGTGAGCGCGCTGGGCTCCAGATCCAGCGCAACTCGGAAGTCGTCTCCACGCAACTCACCGAGGGGCTCGGCGCGAAGGGCGTTATCTTCGGCGACCTGGACCGGGCCGCGGAGGAGCACCCCGAGCTCGTCGAGCCGCACCTGCACGCGCTGGTGCCGACGTCGCGCACGAAGTTCACCGCGCTGCACGGAGCCTTCAGGACCGGCGGGACGTTCCTGTACGTCCCGCCGGCGGTGACCGTGGAACTCCCGCTCCAGACCCTCACCTACCTCGACGCCGACGGCGCCGCTGTGTTCCCCCACACCCTGATCGTGGTGGGACAGGACGCCGAGGTGACGTTCATCGACCGGTACGTTTCGCCTGCGCTCTCCCGAGCGCTGTCCGTCGGGATCACGGAGATCCACGCCGGCGCCGCCTCGCGTGTGCGCTACGTCTCGATCCAGGAGTGGGGCGACGGGGTCACCCACCTCGGTGTGCAACGGGCCCGGACTGGTCGCGACACCGAGCTGCGGACGGTCGCGATCGGCTTCGGGGCCTCACTGGCCCGTGCGGAGGCCGAGACCGAGCTCGCGGAGCCCGGAGGCTTCTCCGAGATGCTGGGCGTGTTCTTCGCCGACGGGACCCAGCACTTCGACCACCGGTCGCTGCAGGACCACGTGGCGCCGAACTGCAAGAGCGACCTCCTGTACAAGGGGGCGCTGAAGGGCGAGTCGAGGGCTGTTTACTCGGGGTGGGTGCACGTCCGCCCGGACGCGCAGAAGACCGATGCGATGCAAACCAGCCGGAACATCGTGCTCTCGGACCGGGCCAAGGCCGACGCCATCCCGAACCTGGAGATCGAGGCCAACGACGTCCGGTGCGGCCACGCCGCCAGCGTGGGCCCGGTGGAGGAGGAGCAGGTGTTCTACCTCCAAAGCAGGGGGATCCGGCGCGACGAGGCCGAGCGGCTGATCGTCTTCGGCTTCTTCCAGGAGGTCCTGGACCGCATCACGCTCGAGGAGGTTCGCGACAGCGTGTCGCACGCCATCGAGCAGGAACTCGCGGGGGAGGGCTGATGGGGCTGGTGAAGGTGTGCACCGCCGCGGACGTCCCGGAGGGCGAGGTCCGGCGGTTCCAGGTGAACGGCCGGGAGGTGGCGGTCGTCAACCTTGGGCAGGAGGGGTTCCGCGCGGTGGATGCGATCTGCTCCCATGCCCACTACTTCCTGGACGAGGGCGAGGTCGACGTGGACCTCGAGACCATCGAGTGTCCCAAGCATGGCTCGACGTTCGACCTGAACTCCGGCAAGCCCCGGACCCTGCCGGCAACGCTGCCGGTGCAGGTGTTCCCGGTCAAGAACGAGAGCGACGACATCCTGATCGAGGTGGAGGAATGACGGAAACCGCGGTGGCGACGGCGACCCTCGAGGTCCGAGGGCTGCACGCTTCGGTCGAGGGCAAGGAGATCCTGAAGGGCATCGACCTCACGGTCCGCCAGGGCGAGACGCACGCCCTGATGGGCCCGAACGGCTCGGGGAAGTCGACCCTGGCCAACGTGATCATGGGCCGGCCCGGCTTCCAGGTCACGGCCGGCGAGGTCCTGTTCAAGGGCGAGGACATCCTGGGCCTCACCACCGACCAGCGGGCCAGGCGCGGGCTGTTCCTGGCGATGCAGTATCCGGTCGAGGTCCCCGGCGTCTCGGTCGTGAACTTCCTGCGAACGGCCTACCAGTCGATCAAAGGCGAGGGGGTCAGCGCGCTGGCGTTCCGCAAGCACATGAAAGAGAAGATGAACATGCTGGCGATCGAGGACGCCATGGTGAGCCGGTACGTGAACCAGGGCTTCTCCGGCGGCGAGAAGAAGCGGAACGAGATCCTGCAGCTCGCGGTGCTGGAGCCGGAGATCGCGATCCTGGACGAGACGGACTCGGGCCTGGACATCGACTCGCTGAAGCTGGTGGCGACGGGCGTCGCGCAGCTGGTCGGCCCGAACCTCGGCGTGCTGCTCGTGACCCACTATCAGCGGATCCTGAACTACATCACGCCCGACTTCGTCCACGTCATGATCAACGGGCGTATCGTCAAGTCCGGCGGCGAGGAGCTCGCGGCCGAGCTGGAGAAGAAGGGCTATGAGGAGCTCCGCAAGGAGCTCGGGATCGAGGAGAACGGCGGCGACGCGGCGTGAGTGAGGCGCGAGTGCGATGGCGGTGACGCAGCAGGAGCCCAGGGCGGCCGGGCTCGACGCGACCAAGGTCCGGGCCGACTTCCCCATCCTGTCCCGGACCGTGGGGGACAAGCCGCTCGTGTACCTGGACAGCGCCGCCACCTCGCAGAAGCCGCGGCACGTCATCGACACCGAACGCGAGTATTACGAGCGCCACAACGCCAACGCCCACCGGGGCA
>JAHEXX010000001.1:0-841 GCA_023251895.1 bacterium
CGCGATAGAAGGGCAAGACCGTCTCCATGTCCTGGACCGTTCGGCCCGCATGATGCATGCCGATCACTGGCATCACTCGTTCCCCCTTTGTCTATCCCCCTACGGCCAGAGCATCTCGACCAGGCGGAAACGATCGGCCGCCCACTCCGTTGGCCGAGAACACTGCCATCCGGTCGCCCTGGCGGCCAGGTCTTCACCGAGCAACTGAACGAGGGGAGACGTCGCCTCGAACACCGTGACCGCGATGTGATCATGGCCCGCGTTCGGGCTAGGCGCGGCGCTCCGCTGGGAGTGCCACGCCGATGGCCGCCGCTCGCTCCAGCGCCTCGTCCCCGTGGGCGCTCCTCCCGACACCGCCAAACTGGGGCCCACTCAGAGGCCCAACGAAGTCGCTCAGTCCCAGAATGCGTCCACTTCGGCCTGGTCCTCGGACAGAACCCGGCCGAGCACGATCTTGCCGTCCCTGAAGTCGAACACGATGGCGTCCGTGGTGCGGATGTGCCGGCCCGCCCTGTGGCCTTCGACCAGGACGAACGCGACTCCATGGTTGTCGTCTGCCAGCACGTCCTCGATCTTGAGGACATCGAACGTTTCATCGGAGCGCGACAGGACGGAGGCGAAGAGGCCCGAGATCGCCTGAGGTCCTCGGTAGCAACCGGAGATGGGGCCGCTACCGGGTTCACGCCACTCGGCGTCCTCAGCGAAAACCTCGGCGATCATGGTCGGGTCGCCGAACTCGTCGAACACCCGCCGGAGAAGCGCCTCGTTTGGGTGACTCACCTCATCGTTTCCGCCGGCTTGGGAGAACACCACAGAATTCACGGCTGGAGGGCGACGGTGA
>JAHEXX010000001.1:851-18954 GCA_023251895.1 bacterium
TCGTTGCTGATCGGGATCTCGTACTTCTTGAGCTCCTCATCGGTAAACGGGAACGCCGGGTCTCCCTTCATGGTGCTTGTCGGCGTTGCCTTCGCGTGGACCGGCACCGCGAAGACCGCCGTACAGTAGCTGGTCTGATTCTCGGGGCTGATGCACTCGTTCATGAAGACCTGCGCGTAATAGGTCACATCGTCGGGTAGTCCCTTCGGCACGTACAGCGCATCAGCAGACAGCGATACACCCTCGGTCGGGACGATCCACGCGCCCTCGGTGATGTATGGTGTGTCGCCGACGATGGCCAGGGCCATATAGGCTTGTCCTTTGTTCATGAAGTCGATCAGCTGGGTGTCATTCTCGATGATCGCGGCCATCTGCGGCCTGAACGTTGTGATCTTGTCGAACACCGGCGTCATGTCGTCCGTGGCGGGATCGAGGCCAAGCATCTTCGCGATTGGCCACACCATCAGGTTGGGATCGAGGTTGAACGTGAATGCACCCCTGTACTTCGGGTCGAAGAGATCGTTCCAGGAAATCGGGCCGGGGATCTGCACCTTGTCTTTGCGGTAAACGACCGGAAGCGTGTACGTGTAGAGGTTCGTCCAGTTGGAGGTTCCGTCGTCCGGCTTGCCAGCCGCCGACAGGTCGGCGAAGTTCGTGACGAGGCTCAGGTCGAGGGGCACGGCGTACTTTCGCAGCGACGCCGCGTAGGCGTGCGGCGCCACCGTGTACACCACATCGACGGGTGGACGCTGTCCGGCCTTTACCGCCTGTTCGACCTTCGTCTGGATCTCAGGGAAGTCGGTGAGATCGAACTCCACGGGAATCCCCGTCTTGTCGGTGAAGGTTTTGGCAGGAAACTTAGCCAGGCTCGTCGAGTACGGCTCACCCCACGCTCGCATGACGATCTTCGACGGCTTCGTCGCCGGCTTCGCTAGGGTGGGATTCGCAGTTCCCGTGGTGATGGCCCCGGTTCCGGTATTGCTGCCGCAGGCAGCGAGGATGAGCCCCGCCCCGACGGCCGCACCGCCAACCATGAACTCGCGCCTCGTCAACTCGGGCTGGTGCCTGCGGTCATCTGCCATAACAGTCCCCCCTGATCCGCCAGCTGGGCAGTCAGAACTTACGCCTCGTCCGTCCTTCCGGACCTGTCCCCCGCGATGCGGAATCCGTCTGGCCGATAGCTGCTTCGCTCCTTCAATCCAGACCACCCCCTGCTACTGTCGGCGCTTCCCCAATCGTCAATTGGCGACAATCTACAAGAGACAAACAAAGTGAGTCAAACGGGGGAAGGTGCCCTCCCGACTGGCGCTGGAGCGGGTCTCTCGATGGATCAGTCAGTCGTGTTCCTCGAGGAATCCGGCCATGCCTGTCAGTTCTACGGTGGTGAGACGCATCTTGGATGCATGGAGCGTCCCCGCCCAGGATCCATGATGGCGCGCTGCACGATTGAGCCATCAAGGAGGTGGTGAATGGATGGGCCGTGAGTCGTCCTCAGTCTTCTCCGGGACCGTCGCGCTCGTCACAGGCGGGGGGACCGGGATCGGCAGGTCGATCGCCCTGCGCCTTGCCAGGAAGGGGGCGCACGTCGTGGTCGCTGGCCGGCGCGCTGGACCCCTTGGGGATGTCGTGTCGGAGATTGAGGCCGTTGGAGGCCGGGGGCTCGCCGTCCCAACCGACTTGGCTCAGATCGGGGACGTCAAGAACCTGGCCAACGCCTCCATTGAGCATTTCGGGCGGGTGGACCACCTGGTGAATAACGCGATCATGAACTACGGGGGTGCATACGATGCCGTGACCGTGGAGCAGATCCTGCACATGATTGGCGTTGGCCTTACCGCGCCACTGATCTTGACCCGCCTGCTCCTTCCCCAGATGCGCGAGCGCCGATCGGGCAACGTCGTGATGATCGGCTCGACCGCCTTCGTCGGATGGCCCGAGGTCGTGACCTACTCGGCCATCAAGGCGGGACTCGACGGCTTCGCCCAAGGGCTACGTCGCGAGGTTGTGGGGGACGGGGTGCACGTGACCACGGTCCACCCTGCGGGGACCGACACCCCTTCTATGACCTCTCAGGCCAGGCGTGAGTTCGTTGCCCTTGGGTTCAAGATCTTCAGTCCGGAGTTTGTGGCCGACGCTGTCGTGGATGCGATCGCGAGACGCCGTCCCCGGGTGATCATAGGGTCGTGGGAGAAGCGCCACGTGTGGCTGAGCCATGTTGACCCCCGGCTCATCGACCGGACCTTGGCGCGGATGCGCCCCGGATTCCAGGCGGCAATGCTCGATCACCAGACACCATCGTCGTAAATCGGTGCGCCCTTCGGAATTGACTGTCTACAATAGGCAATGCAAGAATCCCGCCGTCTGAGCGAGCCAAGCCTCGTGGCGGAAGAGTCGGGCAGGTGTGGGTGCACAAATGGCTTTGAGCTCTCAGGACAGCGATCCGAAGGATACCGACGATCACCCGTTGGTCGCGCTCTACCGGAGGATGGTTCGGATCCGGAGATTCGAGCTCAAGTGCCAATCCCTGTGGAATTCGCGCGTCGGGCCGGGACCGAGAGGCGAAGTCACATCGGCGGAACAGATGCCGGGGTTCGTGCACCTGTACATCGGGCAGGAAGCCGTGGCCGTCGGCGTGTGCGCAACACTTCGTCCAGACGATCACGTCGCCAGCACTCACCGCGGTCACGGTCACGTCATCGCGAAAGGGGGTGACGTCAACCGGATCATGGCCGAGCTGTACGGCCGGGTAACTGGGTACTGCCGAGGGAAGGGAGGATCGATGCACATCTTCGTCCCGGAGATCGGTGTACTTGGGACCAACGGCATCGTGGGTGGAGGGATCGCCCACGCTGTGGGAGCTGCGATGTCACACAAACTTCTCGGCCGAGACAACGTCGCCGTCGCCTTCTTCGGTGACGGCGCCTCGAACCAGGGTGTGTTCTTCGAGTCGATGAACCTCTCGGCGCTCTGGCACTTGCCCGTTGTGTTCGTCTGCGAGAACAATCTCTACAGTGAGTGGACCGAGTACGAACGGCTGACCGCCGGTTCGCAGATCATGGACCGGGGAGCGCCGTTCGCGATCCCCTCGGTACAGGTCGATGGGAACGACTTGCTTGCGGTGCGGGATGCCGCCCAGCAGGCTGTACGCCGGGCGCGTGCGGGACGAGGTCCGAGCTTGATCGAGGCCATCACGTACACCCAGTGCGGACACATGGAGGGTGAAGAAGTGTTCGCGGGGAAATACCGGAGCGACGAGGAGATCTCCTCTTGGATGGTCCGGGACCCGATCGTTCTGTTCCGCGAGAGACTTGTCTCTAGCGACGTGGTCGATCGGGTGACCCTGGATCGGGTGGATGACGACGAGGGCAAGAGGGTAGAGGCGGCTCTCGAGTACGCGATCCGCAGTCCTGCGCCTGCCATGAATGAGCTCACCGAGCACGTCTTCACCGAGGAGCGCTAGCGATGCCGGAGACGTATTTCTCCAGAGCAATGCGCGACGCCATAGGCATAGCGCTGCGGGAGGACCCTACGGTGCTCGTTGTCGGAGAGGACATCGACAAGTCTGTCCTCGGTCCCACCCAGGGATTGGTGCAGGAGTTCGGGCGTGATCGAATCCGGAATACTCCGATCTCCGAGCAGGCGGTGGTTGGAGCGATGATCGGCGCTTCACTAACGGGTTTGCGCCCGGTGATGGACGTCATGTTCTCCGGATTCTTCTACGTGGCAATGGACCAGATCGCCAACCAAGCGGCCCATATCCGGTACATGTCCGGGGGGCAAGTTAACCTCCCCCTAGTGCTCATGGCCGGCATCGGTCCCTCCGGTCAGGCAGGATCGCAGCACTCGGAAAGCCCGCACGCCGCCCTGATGGGTCTTTCCGGGCTGAAGATCTTGGTTCCGTCCAACCCAGCCGACGCGAAGGGACTCATGCTGAGCGCCATCCGGGATCCGGACCCGGTGATCTATCTCATGGACGTGTCGCTCGCAGGAACCAGGGGACCAGTCCCCGAGGGGGAGCACATCGTTCCGCTGGGAGTCGCCGAGGTGAAACGTACGGGCGAAGACGTCACCGTGGTGGCGATGGGCTTCGCCGTCCCCGAAGCATTGGCCGCGGCAGAGACGCTTACCAAGGAGGGGATCTCGGTCGAAGTGGTGGACCCCAGGACGCTGGTGCCGCTGGACCGAGAGAAGATCCTGGCCTCCGTTCGGAAGACTGGTCGGGTGGTGATTGCCGAGACCGGACGGCGGACCTGTGGCTTCGCTGCTGAGCTGACCACTCTGTGTGTCGAGCATGCGTGGGATTCCTTGAAGACCGCACCCGTCCGCGTCACGTGGCCAGACGTGCCGGTCCCATACAGTCCTTCCCTTGAGATTGCGTGTCAGGTCGACGCCGCCGACATCATTGAGGGAGTGAATCAGGCCTTCAGGACATCTCGTGCGCTCTCCGTCTGACGAGCAGCGAGGGTCCTGCTGACGGGCCGTGGCGATTTCATTAGGCGAGGTCCAGGCGCTTCTGACCGACCTCGTCAGTCTGAATACCACCAATCCCCCGCGCGATCCCCCGCCCGATAGCCAACCCGTCGAGCGACCGGCCGTCGATCTTCTGGCTTCGCTCTGCGAACGGGAGGGTCTCCCGTGGCGACGACAGCCCGCTGGCATGGGGCACGAGAACCTCATTACGTGGCTGGATGGCGAAGCCGATTCGCCTGCCCTCCTACTCGAAGGTCACCTCGACGTGGTTCCGGCTGAAGACTGGGCGGACCGGGCGTTCTCCCCGCGAGTCGAAGATGGATGGCTGTGCGGCCGCGGCGCTTGCGATGCGAAGGCAAGCGTGACCGGGATGCTTCTCGCAATGTTCGATCTTGCCCGCGAGGGAATACGGCCTCCCCGACCCGTGATCTTCCTAGGAGCCGCCGATGAGGAGCGAGGGGGAGGCGGAGCAAAGCAGTTCGTTCGCACGGCCCCTGAGGTTGAAGCGGCCGTGGTGGGGGAGCCAACGGGATTGATCCCAGTCGTTGCTCACAAAGGGGGAATCAGATGGGAGATCACGTTCCTCGGTCGAAGCGCCCACAGTTCGGTCCCGGAACACGGGGTCAACGCCATCCGTGAGGCGATGCGGGCCATCGCCGCGCTCGAGGCGCTCGAGGGCCACTTTCGAGCGACGACATCGCACGAGATGCTCACCGGACCGACAATCACTCCAACCATGATTCGCGGCGGACGGGCGCATAACGTCATTCCGGACGAATGCGCCGTCTGGATCGACGTCCGAACGGTTCCGGGTCTGCCGGAGCAAGAGGCGAAGGATCGGGTGATCGAAGCCCTCGAAACGATGGGGGTGGAGGCAAGGCATGGGCCGGTGCTGGTCTCGACTCCACCGCTTGATACCAATCCTCAAGAGCCGATCTCACAAGCCTGCCTCGCCGCGTGCAAGAAAGCTGGGACCGCCGACCGATTTGGAACGCTGACGGGCGGCACGGACGCCCCGATCTTCGCTGCGGCGGGGTGGCCCAGTATCGTGCTCGGCCCTGGAGATCTGCACCGCGCTCACGCAGTAGACGAGAAGGTTTCCCTCGAGGAAGTCCTGAAGGCCTCGGGCGTCTACCGAGACGTGATTCTCAACAGTCGCTAGGTCATCGTTTGTCTGCTCAACCATCCCGACATCTTGAGGACGCGGTCTGGACCGCTGGATGCGTCCCGTCTTGACCGGCGTCCGTTGCGAAGACTACTGTATACAAAAGACTGAGGGGGTGCGTTCAAGCTGGCTGCCACCAGCGCAAAGGGGAAACCCCACATCGCCGAGTCTCTACTCGCAAGGGCAGTCCGGCTGCGCCCTGAACTCGTTCGGTTGCGGCGTGCTATCCATCGCCATCCGGAACTGGGATTCGAAGAACGTCAGACCGGCGCCTTGGTCCGGAAGAGTCTCATGCGTCTTGTTCCGGGGGTTATCTGCAGGCCGATCGCCCAGACGGGCATCCTTGCGGGCATTCCAGGAGAAGGGCCCACTGTCTTGCTTCGCGCTTGCCTCGACGCCCTTCCGATCGACGAACGCACCGGTGTCGAGTACGCATCCGAGGTCCCGGGGGCGAGCCATGCCTGCGGTCACGACGGGCAGATCGCCACCCTCGTGGGGGCACTCGTTCTGCTGTCCGAGTTCAATCCAGGGATTCAGGCGTACGGGCTCTTCCAGCCGGCCGAAGAGATGGACACCGGGGCCCGAGCTGTTCTGGAGGCTGGGCTGCTCGAGGACCTTCGGCCGGAGGTCGCCTTGGGTTTCCATGGATACCCCGGGCTGGACGCCGGCACGATCGGCGTGAGCCCCGGCCCTGTGATGGGCTCCATCACCACCATCCGGTGCCGGGTCGCGGGGCGGGGAGGCCATGGCGCCGAGCCACATCTAACCGCTGACGCGCTGACCGCGGCCGCTGCCCTCGTCCTCGACTGGCAGGTTGCGCTCTCGCGGCGGGTCGACCCCCGCCAATCGATGGTGCTCTCCGTTGGGCGGCTCTCCAGCGGGGTGACCGCGAACGTGGTTCCGGGAGAGGCCGAGATCGACGCGACCCTTCGTTGCCTCGACCCTGCCATTGAAGACGACCTCCGTCGCATCGTGGCTGACGTGGTCCGCGGAGTGGAGGCCCGGACGGGGACGACGGTCGCCCTCTCGGCGGAGCAGGTCGTCCCCGCGGTCGTAAACGATCCAGTAGCGGCCGGACTGGTGGCCGACGCTGTGGTCGAGACGCTTGGGCGGGCAGCTCTTGTCGAAGCGACCCCTACCCTTGGAGGCGATGACTTCGCCTGGCTCATGCACAGGGTCAGGGGTTGTTACTTCTTCATCGGGGAACGCCAGCGGGATCGTCCCCCTTACGGGTGGCACGATCCCGCCTACGACCTCGACGAGGAATCGCTGGTCTATGGCAGTGCCGTGCTGGCGGCTGCCGCCGCACGAGTGCGTGAAGGAGGATCGATGTGATTCATCCCGACATCTCGACGTCCGAGTACGAGGGGCGGCTCGCTGGACTGAGGTCAAGGATGAGGGAGCGGGATCTGGCCGGAGTGATAGTGACGAGTGAAGCCAACTACAACTACTTCGCCGGATACCACCACTTCGCGCCGTGGACGACGTTCTGCCGGCCCGCATTCTGCTTCCTGCCCCTCGAGCGGAACCCGGTGTTGCTCGTACACGGCTTCCCGGCCGCCGACGCGCGACGAGACGTCTGGTTCGACGACGTCCGTAGCTACGACTCACTCACGTTCGCGCCGCTCGCCCAGGTGGTGACCATATGCAAGGAGCTGGGGATGGCGAGCTACCCGATCGGTATGGAACTCGGCAAGGAGCACCGCATCGGTCTCAGCGCCTCGGAGTGGGACGAACTGGAGAAGGCTCTGGCTCCCAGCCAACTCGTCGATGTTGGAGAGTCGATATGGGACCTGCGAATGATCAAGAGCGAAACTGAGATCGCTCACTTGAAAGAGGCCGGTCGCATCTCCGCTGGGGCGTTCGCACGATGCTTCAACGAGATTCGGCCCGGGATGACCGAGCGTGACGCGGCGAACATCCTTGGTGCCGCGATTCACGAGCAGGGCGGTGAGGTCGGTTTCTTCATAATCACGTCGGGGCAGGGGTATTACGATCGAGTCGCGGGTTTGCCTCGGAACCGCGTCCTTGAATCCGGAGACTTTCTGTGGATCGACCTTGGAGTCGTCTACGGCGGCTACTGGTCTGACCACTGTCGAGCCATCGTGCTCGGGCATGCCACCCCAGAGCAGCGCGAACTGTGGACCGCCGTGACGGCGCTCACTCGTGCCACCGTCGAGCAGTGCCGGCCGGGCAAGACGGCCGCGGACCTCGTGTCCTTCATTGAGGGGGAGGGCGCGCGAATGGGGCTGGAGTTCTCGTTCGCTGCCGGGCGCAGTGGGCACGGCATCGGGCTGATGAGCACGGAACCCCCCCATATCGCCCTCTACGACCGCACACGCCTGGAAGCTGGGATGGCCTTCTCCATTGAGCCAGGATGGATCGACCAGGACCAAGGCGTCTTCGTCGCGGAGGAGAACCTCGTACTGCGCGACGGGGGGTACGAGCTGCTCACGACCACACCGCGCGAGCTGGTGGAGTTGTGATCGACGGGCGGTCAGCGTCCCGAGAGCGGAGGGATGACAGTGCCACCTGAGGATCCGGTTGTCACGACCGACGTACTGATCATCGGGACGGAAGGGGCGGGCGCCCGCGCAGCCATCGAGGCCGCCGAGACTGGATGCGAGGTCCTGTGCGTAACCAAGAGCTCTATCGGCAAGAGCGGGGCCACCCTCACTGCCGATGCCGACATCGACGTCGACAGCAAGGCCTGCATCGACGTGTTCGGCCTGCCCGGGGACCCGCGGGACAGCGAAGAGCTGTTCTTCGAGGACATGGTCGTCGAGGGAGACTACACGGCCGACCAACGCCTGGTAGAGATCCACGTCCGAGAGGCCGCCCGCCGGACCAAGGACATCGTGGACTGGGGGGCCCGTATCGACCGTCTCACTCACGCTCCCGGCCATCGGTATCCCCGAGGGATCTGGATCCCGGGGATCGAGTTCCGCCGGGTCCTGTCCAGGGAGGTCAAGAAGCGCCCGGTCCGGCTGCTCCAGAACTTCATGGTTACGGACTTGCTGACCCACGACGGCCGGGTCGTGGGAGCCGTGGGGATTGACCTCACCTCGGGCACGTTCACCGTCATTCGAGCGAAGGCAACCATCCTGTGCGCGGGCGGAGCCATGCGCATGTATCAATTCACCACCGCTCCTGAGGAGCTCACCGGCGACGGGCTTGCCGCGGCCTTCCGGGCGGGGGCCGAGCTGGCGGACATGGAGTTCCCGATGTTCCTGCCGTACATCCTTATCCACCCCAAGGCCGTGGACGGGGTGGACTACACGTACCTCTTGTCGGCCTACCTCGAGTCCTACGCCTACAACCGGCTGGGCGAGAGGTACATGGCGAAGTGGGACCCTGACCGGATGGAGCGGACAACGCGGGACGTCAACTCGATCGCGGCGATGATCGAGGTGCTGGAGGGACGGGGTAGCCCGCATTTCGGAACCTATCTCTCCCTAGCCCACCTGCCGAAGAACGTCCTCGAGTTCGCCATGAGTGAATGGCTACCGACCAACGTGGCGAACTACAAGTACGGCGGGTTCGACATGCGTGAGTTCCTCCCGGACCTCACCGAGAATGCGGTGGAGACCGGGCCGGCCTGCCACTTCTGGAATGGTGGCATCGTGATTGACGAGTCGTGCCGGACGACCGTCCCCGGGCTTTGGGCGGCCGGCGAGGGCACCGGGCTGATTCAAGGGGCCAACCGTCTGTCGGGGAACGCCCTCACCCAGACCCAGGTGTGGGGACCCCGAGCCGGGCTCGACGCCGCCCGGACGGCCAAACGGGACGGCCACGGCCGCGTCGACCAGGGACAAGTGGGCGAGCTCCGTCACAAGGTCTTCCAGTTCCTGGGCCGCAAGGGCGAGGACCCCATCGAACTGCGCAACAGGATCCGTCACCTATCCCATCTGCGAGCCGGGCCGGTACGAGACAACCAGGCCAGCCTAGAGGACGCGATCGCTCAGGTTCAGGAAATGAAGAAGCAGTGGGCAGAGCTCGGAACGAGGGTCTCCGAGCCCGTGTACAACCAGGAGTGGATCGAAGCGATCCAGAACGAAAACCTCCTCACCAATCTGGAATTGGTGCTTCGGACGAGCTTGGTCCGCACCGAGAGTCGAGGCGCGGCCTACCGGAGGGACTTCCCGGACACCAACAACCGGGATTGGCTCAAGAACATCGTGGTGTCAAGGAACGGCGCCGAGCCACGCATCGAGCTGCGGCCCGTGGTCGTCACATCCTTGACCCCACCCGCAGATATACGAAAGTACGGACAGAAACGTCTGCCGACTACTTCGGGAGGGTCCGACCTATGAATCCCCTCAGCGACGAGATCAAGGAGAACGAGGTTTCCCTGCGTCCAGTCGAGACCGGAGGACTCCGCCACGAGATCAGCGACATCCTTCGGGAGGCCATCTGGAACGGGCTGCTCAAGCCCGGCCAGCGGCTGAACGAGCAATGGTTATCCGGCGAGATGGGTGTGAGCCGGCCGCCCTTGCGCGAAGCTATCCGCGTCCTGGAGCAGGAGGGACTAGTCGTCTCGATCCCGCGGCGGGGGACCTTCGTCCGGAGCCTCACCGGGCACGACATCTTCGAGATCTACGCGGTCCGCTGCGCCCTGGAAGGCATGGCGGCGGAGCTTCTGATGGAACACGCCTCTGCCCGGGAGCTCGACGACCTCGAGAAGATGATCGACCGCCTGGAAGCCAGCCCGCCGAGCGACCTCGGGGCTGTGGTCCACCAGGACTTCGAGTTCCATCGGGAATTGGTACGCCTGTCGCGGAGTGAACGGTTGGCCGCCATGTGGGAGCAGCTAGCCAGCCAGCTCCGCCTAGCGCTCACGCTGGTCGACCCGGCGTTCTTCCAGGCCGGCTACGTGGAGCTGACCCACCGGCCTCTGATCGAGGCGATCCGCAAGCGCGATGCCCAGGAGGTCTGGAGGCTCTCGAGGATCCTCCTGGAGGTGGGACGGAGCCTCCGCGATCGGTGGGACCAGCAGGTCGAGAGCGAGGTACCAACTCCGCATGCGGCGGTCGGGCTGTCGCCAGCCGGCCCGGCGCAGCGCTGAGCGGAAGAGACACCAAGGAGGTTCTGTGAGCGACGATGCCACGATCCACGTTCGGGTGCGGCGGGCGCCCGACGACCGGTACGACGAGTACGAGGTGCCTTTCGAGCCCGGCATGAGCGTCTTCAACATCCTCGAACGCATCAGGAACCAGCTGGATCCGACGCTTTGCTTCCTGATCTCGTGCCGCATCGGTAAGTGCGACATCTGCCTGCTGAAGGTGAACGGGAGAACCCGATGGTCCTGCACAGAGCCTCCCACCGACGACATGGTGTTGGAAGCCCTTGACCGATACGAGGTCCTGAAGGACTTGGTGATCGACTGGGAGCGCAAGCTCCCGGGTACGCGGGTGAAGGTGGGAGCGGGGACCGAGGACGCTGGAGGCTAGCGTGGAAGTATCACTCGATCAGCGGCTGTGCCGCGGGGACTGCGTCTGTGAGTTGATCTGCCCCCAGGTGTTCGTCCTCGACGAAGGTGGCATCGCTTACGTCACCCAGAACAGCACGCCTTTGGAGGGGCCGGACGTCTGGGCGGAGGTCCCTTCCGGCCTAGAGTCGGCGGTCCTCGATGCCGCGCGGGAGTGCCCCGCGGAGGCCATCTTCATCCGCGGCGGCGACGCCGGGAAGGAATGAGCTAAGACCGCGAGGCAGCCGGAGCGTGAGCGTGAGCGCTCGGTCGCGGTCGGTCCGTGCGTTACTCAACGACGAGACGGAAGGGGAAACGGATTGAGCGGCCGCTATGTAGGGCAGGCGGTCCTTCGCAGAGAGGATCCTCGGTTCCTGACCGGGCAGGGTAACTATGTGGACAACATAGTCCTCCCCGGAGAGCTGCGGGTCGTCATCGTCCGAAGCCCGTTCGCTCATGCCCGGATCAGAAGCGTGGACCTGAGTGGCGCTCTTCGGGTTCCCGGGGTGGTCGCCGCGTTCAGCGGCTTCGACTTGCGAGACGACTGGGCGGCGCCGCTGCCGATGATCTGGCCCGTCACACCCGACTTGCATGTTCCCGACCACTGGCCACTCGCCGTGGAGGAGGCGAAGTTCGCCGGCGACGGCGTCGCCGTGGTCGTTGGCGAGACTTTGGCGACGGCCAAGGACGGCGCGGAGGAGGTGGAGGTCGATTACGAGCCGTTGCCGGCGGCGACGGACCTCGAAGGTGCCCTCGCGGAAGGGGCGCCTCTGGTCCATTCGGCTTTCGGAACGAACCGTTGCTACCAGGTCACCTACTCGCGTGGCGAGGTCGAGCGGGCGTTCGCCGGCGCCGACGTCCTCGTGTCCCGGCGATTCCGAGTGCCCCGGATCATCCCGAGCTCCATCGAGACCCGGGCCGCGGCAGCGAGGTTCGATCCGGTTCTCGATGAGTTTGTACTGTGGACCTCTAGTCAGATACCCCACATCGTGAAGCGGACGCTCGGTGTCACAGTCGGCCTCCCGGAGCATCGACTTCACGTAATCGCTCCCGATGTGGGGGGCGCGTTCGGCGCGAAGCTCAACGTGTACGCGGAGGAAGCGCTGGTATTGACCCTCACCCGGCGGCTGGGGCGTCCGGTGAAGTGGGTGGAGGAACGTTCCGAGGCGAGTGTTGCCACCACCCACGGGCGCGATCAGGTCCAGCGGATCGAGGTGGCCGCCCGCCGGGACGGCTCGATTACCGGGATCCGGGCTTCGATCCTCGCCTCGATGGGGGCATATCTGCAGCTCGAGACCCCTGGGATTCCCGTGCTTGGCAAGTTCCTCTTCGGTGGGGTGTACGGGGCCGAAGCCTATTCGTTCGATTGCACCGGGGTGTTCACCAACCTGACTCCCTCCGGGGCCTACCGAGGGGTTGGCCGCGCGGAAGCGCTGTATGCGATTGAGCGCGTGATGGATGCTCTGGCGAGAGAGCTCGGGCTGGACCCGGCCGAGGTTCGTCGGCGGAACTTCCTCCCGGCCGGCGAGATGGTCATGAACGCGGGGGGCATCCGCTACGACTCGGTGGACTATGACAAGGCCCTCCAGCGGGCCCTGGAGCTCGCCGAGTACGAAGCCCTCCGGGCCGAGCAGTCGGCTCGGCGGGCACGGGGTGATACCCAACAGCTCGGGATCGGGATCGCTTCCTACGTCGACTCCTGCGGGGTAGGGCCATCCCCGATCATGGCTCTTTCGAACTACGAGGCCGGCGCCTGGGAGTCGGCCCGCGTGCGGGTAGTGTCCTCGGGGAACGTAGAGGTGTTCACCGGAACCTCCCCACAAGGACAGGGCCATGTCACGGCGTGGTCCCAGATAGCTGCCGACGTGTTCGGTGTGGCCCTCGAAGACGTGGCCGTCTTTCATAGCGACTCGGCCGTAGTCCCGCCCGGCACGGGCACCTTCAACTCGCGGAGCCTTGTGGTGGGCGGGACTGCCATCCACCTTACGGCGAACAAGGTGCTGGCAAAGGCAAGGAAGGTTGCAGCCCACATGCTGGAGGCCTCCGAGGACGACCTGGAGTTCGCCGAGGGGCGGTTCTCGGTCTCAGGAGCCCCCAAGCACGGGGTTACGCTCGCCCAGGTGGCGAGGGCTGCCTACCTGGCCCACAGCCTGCCGGAGGGGGTGGAGCCGGGGCTGGAGGAGACCATGCTGTACGACCCCACCGACTTCACCTACCCATTCGGGACGCATGTCGCAGTAGTCGAGATCGACGTCGAGACCGGGTTGGTGAACCTCGTCAAGTATGTTGCGGTCGACGACTGCGGAAACGTGGTGAACCCGATGATCGTCGAAGGCCAGGCCCATGGCGGCATCGCCCAGGGCGTGGGGGAGGCCCTGTTCGAAGAGGCGCTTTATTCGCCTGACGGCCAGCTGGAAACCGCGTCGTTCATGAGCTATCTCTTGCCCTCAGCAGCTGAGCTCGTCCCATTCGAGGTGGACCGGACGGTCACTCCCTCGCCGGTCAACCCGCTTGGGGCGAAGGGCGCAGCCGAATCCGGGGCCATCGCAGCGCCGCCGGCAGTGATGAACGCGGTCGCAGACGCGCTGCACTTCTTCGGCGTCCAGGACGTGGACATGCCGGCCACGCCAGAGCGCGTGTGGGCTGCGCTGCGGCCTGCGCGCACGGCCGAGCAGGGCCTGGATCCGGAGTGACGATGTCCGCGTCGGGGACGGTTGGGCCTCACGTGATGACCGTCGCGGGGCCCGTTGACCCCTCGGCCATCGGCCACACCTCCATGCACGACCACGTGTTCTCCGACGCCCGACAGGCGTGGTGGGCCCCCGACACCTTCGAGAACCCAGAGCTCACGGAGGTCCCGCTAACCACCAGAACCGCGGGCCTGGCCCGCTGGAACGCCCTCGGCATCCGGGACAACCTTTACCTGGGCGCGGAGGAATACCGGGAGCAAGTTGAGGAGGTACGCGAGTTCGTGGCCGCGGGCGGGAGCTGCCTGGTCGACCTCACGAACACGGGGATCTTCCCGCAGCCGGCTCTGCTGCGTTCCCTGTCCGAAGAGCTCGGGATGCACGTGGTCGCGGGATGCGGGTTCTACGTCCACACGACTCATGCCGACTGGTTGGAAGAGGCGGAGGTCGGGCGGATCGCAGCTGCTATCGAACAGGACGTGGAGGGAGGGCTGGGGGACAGCGGCGTGCACCCAGGAATCATCGGCGAGATCGGGACCTCGGCTGACTTCCGCCCGTGCGAGGAGCGGGTCGTCCGGGCCGCGGGCCGCGTAGCGGCCGCCACGGGGACAGCCGTCAACGTCCACACCACGGCGCCTGGGAAACACGCCGTCCGGATCACGGAGATGATGGCTGAGGAAGGACTTGACCCAAGAAGGCTGGTGTTTTCGCACCTGGACGAAGTGTTAGACGTCGACTACCACCGGCAGGTTCTTTCGCTTGGGGCGACTATCGGCTTCGACAGCTTCGGCTGCGACGTGTACTTCGCTCGGCTCTGGAAGTCGCCGAGCGACATGGAGAAGGTGGCGGGGCTGCTGGCCGACCTCGAGCTCGGGTACGAGGATCAGCTTGTGCTGGGACACGACATCTCCCTCAAGTGCCAGCTAAAGCGGTTCGGGGGGATGGGCTACGACCACGTCCTGAGGCGGATCGTCCCCACCTTGGTGAACCACCACGAAGTCGCGTCGGGCGTCATCAACAAGTTGTTGGTGCAGAACCCCCGCCGGCTGCTCACCCGCGGCTAGGCCTGTCCTTCCAGAGCTCCCCTGGCCACGTCGAGACTCGGGGTCCGGTTCAGCTCCCTTCCGTGGGGAACATGTCATAGAGCTTGTGCGTGATCACCCACTCGTCGTCGAGCCTGGCGAGGCTCATGAAGTCGGTCCCTGGAACACCTCGTCCCCAAGCCGGAGCGTGAAGTCGACCCGCGCGCTTGCCACGTCGCCAGCCACGTCCACGCGCAGGTCCCGCGTGGTTTCCTCGATGGTTACCCCTTGCTCGAACATGCCGGCCACCTCCTCAGCGAAGGCCTCAACCGCTATGACCACCAGCCCGCCTTCTTCGCGGGAGGGATAGCAGACCGCCGCGTCCGGATGGAAGGCCCGCCGGTAGAGATCACGGCTACCGGCACGCGCAGCCTCTTGATAGATACCGATGGTTGCCCGGATGGCGTTTTCATCGTCGGTCACGGTTCTCGACGTCACGTCCTCACCGGCTCATCCGGCCATCGCGGCGCCGTCCACGGGAATGATCGCTCCGCTCACGTACGAGGCATCCTCGGACAGGAGGAAGGCGATCACGGAAGCCACCTCCTGCGGCCGTCCAACCCGGCGCATCGGGACAGTGGCCGCGATGGCGGCTTTGAGTTCTTCGAAGTCCTGCCCAGGTTTGAGTTGCGCCCGCATCATAGGGGTCTCGATCTCTCCGGGCGCCACGGCATTCACTCGGATGCCGTCCGCCGCGAGCTGAACGGCCATCTGACGGGTGAGGTTGATCACGCCACCCTTCGACGCGTCGTAGGCACACTCGTCGGGGTATCCCCGGAGGCCGTACATCGACGCGATGTTCACGATCGCCGCCCCCATTGATCCCCTGAGGTGAGAGAGCAGGTACTTGCCGGTCAGGAAGACCGAGGTGAGGTTGGAGGCGATCACGGCGTTCCAGTCCTCGACCGAGGCCGTCTCCACACCGCCCTCCACGAGGAAGATGCCGGCGGCGTTCACGAGCCCGCTCACCGACCCCAGCCGATCGGCGGTGGCGCGAGTAGCCCGCTCCACGGAGGAGGGATCGCGCACGTCGCAGGCGAACGCTGCTCCCCCGATGGATCTTGCGACCTCTGCGGCGTCTTCCTCCCGAATATCCCAGACGGCTACGCGGGCACCCTCCTCAGCCAGGCGCTCGGCCGTGGCGCGCCCGATCCCCGATCCGCCGCCAGTGACGACGACCCCTCGGTCGCCCAGCGACTTCATTCGATGACGGCCAGCCTGGTTCCGACCGGGACGGTCTCACCGCGCTCAACCAGGATCTCCTTCAGAACCCCAGAGACTGGCGATTCGATGGTGGTCTCCACCTTGTCGGTTTCCACGTCCGCCAGCGGCTCCCCCTGGTCGACGCGGTCCCCGGGGTGCTTCAGCCAGGCGATGACCGTGGCCTCCTTCATCGACAGGCCCCACTTAGGGAGCAGCACGTCAGGCACAGCTGGCCCACCTCGCGGACTGTCCGTCTCTCGCGCCCGGGCGGCGCGGAGTATCCCACGGATTGACGACAGTAGACAAGAAGCGAACACTCGCCGGCGCCGCCACCCTCCTCTCCGACGGGGCGCGCCTGGGGTGAACAGACGTCGAAGCCACACGCCCGGCGTCCGGGGTGTCCACGAGGGACGCTTCCTGCCGTTATCGCTACTCGCGGCCACGGTCGAAGGCATCGGCGGCTGGATGATCGCCCCGGTGCTCCCCGCCATCGGTCGGCGCCCATGGCAGACGTCACGACCGGTCTTCGTCGATCCGGGGGGACGGAGTTACTCCGCCGCTTGACCCCAGGTGAGCCAGCGAGCAGGGTTCCGCACGAGCATGGTCTCGATATTCTCGTCCGGAATGCCCTGCACCCGCATGAGCGGAGCCACATGCCCGGGCAGGTGGGCGAATCCAAACCCACCGTAGGCGCGCTGCTGCATCTTGGTACACACGTCGTGCGAAAGGAGCAGCCGTTCGCCGTGGCCGGCCTCCCACAACGCCAGGGCCGCGTCGATCCGTTCATGGTCGGAGGGGGGCGGCAGCCACAACCCATCTTCCGAGAACTCGGGCGAACCGAAGATGTCGTACTCGACGTACGCGCCTCGAGCGGCGATCCTTGAGTGGGCCTGTGCGTCGATGGGATGGCTGCCGTCAAGGTGGCCCAGGGCCACCTTGACGAGGTCGGTGCCGGCCTCCTCGAGGATGTCCAGCACGTCGTGCGCGTACGTAAGGTCCGCCGAGGAGAGATGCACGCTTATCGGCGCGCCGGTTCGTCGGTGAGCCAGCGCCGCCCCTTGTAGCACCTTCCGCTCGTCGCGGCTGATCGGGTACGTGGTCCCGATCTCGCCGATGACCCCGGGTCGGACGCCGGTGTTTCCGATGCCCCGTTGCAGTTCGGCGATGATCGCCTCGGCGAGCTGTTCCACCTCCATCGCCGCGACCTCGGGCGGGTGTGATGTCTGCACGTAGTAGCCGCAACCCGCCACAACGCGCACACCGGTCCGCTCGGCCACGGCGCGCAAACCCTCGGGATTGCGACCGATGGCAGGGGGTGTGAGGTCGACGATGGTACCCCCGCCGACCCGCTTGAACGCCGCCACCTCGGCCAGCACGGTGTCCTGGTCGTCTATGCGGATGTTGTCCCAGTGCGAGTAGGGCCGGTAACGAACCGCGGCGAGGTTCTCCATCGTGATCGGGGAGTGGGAGAAGATCCGCTCCTCCTCCGTCTGGGGTGAGACGAACCAGTTGTCCAGCTGCAAGAACAGGTGCTCATGTGGAAGGACGACCCCGAGGTCCTGGGGGTCCACGGGGCCAAGAACCGTAAGCACCTTCCCCACGCTCATCGTCTTGCCACCGGAAGCTCCGAGAGCCGCTCGAGCAACCGGTCGACCTCCTCCTCCGTGTTGTAAGCGTGCGGGTCCACCCGGAGCCTGTCCATCTCCACCCCCACCTCGATGCCCATCTCGAGCAGGTCAACCATCACCCGCTCGGCCTCCGCCAGCTCGACGGAGACCACGCCCGCGCGATCCGCCCATTCTGCCGGGGTCGGAGAGGGGAGCCCCAGCTCACGCAGCCCAGTGAGAAGTCGGTTCGTGAGATGCTCGATCCGAGAAGCGATCCGGTCTCGTCCGGCCTCAGCCGAGAGCCGGAGCGCCGCCGCCGCGCCGGCCATACCCATGAAGTTCGGCATCCCCATGCGGAAGGCTGCCCCGCCCGGAGCGAGGTCCAGCCGTTGGGGGTCCATCGCCATCGTGTCCTTGACGGA
>JAHEXX010000001.1:18964-71704 GCA_023251895.1 bacterium
CCCACCTGCTCCAGCCACGCGGCGCCAGCCACCAGGAAGCCCGTGCCCGGGGGCCCGAGCAGCCACTTGTAGCCGGGGAGTCCGACGAAATCGCAAACGCGAACTTCCTCCACGATCGAGAGGGCTCCCGCCGTCTGGGCGGCGTCGAGCAGCAGAGCCCATGAGCGATCCGGGAAGCGAGCTCCAAGTTCGGGGACGTTCAGCCGCTGGCCCGTGAGATGGCTAACGTGAGTGGCGACCACCGCCAGCGTTTGCTCGTCGATCGAAGCAGCGAGCGCGTCCACGTTGTCCTGTCCCGGTTCCGGCTTCGGCCACCGGAGCTCCAAGGGGGCACCTAGCCTGCGCGCGTTCACCCACGCGTAGCTGCCCGCAGGGTGGGATTCGTGATGCAGGACCACATTCGCGGGGGGTCGCCCCTCGCGAGTCCAACGGGCGAGGACAAGGGCGGCAGCGAGGTTCATGGCGTGCGAGGTACCTTCGGCTGCGATCACCTGCAAGGGGTCGCACTGGAAGATGATGGCCAGCAGGTCGGCTGCATCGTCGAACTGGCGCCACTCGCTCTGTTCGTATCGCCAGGCGCGCTCTTCCCAGAGGTCCAGGAACCCTTCGATAGCGGCCCGAACCGGCGTTGCAAGGGGCGCCTGGGCCCCCGCGAAGAAGTACGCCCGCTTTTCGCACAGTGGGAAGTTGGCCCGCAGCTCCTCCCACCACTCGCTCATACAAACCCCCTAGGTCGTCCCCGGTCGCGTGGAGGCCGTCCGCGCGCCTCCGAGTCCGGTCCGAGTATCCGAAGACAGACACATTAGTCGGATTGACTCAAGGAGGGGCACGGCCAAACTGGCACCCTCGCCGAGGGAGGTCTCGGCGAGCGGGCAGTGGGGTGACCTGGACGATCGGAAGTCCGGGGACGGTCTCCTTAACCGGCCGGATTGGCCTCTCCTTGCGGAAACGGGCGTTCTGCGAACAGACTTGCTAACGACTTCGGTTCGTTCCAACCGGCAGACATCGGGAGATTCCAGGACCGAGCACCGGATCGCCTTTAGCGGAGCTAACCCTTGGTGCGAGAGGGGGGATTCGAACCCCCACGCCCTTTCGGGCACCGGATCCTAAGAGCGATTTCGATCGTCCGGAACCGTCCTCCTAAACGCGTCTCAGTGCGAATGCACGCAGTTGAAGGACTTGATTCGTTCGAACGGTCCGGTGCCATCCGGCCTCATCCGGCGGGGTGGAGTAGCGAGTGGTTAGCAGCGGTTGGACCGTGGGGCAGTTTGTCTTCCCTACCCTGGAGTCGTGGCGACGCCGGGGAGGTCCCATACCAAGGATCGGTGTACCTGCGATCGACCTCTCGCCAGACGCGAGGTCCACCACGGGCTACCGTTCTCCAACACCACGAGGGTCGCAGCGGTGTGGAATACGAGGTTCGCAGCAGTGTGAAGCACTGCGCTCCCCTTGACGAACGGGCGGCTGCCGCGGCACCCCGGCCGTACCGTGGCAGCCATGACGTGGTCCCGTGACTGCCAGGACAAATGGGGGCCCCATTGGACCGGGCAAGCTCACCGGCCTGACAGGCGGGAGCCGGGCCTAAGCTGGCATCCGCACGGCGAGCGACGCGAGAACTTGACAATCTCACGATCGAAGCAGTAAATGCACTCCAGAGGCCATCTCGCCGAGACTGGTCGCCTGCGAGTTCTGGGATGACCAGAAACGGCGGAAGCCAGGGAGGAGAGGAGGTCGACGTGCCGATCGAACTCGACGACATCAGCGTTGGGAAGGTCGACTTCATCGAGAAGTACGACCTTTGGACCGATGAGCAGAAGCAGGCGGCAGGGAGGGTCAACGAGCTGGTCAAGGGGGGGGACTTCCGGACCGTCCGCGTCTCGTGGCCGGACCAGCACGGCATCCTGCGCGGCAAGACCCTGACCAGCAACGCCTTTCTTCACGCAATGAGGAACGGCCAGGACATGCAGACCGCCGTGCTGATCATGGACACCGTCAACAGGATCATCTTCCCGCTGTTCCGCACAGGTGGTGGCTTCGGCATTCCGGAGATGTCCGGGTACCCGGACATGATCCTCGTCCCCGATCCGCTGTCGTTCCGCGAGTTGCCGTGGGCGCCTGGCACCGGGTGGTGCCTGTCGGACGCGTACTTCCAGAACGGCAAGCCGGTTCCCTTCTCGAGCCGGTACGTCATGCGCCAGTGGCTGCAGAAACTCGCCCAGGAGGGGTACGAGTACGTCTCTGGGCTGGAGGTCGAGTGGTACATCACCAAGCTCGAGGATCCCATGCTGCTGCCCGAGCAGTCCGGGTGGCCGCCCGAGCCACCGAAGGTGCGCGCCGTCGCCCACGGCTTCCAGTACCTGACCGAGACGCGCCAGGACGAGATTGACGACATCCTCTCAATCCTCGAGAGGCAGCTGGGGGACGTCGGCCTACCTCTGCGCACGATGGAGGACGAGTGGGGCCCGGGGCAGTGCGAGTTCACGTTCGACCCGCGGAAGGGCATGGAGTCTGCCGACAACATGGTCCTGTTCCGCACGGCCGCGAAGCAGATCTGCCGCCGGAACGGGTACCACGCTACCTTCATGTGCAGGCCGAACCTCGAGAACTTCTTCTCGAGCGGCTGGCACCTGCACGAGTCCCTCCGCGCCATCGAGACCCAGGACAACGCCTTCACCAACCGGACCGAGGATGGGGAGTGGGGTACCGGGGAATGGCTGTCGGAGGTCGGCAGGTACTTCACCGGGGGGCTTCTCCAGCACGCCGCTGCACAATGCGTGTTCTCCACGCCGTCGATCAACGGGTACAAGCGGTTCAGGCCGGAGTCTTTCGCCCCGGACAAGATCACCTGGGCGTTGGAGAACCGCGCTGCATACATCAGGGTGTGCAGCAACGGGCCCGGCGACGAGGCGGCGCACATCGAGAATCGCGCCGGTGAGCCCTCCGCGAACCCGTACCTCTACATGGCGTCCCAGATCATCGCCGGGCTCGACGGCATCCACAACAAGATCGACCCCGGACCGATGGACGAGGAGCCCTACGTCGTGGACAAGCCGCTCCTGCCCCGGAGCCTCATGGACGCGCTGGAGGCGCTGAAGAAGGACACCGTGTTCCGGGAGGCGCTCGGCGAGCCCTTCATGGAGTTCATCACCGCGTGCAAGGACTCGGAGATCGGGGCCTACCTCGCTTCCGTGACCGGAGAGGACGGGGTCGTCCAGGAGGACCACCTCACCAACGTGACCCCGTGGGAGCACCAGGAGTACTTCGAGGTGTACTGATCCGCGGCATTGGTCCGGACGGTAAGGGCGATCATCGTCCGAGGAAGGGAGGAACGAAGATGGCGCAGGGAGAGGTCGCACCCCAGGGGACGGCATCCATGGAAAACACGCCCGAGGTGACGACGAAGCCGCGAGTTCCGTTCTGGCTGGCCGTCGCCATCTCGGTGATCTTGACTTTCCCGGCGGCCCTCTACTTCGGCCGGTTCGCCATGCCATTGTGGGCGGTCTTCGTCGTGTGGGCCGAATACTTCGTGCTCGGGGCCAAGCCCGAGGCCCTGAAGGTCATGTTCCCGAACTTCATCTATGGTTCGCTGGGCGTGACCGTCGGAACGCTGCTTTATGTCTGGATCCAATCCTGGGGCCTGATCGACGACCCGAAGACGAACACGTTGTTCTCCCTGTGCGTCGCGTACTTCGTCCTCTTCTGCGTCCTGCTGAAGTCGATGGAGTTCGGCTGGTCGTTCGCGAGCACGGGCCTTCCCCTCTTCAACGGGGTGGCCCTGACGCTGGGCGTCTTCTTCACCGGGACGTACTGGCACCTGTTTGCAACAACGGACCTGTACGTCATAGCCTTGCTGTCCTCGCTCACCGCGATCGCCGCCGGGATCATGGGCGGGGTCGTGGGATGGTTCAACATGCTCATTACGTTCCCAAGGACAGTGAGCAAGGGGGTCTGAACCAGGCCGTGGCATGAGGAACGGCGCGAGGCCGCACCGATTCCCCCGATGAGTGGGAGCGGTCTCGGGTCCGAGCCCAACGGCGACGGCACCGACAGGGCCACGGAGGCGCGACGTGAGCGAGAGATCCGATGGCGAGAAGAACGATTTCATGGGGACGAAGCCAACTCCCATGTCGGCACGAGAGATGAACGAGTTCCTCCAGAAGCCCTGGATCGCCAAGATCGCCTGCCTGACCCCGGACGGCTCGCCCTACATCGCCGCCAGCTGGTACCACTGGGACGGCGTGGCGTTCTGGGTGGTGCCCCGGGCACGGTCCGAGTGGGCCCATTACCTGGCTCGCGATCCGCGAGTGCACCTCCTGATCGACGACCCCAACCCTCCGCTCTCCAAGGTCCTCTGCGAGGGGACCGCGGTGATCGTTGAGGCGGCGGTCGGCCCCTATCTCGACACCGGGGAGATGTCGATCTGGAACAAGATCGGCACCAACGACACGGGGCCGCGCTACCTCGGGGAGCGCTCGAATGAATACCGGGGTCCCAAGAACGTCGAGCCGTGCTGGACCATCAAGATCGTCCCGAGGAAGATCACGACGGTGAAGTACGGCTTCCAGTGGGCGTCGCGGTACAAGCATCCGGAGCTGATCCCGGAGGATGAGGGTAGGGCAGAGGTTCAGCCCGTCTACTATGGGTAGCGGCCATACGTCTCGGGGACGGCCCGCCAGAGCCGAGGCTCCATGAAGATTCCGACTGCGATCGTCGGTTCGGGCAATATCGGAACCGACCTTATGTACAAGCTTCTCCGTTCCCCGGTCCTGCAACCGGATGCACTTGTGGGTATCGATTCAGAGAGCGACGGGCTCAGCCGCGCTCGCGAGCTCGGTGTCGAGGCGACGCACGAAGGTGTCGATTGGCTCCTGTCCAGGGCCGACCGTTTCCGGCTTGTTTTCGAGGCGACATCCGCGAAGGTGCACGCCCGCCACGCTGCGCTGATCAAGGACGCCGGACTCATCGCGATAGATCTTACGCCCGCGGCGATCGGCCCCGCGGTGGTACCCCCTGTGAACCTCGAGGAGCACTTGAACGAGCCGAACGTCAACCTGATTACCTGTGGCGGACAGGCAACGATCCCGATCGTCGCGGCCGTCACGCGCGTCTGTGCGGTCCCCTACGCCGAGATCGTCTCCGCGGTGGCATCGCGTTCCGCCGGTCCCGGCACTCGGCAGAACATCGACGAGTTCACGCGAACGACGGCGAGGGGGCTCGAGACGATCGGCCGTGCTGGGCGCGGAAAGGCCATCATCATCCTCAACCCGGCGGAGCCCCCACTCATCATGCGCAACACGGTCTACTGCGCGTTGCCCGAGGGGTTCGACGCCGAGAAGGTAGTCGTCTCGATCGAAGAGATGGTCGCCGAGGTGGCGACCTATGTACCCGGCTATCGACTGAAGAGCCCTCCGATCATCGACGAAGGTCCGTTCAACACCACGGGAGGAATCGCTGCAGCTCGGGTGATGACGCTGCTCGAAGTCGAGGGCGCCGGCGACTATCTGCCGCCATACGCTGGGAACCTGGACATCATGACGTCGGCGGCGGCCCGTGTGGGAGAGACGCTCGCGCGCATGCGTCTGGGAGCGGAAGCGCGGGCATGACACGTTCTTTCCGGCTCCTCGACAGCACCCTCCGCGACGGCTCGCACGCCGTTTCCCACAGCTTCACTCCGGAGCAGGCGCGGACGGTCGCGCGTGCACTCGACGACGCGGGGGTCCCGGTCATCGAGATCGCGCACGGCGACGGTCTCGGCGGCTCGTCATTCAACTTCGGCTTCTCGCTCCACGACGACCGGGACTTGATGCGAGCCGCCGCCGGCGAGGTGAAGAACGCGAAGCTCGCCGTGGTGCTTATGCCCGGGATCGGGGTGGCCGACGATCTGCACGAGGTGCGAGAGATCGGCGTCACGGTCGCCCGCATCGCCACGCACTGCACCGAGGCGGACATCGCGGAGCAGCATATCGGTCTGGCGAGAGATCTGGGGATGGAAGCGATCGGATTCCTCATGATGAGCCACATGAACGAGCCGGCCCCGCTCGCCGAGCAAGCGCGACTGATGGAGTCGTACGGCGCTCAGTGCGTGTACGTCGCGGATTCGGCGGGTTCCATGACTATGCCCGAGGTGCGCGCGCGTGTCGTTGCCGTGCGCGAGGCCGTTTCCTGCGACATCGGCTTCCACGGGCATCACAACCTGTCGTTGGCGGTCGCTAACTCCCTCGTCGCGATCGAAGAAGGAGCGACACACATCGACGGGTGCCTCTGCGGGCTCGGGGCAGGATCGGGGAACTGTCCGACGGAGATCCTCATCGCCGTTGCCGAGAAATTCGGCCTGTCGACCGGCGTCGATCTCTTCCGCATCATGGACGCCGCCGAGGAGGTCGTCCGGCCGCTCATGCGGCGGGCGCAGATCGTCGACCGGTCGGCCCTGCTCCTCGGGTATGCCGGTGTCACCTCCTCCTATCTGCTCCACGCCCAGCGGGCGTCCGCGCGATTCGGCGTCGATACGAAGGACATCTTGGTCGAACTCGGACGACGGAAGGTGGTGAGCGGGCAGGAAGACATGATCGTCGACGTCGCAGTATCGCTCGCCGGAAGGGCCGCTACCGTTACGTGAGGCGAGTGTTTCGCGTCGCGTTTCAAAGCGTTCTCGGAGTGGCCCGAGACGGATCATGAGGGAGCCGTGATCGACAACCACTGTCATCCGTTCTCGCTGGACGGCGAGCCGCTCGACCTGTCCGCGCTCTCCCTGGACGTGGGGCAGGAGCCCGACGCCGACGAGCGACGCCGCCGCATGGGGCCGGGGCGTGTGGCCGTGGAACTCCTCACTGCGCGCCTCGCGGCGAGGCTGGGCTGCGAGCCCGACGAGTTGGGCGCGGCCAGGGCGCGGGCAGCCGTGGACTGGGAGGCGTACGTCTCGGGGCTGTTTGCGGATGTGGGGATCACGGCGTTGGTCATGGACCCCGCGTGGCCGGCCGGCGCCGCCGAGCACCTGGAGGACTACGCGACCGTTTCCCACTGCTCAATCCATCCGATCCTGCGAATCGAGCCGATCGTCGATCAGGCGATCGGTGAGGGAGCGGGCGCCGAGGAGATTGTCCGCACTGTGCTCGATGCCATGGCGGACGCGGTCTCCCGCGGCTTCGTCGCCTTCAAGACCATCGTGGCGTACCGGACCGGCCTGGACGTCGACCCGCAGGCGACGCTACGGGACGCCCAGAGTTCGCTCTTACAGGACCTTCCGGTGGCCCGGCGCGGGAAGGCCCTCCGCGACCTGATCTTCCGCCGCGCCCTGGGCGTCGCGGCCGATCTGGGGCGTCCGTTCCAGGTCCACACTGGGATCGGGGACTCGGAGATCCGACTGCGCGAGGCAAACCCACTGCTTCTCGAGGAGCTTCTCCGCACCCCGGAGGGCTCCGCCGTGCCGATCGTGCTCATACACGGCTCGTACCCGTGGCACGACGAGCAGGCCTACCTCGCCGCAACGAAGCCGAACGTGTGGGCCGATATCTCGCTGTTCACCATCTTCTCCCCGGTCACCGTTGGTGACCGGCTGCTCCGTATCCTGGATCTCGCTCCGGCCGCCAAGATCCTTGCGGCGACGGACGGCTACCAACAGCCCGAACTCTTCTGGTTCGGAGCCCACGTACTCGCCGAGGGGTGGGACGAGGCGGCGAAGCGGCTCGCCGCGGCCGGCGCCCGGAGCGGGTGGCTCCGGGACGTGAACCAGGCGTTCTTCGAGGGCAACGCCCGGACGCTATACGGCATCTGAGCAGCGCGGACCGCCGACGCGCGTCAGCGTCCATGGCAGCCCCTGGCGCCCGGCCACCTGCTCACCGTCGAGCGGAACAGCAGCATCGCACTGCGCCGGGCCCCCACGCGTCCTCGATGGTCCGCAAGGGCGGACACGGGTTCCAAGTACCTCACGGAAAGCCGCAACGACGAGATCGGACGAGATCCTGGACATCCTCCGGGGGAACCTCCGCGAGTGGGCCTCGATCGCCGACACCTTGGGCTCCTCGGGCCCTACCCGTTGGCGGCCTCCTCCGGCTGCTCATTCCAGCCGCTATTTCTGGGCGAACCTGACCTTGCCGACGCTGATGGCCTCGAGCCAAGCGCCCATCCCGCCCTCCTTCCTTGACGGGTCTCCAGCTCGTTGCCCAGACCGGATCTGAAGGGACCGCTGATCCAGTCCTGCCAAGTTCCCACAGACCTGGGAGAACGAGAACGGCAAGTTCTGTGCCGCACCGACCGCGCGCATGACAGGCAGGACGCCCCGAGCGTCCCCGTTCAAAGCGGACCGCGACGGTCTGGAATGAGGGACAGGGGGCACGGGACTTGTCGCGTCGGGTCTCGCTCCGGGAGTCCGAGGCCGGGGATGGCGTGCTGGGGGCCTAGCAGCGGGCGGGCCTACTCGCCCACGACCGCCGACGATCTGACGTCGTAGTCGACGACGATCTCCTCCGAGCCGCGGGCGTGCACCCAGTCCGCGAACGCGCGGTGGGCCGGATGCGGGAAGTACCGCTCCGCGGCCTCCTGGTTCCCGAACTCGATGAGGAGCGCGTAGTCGTACCCGCGGGATCGCCCGCTCACATCCCGTCCGAAGCGCAGCCTGGAGAACCCGCCGATCGCCTCTGGCCACCGCTGGACCTGGGCGAACATCTCCAGCTCCTCGTCCTCGGTCAGCTGTCGAGGGAAATGGAACAAGACCAGATGCTGAATCGACTCCGCCATCCCGGCACTCTCCTCAACGCTCGATCCGAGCCGGCGCGGCGACGGCGGCTCGGCCCGGGTCGAGCTCCGCGACGTCTACCACGTGGATACGCTCCGTCGCCTCCTGGAACACGAGATCGAACAGGCTGTCGTCCCGCGAGTGCAGCTCCGTCGCGGCCATGTCGCCGTCATCGATCCCGAACCGCCAGACGAGGTTCGCACGGTGGCCGAACCGGACGAGGAGCCGGCCGTCCGCTCCCAGGTATCCAAGGTTCGCGCTGCCCCCCAGCCGGTCAACGACTTCGTGCAGGGCGGCCGGAACATCCGGGGAATGAGGGAGCAGCTCCTCGAACAGCCGGAAGGCGATCTCGCTGTCAGCGCTCCCATGGAGCCGGCCCGCGAAACCGGGTCGGTACCGCTCATGCCGGTGGAAGGAGCCGTTGTGGCAGAACGCGAACCGGCCTTCCCCTTGCAGGAAGGGTTGCGTGTCGGCGAGCTGCGTCGTCGAGAGCCGCGAAGGCCTGCGAAGGTGAACCAGGAACCGCGTGGAAACGACCGATGCGAGCTCGAGCCGTCCCCTGCGATCCCCCGCGACCGCCCCGGCGCACCGATATGCTTCGACGAATCCGCCAGAGAGCCAGGCGACCCCCCACCCGAACCCGGCCACGCCAAGCCGTTCCATCTTCCGAACGTACGGGAGCAGGAGCGCGAACGGTCGCGGCTCCGGCCACGCAGCCGCGAGGATCTCACACATGGCGTTTCCCCCCCCAGGACTCTGGTTGCCCGTCTGCGAGGAGCGCGTCAATCAGGAGCACGTCGAACGCCTTGGGCGTCATCTCCCCCAGGCTGACGAACGTCTCCGTCCGATCGACGCCCGGGACGGTCCAGATCCGTTCGAACAGCACGTCTCGGAGGTGAGCGGTGTCTCGCAGGCGAAGCCGGACGAGCAGGTCCTTCGGCCCCGTCACCAGGTGGACATCCTCAACCTCTGGCGTCTCTCGGAGGCGCTCCACCACCTGCAACTGGTCGGTCCCCTGGACAGCGACGACGCCGACGTAGACCACGAGAGGCGAGCCCAGCATCGAACGGTCTATCTCGGCGCGATAGCCGCGGATCACCCCCAGCCGCTCCAGCCGTGCGACGCGGTCGGTGATGGCAGGCGGCGACATCCCCAACTCGCGGGCGAGCCGGCGCAACGAGATCCGAGCGTCTATCGCGAGCAGACGCAGGATGGCCAAGTCTGTGGCATCAAGCGCACGGCGGCCGCGGCCCTCCGCGTTTGCCGCGCTACCCGTCTGCTCACTCATTTAGCAGGATTCCGCCCCGATTTCGATGTCAATCGCTGCGACTGTGGGGGTGAGGGAGACGCATTTCATCTACTACGTATATCGATTAGGTTACACTTTTCAAGTTAGCCTGTCGATGACCCGGAGGCAAACGTCATGACCAGCGACGGAACTGCCACTGCGGAGTGGGGACGGATCCTCGCCTCGCGAACCGGCGCCGGCGTGGGAGAAGGCCTCGCCTCAATCCTGTCACTCTCGGGAGCGGGCGACGTGATCTCCTTCTCCGGGGGCTTCCCCGACCCCGCGACCTTCCCGGGCGAGGTGCTGGCGGATATCGTGCGCGAACTCGTCCTGTCGGGCGACGCGTCCGCCTTCCAATACGGGCCGACGGAGGGCCTGCCCGGCCCCCGGGATTTCATCGCGGGGCGTCTGCAGGACCGCGAGGGGCGGCGTCCCGAGGATCGGGAGCTGGTCATCACGAGCGGGGCAATCGAGGCGCTCGAGCTCCTAGGGAAGGCTTGCCTGGACCGGGCCGACGTCGTGCTGGTGGAGGCCCCCACCTACCTCGGAGCGATCATGGCCTTTCGGAGCTTTGAGACCGACGTCCGCGCCGTCCCGATCGACGACGACGGGCTCCGCGTCGACCTGCTCGAGCAGGCGCTCTCCGTGGGAGAGCGTCCCAAGCTCCTGTACACCATCCCAGACCATCAGAACCCCGCTGGGGTGAGCCTGTCGATGGAGCGGCGCCTGGCGCTGGTGGATATGGCTCGCCGATACGGTCTGCTCCTGATTGAGGACGTGGCGTACCGAGAGATGGGGTTCGGCTCCGAGCGGCCGGACAGCCTGTGGGCGCTCGCGCCCGACTCTGTGGTTCAGGTCGGCACCTTCTCGAAGACGTTCTTCCCCGGCGTCCGCCTGGGCTGGGCGGTCGGCCCCCCGCAGGTGGTGACGGAACTCGTCCGAGCGAAGCAGGTCACCGACCAGTGCGCGGGAGCGCTCGGGCAGCGGCTCCTTGAGGAGTACGGGCGTCGCGGTCTGCTAGAAGCCCAGAATGAGCGAGCCCGAGCACTCTATGGGGCGCGCTGCAGGCTACTCCTCGACGCCCTCGAGAACGAGATGCCGGCCGGGGTCGCGTGGACGCGGCCAGGCGGGGGCTTCTTCACCTGGCTCACGTTGCCCGAGGGCGTGAGCGCGGTGGCTCTCGCCGAGCGGGCCATGGAGCAGCGGGTGGCCTTCGTCCCCGGGCCACCCTTCTTCCCCGACGGGCAGGGGGATAGCAACTTGCGGCTGGCGTTTAGCCGGATCCGCGAGGACGACATCGTCGAGGGAGCACGTCGTCTGGGCGTAATGATTCGGCGCGCGATGGAGGGAGGAGCGTGATGGAGGACGAATATTTCGCGATGCAGGCCGGGCCCCCGGGTGTGGCGCAGGGTCTGGGCCGCTACTTCGACGTGGACGCGATCGCCCCGGTCGAGTTTGCGCGGGGGCTGGCGTTCCGGCCCGTGCTCGGGGAGCGGCTCCTCGTGAACTTCGTTCGCTACGATCCCCACTCGGTGGCCCCCATGCACGCCCACGAGGAGGAACAGGTGACCTTCGTGGTTGAGGGCGAATTCGAGTTCGACCTCGACGGGGACGTGCGGACGATGCGCGCGGGGAACGCCGTCCTGATCCCGCCCCACGTCCCCCACGGCGCCCGAACGCTCGACACCCCCTGCTTCGAGATCGATGTGTTCTCGCCACCCCGCCGAGCCTTGATCGAGGCCGCTCGTCGGGCCGCGGCGACCGATGCTGTGCCTAACGGGGGCACGGAGAGCGAACCGTGAGCGATGTGGCACCCGCGCTCCTCGGCCGGAAGGCCGTCGTCACGGGCGGGTCGAAAGGCCTTGGTCGCGCAATCGCGGCGGAGCTCGCATCCCACGGCGCCGACGTCGCTGTGTGCGCCCGGGGCAGTGATGCATTGGCCATCGCGGCCGGGGAGCTGCGAGCGAGCGGTCGCGTGATCCACGCGCAGGTCGCCGACGTCACGGTCGCGGAGCAGGTCCGGGACTTCGTCGCTGCGTCCGCCGAGGCGCTGGGCGGGATCGACATCCTCGTGAACAACGCCGGTGCGGCGCACCCGGGGACGTTCGAGACACTCACGGACGGGGACTGGCAGGCGGACTTGGATGTGAAGCTCTTCTCGATGATCCGCTGCAGCCGGGAGGTTATCCCTCACATGCGGCGCCGGGGCGGGGGTCGGATCATCAACATCAACGCGGTGTACGGCCGCTATCCCGACCCCACGTTCTTCGCTACGTCCGTGAACCGGGCTGCCTGCCTGGCCTTCACGAAGACCCTCGCTGTGCAACTCGCCCCGGCGGGGATCCTGGTCAACAGCGTGAACGTAGGGTTCGTCGTGACCTCGCAGTGGAAGAACATCCACCGGCAACGAGCCCCGGCGATGAGTGAGGAGGAGTTCTTCGAAGGCATGGCGCGCGGCGAGGTCCCCCTAGGGCGCTTCGGCCGGCCGGATGAGGTCTCCGGGATCGTGACGTTCCTCGCCGGCGATCGGGCCTCCTACATCACCGGGGCGTCGATCGACGTCGCCGGCGGCATGGGAAAGTACGTTTGACGGGAGGCGGAACGACCTAGCCATTAGTGAGCGAGCCTCCGACCGACCAGCTTGGGTGTCCCGCGAGGCGCACGGTTCCTGCACTTGGCTCCACCGACGGCAATGTGTCCCCAGCTGCCGCGCATCTCCCGTACGTCCCGTTCGATCGGCTCGGCGTTTGGATTCCTTCCCGGGGCACAGGTCCGAGTTGGTCCCTTGGTCCATGCCAGGGAGCACAGGCCGCTCGGCGGGGGTCCGGCACCACCTGAGGTTTTGACACCGCTCCGGCTGATCTTTGACGTCGGATGATCTTTGACGGTGGCTGCGGATGATGCTTGACGGCGGCCCTTCTGACCCTTCGCCTTGTCTCGGCCCCGGTCGAGGAGGGGGTGGGCCGTGCTGGTGGAGCTCAGCGTCATGGAACAGCCGTACCAGGCGGTGCTGGCGGTGGTGCAGAACGGCTGGAAGGTCGTCGAGGTCGCCCGGCGACTCGGAGTCAGCAAGCCTCGTCGCGACAAGATTCGCCAGATCGTAGCCGCCGATGGGGCGCGGCCAGGCAGAGACCCCCAGCGGCAGCCACCCGATCCCTGAGCCTCAGGTGACGCCGGAGCGTCCGGCGTCACCCAGAACACGACACTGGTCCGTGCCCCCGGGAGTGTGGAGCTGACGGTGTTCGCTCACACCGGACTCGTGGTTTTCTCGCGGGGTCTCTTATAGGGCGTCTGGCCCCCGAGCCCCCAGTGTGGACGGTTGTAGTTGTAGAAGTCCTCCCACTCCTGGAGGCGATCCCAATCGGTTCATCGCGGGGATCCCGGCAACATGGGTCCCAGTGTTCAGTATGTCGAATGGACGAGATTTCGCCTATCGGCCCTGACACTCGCCTTGTGCAGGCAATCTGTACGGCGCCGGGCCCGCGATTTGCCCTCCACCTGACCTCTGTTTAGTATCGCGAACGGTCCACTTGCCCTGGGGGTGCATGATGAGGACACGGTCAGAAGAATCCTTGCCGTTTCGCCTGAGCCGACGGGACCTGCTTCGTCACGGGGTGAAAGGTGCAGGAGTCCTGGTGGCTGTCGGTCCGCTCTCAGCAATCCTCGCCGCGTGCGGAGGAGGGGAGAAGGGCGGAGGCGGCGGTTCTCCGACCGCAGGCAGCACGGGTCCTGGTATCACGGCTGCTCAGATCCAGAACGCGAGCGGCACCGTGAAAGTGCTGGGCTGGGAGTGGTACAAGGTTCCCGAATCGAACCCCCCGGGTCTCACGGTGAAATGGGGCTACCTGTCCGCGAACGAGGACACGATTACCAAGACCCAACAGCCTGGGACGTTCGACTTGTTGACGATCTTTCAGGGGGAGATCGACCAGCTCCTCGCCGTGGACCGGATCGTGCCGATCGACGTCACTCTCATCCCCAATTTCACCGCGATGAACTCAATGTTCCAGAACACCGATGTGATTCGGCGTGACGGCCAGGTCTACGCCGTCCCCTTCCAATGGGGCTATGCCTACGTTACCTACGACTCGCGTCAAACGAGCGCGCCGACGTCCCTGGACGACCTCATGTCGCCCTCACTCAAGAAGAAGATCGGAGTTCCAGACGATCCCTACGCGGTCATCACGACCTTCGCGAAGCTAACCGGATTCGACAATGCGAATCGGCTCACACCGGACCAGTTTCAGCAGGTCCTGAACACCATGCACGCATTCAAGCCACAACTGCGAACGATATATACATACGGCGAAGCGCCGCAGCTGCTCGGGCGCCAGGACATCGCTATCGCGTTCCCGGAGTTTGGGCCGACCGTCCTAGATGCTACGAAGGCAGGAGCGGATGCCCATATGCAGCTGCTCGCCGCGTGGAGCTACGTCGATTGCCTCATGATCGTGAAGTCAACAGCCAACCTGGCTGGGGACTACGGGTGGATCAATCAGGCGATCGGGGAGCAGTCGGAGGCCGCCGTGTCCGCGAACGGCCTTGCCTTCCCCGTGGTCGACGCTGCGGTCACGGCCCTTCCGAAATCGCTCCAGTACACGACCCCAACGGACATCCTGAATGAGGCACCGCTGCAGCCCGGCCCCCCGATCGACAGTAGTCAGGGCTTCGTCCCGTTCCAAGACTGGCTCAGCGCGTGGAATGACTACAAGTCCTAGGCTGGCGGGAAGCGAGCTAGGGCTTGGAGCAGATCTGCGTGCCTCGCCCGAAGGGCCGGGGGGACGAGCATGTCTTCTGGCACCCGGGGCGATACCCCTGTCCTCGTACCTGCTGGTCTTCCTGGCATTGCCTGTGGGCGTCCTTGCGCTGTACAGCGTCTGGACGGCTGGGTTCTTCACTGTTATCCGACAGTTCACGCTTGCGAACTACGCGAAGGTCTTCTCGGACGCTACCTACCGGGTTCTGTTCCTCAAGACGCTCGGAATCGGGCTCGTCTGCGCGACCCTGCTTGTGGTCTGCGGCTTCGCCATGGCCTATGCGATCACATTCAAGCTCGTGCGGTGGGGTCCTCGGATCCTGGTTCTGGTCACGGCGACCCTTCTCGCGAGCTACCTCGTTCGCATCTACGCGTGGAAGGCGATCCTGGGTGACCAGGGACTGCTGAACCGGGTCCTGCTCGACATCGGAGTGATTGCGCAACCCTTGAGGTTCCTGCTGTACGGCTACTTCGCGATCGTGCTCACTCTCGTCTACGTCTACTTGCCCTTCTCGGTGTTGCTCATCTATGCCGGCCTGCAGAATATCGATAGCCAGGTCTTCGAAGCCTCGCGCGATCTTGGCGCCAGCAGGTTCCGCACTTTTCGGAAGGTGACCTTGCGGCTCGCTGCTCCGGCATTGTGGGTAGCGTTTGCCGTGTGCTTCATCCTGACCACTGCCGACTACGTGACCCCGCAGCTGGTGGGCGGGCTCCAGGGCCAGATGGTGGGACGGGTGATCAGCGACCAATTCGGAGGGGGCGCAAACTACCCCCTGGGCGCTGCTATGTCTATGGTCCTCGTAGTCGCGATGGCGGTCACACTCGCCATCTGTTACGCGGTAGCTCGGATCCTTGCGGTGGCCGGGCGGCGCTTGAGCGCCGCCGTGCGGAATCTTCGGTCGGTGGAAGAGCGGACTATTCGACGCCGGCAGTTCTTCGGACGAGTTGTGCATGGGTTTCCGTATACGGAAACCCTCACGGCGGCGTTGCTCCTGTTCCTCATTCTTCCGCTGGCCGTGGTCATCGTCTTCTCTCTGAACAGAGCAGACATACCCGGTCTTCCCTTCAAAGGCGTGACGCTCCGTTGGTACGGTGAGGTGATGCGCCAAGCGGAGTTCCGGGCTGTGCTGTGGACGAGTGTGCGCGTCATGGCAATGTCGGTTATCGCGAGTCTCCTGATCGGGGTCCCGGCGGCGTTTGCGCTTGTGCGGAAGCAGTTTCGACTCAGTGGCGTCGTCCGGACCACGGTCTTTGGCCCGGTGGCGATCCCTGGGGTGGTGATCGGGGTAGCGCTGCTCACAACATTTGTCTTCCTCAGCATCCCCCTCGGTCTTCTGCCGATAGCGGTTGCCCACACACTTCTCCTTGCTCCCTATGTAGTTTTGGTGGTCCGTTCGAGGCTCCTAGAGATGGACCCACGTATTGAGGAGGCAGCTCGCGATCTTGGCTCCGGCCGCCGGCGCGTATTCCGAACGATCACGTTGCCTCTTTTGCTTCCTTCTCTGATCGGTGCCGCTCTCTTGTGCGCCGCCATCTCACTCGACGATGTCATCGTGACGAACTTCGTCAGTGGGACAAGTCCCACTGTTCCCGTGTGGATTCTGGGTGTGATGCGACGGACCTTTACTCCAACTGTCAACGCGGTCGCGGTGCTCATCCTGGGGGGGAGTCTGATGCTCATTGCCATCTCGGCGGTTGTCTTCCGCCGCGGCCGAACCACACGACTCACCCAGATCGTGGCTGGAGGCCACGGTGTTTGATTCCACCGTCGAGGCGTCTGCCCAGGGCGCCGCCCGAACCCATGTTCCGTCACTCTTGTCCCTGCGGCACGTTCGCAAGGAGTTCGACGGGTTAGTCGCAGTCCGCGAGGTTGATCTCGATGTGCGGGAAGGAGAATTCATCACGTTGCTCGGCCCTTCTGGGTGCGGAAAGACGACGCTGCTGCGGATGATTGCCGGTTTCGAGCGCCCCACCGCTGGCAGCATCCTCCTGGAGGGCGAGGATATCGTCAGGTGGCCTCCCGAGCTGCGGCCCTTCAACATGGTTTTCCAGAACTACGCCCTCTTCCCTCACTTGACCGTCTTCGACAACGTGGCCTACGGCCTGCGCACGGCGAGAGTCCCCGAAGAGGTGGCTCGCCGGCGCGTGTTGTCAGCCCTGGAGATGGTGGGGCTCGAAGACCGTGCTGCCGTGAACGTGAAAGCGCTATCAGGGGGCCAGCAGCAGCGCGTGGCGTTGGTGCGGGCCATCGTGAACGAGCCCAAGGTGCTCCTGCTTGACGAGCCGTTGGGCGCCCTAGACCTCAAACTGCGCAAACGCATGCAGGACGAGTTGCGAGCGATCCAGCGCCGCGTCAACACCACTTTCATCTACGTGACGCACGACCAAGAAGAGGCGTTGGTCATGAGCCATCGAATCGTTCTGATTCGGGATGGGCAGTTGGTGCAGGTAGGCACTCCCGAGGACGTCTATCAGCGCCCGCAAACTCGTTTCGTCGCTGAGTTCGTGGGCGAAGCCAACATGCTGGGCTGTTCCGTGCTGGGGCGGGAGGCGGACGGAATCCGCGTCCGTCTCGACCTCACCGGTTATGAGGCTGTTTTCGCCTACTACGGGAGCGATCGATTGGACCCCGGCGAGCCGGGGCTCGTGGCCGTGCGGCCGGAGCACCTGCACGTCGCGCCACCCGAGCAAGCCGACTTCGTAGGTCTGTTGGCAGGCCGCGTGCTTCTGGGTCCTGTCGTCATCTACGAGATTGCATTGGCCTCTGACTACGTGGTTCGCGCACAGGCCCAACCGACCGACAACGTCGAGATTGGGGCCCGTGTGGGAGTTTCGGTACTGCCGGGTCGGGGAGTCTTGGTTCACCGAGAGGAGAGCGCCATTGAGCCCACCGACTGAATCGCGTGCCCAGGCTCGTGGAGCCCCAAGGGCTGAGGTTGAAGCCGGACGTGGAGCGCAGTCGTTGGGTGCCCGTGTCAAACGACTTCGCGCGGATCGCGGGCTGAGTTTGCGCGAGCTCGCCTCGACGAGCGGCGTCAGTGCAAGCCTTCTCTCCCAGCTCGAGCGCGACCGGGCAAACCCCAGCATCGCCACGCTCCAGCGGGTTGCCCAGAGTCTAAGAGTCTCGATCTTCGCCCTCCTGCCGGAGGATGGATCGAGCGGAGCCACCGTGGTTCGTCCAGACAACCGACGCAAGCTCGTGATTCAGGACGGGCAGCTCCGATACGAGCTCTTGTCGCCGGATACGAATCGACAAATGGAAGTCTGGATAGGACGCCTGAGGGCTGGGGCACAGATGGGCTCGGAAACGTCCAGCCATCCCTCGGAGGAGTTCATCCTCGTCTTGCGTGGCCAGATGGAGATCACCATCGGCGCTGATACGCACCGACTCGAGGAGGGGTGCTCCATCCAATACGACGGGCACATGCCCCACCGCATCACGAATGTGGGTGAGGAGGAGTTGGTGCTCCTATCTGCCCTTACCCCTCCGACGTTGTAGGAGCATTCCGATGAAGGTCACCAACATAAAAGCCATCCCGTACCGGCTCCCGATCCGCCGAGACTTCGGCTGGGCGGGGCTGCATGTGGGCATAGGCAATTTCGTCCTCATTCGGGTTCGAACTGATGAGGGATTGGAGGGTCTCGGTGAGGCGGTGCCTCTCGCGGAGTGGGGCGGCGATCACAACCGACGGGCGGGCGAGACGCAGGAAACGGTTGTTCACGTCGTTGAAGACCTCCTTCGCCCACACCTTGTCGGCGAGGACGCACTCGACGTCGAGCGAATCACCGCGAGGATGGACGCCGTCGTGCGGGGGCACTCCTACGCCAAGGCCGCTATCGACATCGCCCTTCACGACTTGCTCGGCAAGAAGGCGGGGCTTCCCCTCTACAAGGTTCTGGGTGGAGCTTTCCGCGATGCTGTACCCGTGGCCCACATGGTCGGTTTGATGCCGCCCGAGGAGGCCGTCGAGGAGGCAGCTGCAGCCATCGCGGACGGCGTTTCCTCGCTCCAGGTGAAGGGCGGTGTAGACCCCTCGCGCGACGAGACTGTCGTCGGGGCCCTCCGCGAGCGCTTCGGGCCCGAGGTGTGGCTGCGACTCGACGCGAACCAGGGATACGGCGAAGTCTCTAGCGCTGTCCGTATCTTGCGGCGGATGGAGCCGATGGGCCTGAACTTCGTGGAGCAACCGGTCTCCGGGGTGCGGCAGCTCGCCCAGGTCCGGCACGAGGTGCGGACGCCCATCATCGCGGATGAGAGCTGCTGGGATGCGCAAGACGCCCTGGAGTGCGTGCAGTACGAGGCAATGGACGCCATCTCAATCTACTTGGCCAAGGCCGGGGGAATCGCTGGGGCTAGGAAGGTGGCAGCGGTCGCCTGGGCCGCGGGTCTGCCATGCGATGTAAACGGTTCGATCGAGTCGGGCGTGGGCAACGCCGCGAACGTGCACTTCGCCATCGCGACACCCGCAGTGTCCCTGCCATGCGTGATTCCGGTTACGGCGCCTGCTGGGACGGCGCCGTTCGCGACGGCAGGGCATTACTTCGAGGACGATATCGTCACACGCGCCTTCGGCGTGACCCAAGACAGTGCCCTGCTTCCGCCGGAGGGGGCGGGGCTGGGAGTGGAGATCGACGACGAGAAGCTGGAGCGATTCCGTGTCGACCACGGTCGGTGAGTACCTTGAGCGGCAGGCCCGCTTCGCCAAACGCCTTGCTGCCACCGGGCTTGCGGGCGGTCTGGTCGTCTCACGGGGCGGCGGCACCTACGATCGCTCCGGCGATGTGCTCTACCTGACCGGGCACTACCAGCCCTACGTCTACCTCCCTGAAAACCCACCCCGGTGGTCGGGTCGATCACACACCGCATTCCTCATCAAGGCTGATGGAGGCGGAGCCCTCTGCGTCTCGGTGAAAAGGGAGCATGGCCACGGCCCACTCGCTGCGGACGACGTCCGCAGCGGCGGGGACTTCGTCGAGACCGTGATTGCGACTGCTCGGGATCTCGAGCTTTCACGGGGGCAGGTTGGCCTGGTGGGGCTCGACGCGCTTCCGGGAAGCCTGTGGGACCGGCTCAGGGCGGGCCTTCCTGAGGTGGTGTTCGTGCAGGCGGATGAGGAGCTTGCGGCGCTCCGGCGCATCAAGAGTGAAGCCGAGGTAGAGCTCATCCGCGCCGCCTCGACAATGGGCCGACGCGCCGTGACGGCCTTCCTCGGGGCGTTGAAGCCAGGCGTCACCGAATCTGAGGCGGTGTCCGCCGCAGTGGCCTCAGTCGTCGCCGACGGTGGCGCAGTCTACCTCGCTACGTCCTCGTCCGGCCCATGGACATGGTCCTACACCACTACGCCGCTCCCGGGGTACGGCACGCGGCGCCTAGAGGAAGGTGACCTCGTCCGGTTCGACCTTGTCTCGGTGCTTGCGGGCTACTTCTCGGACTTCGGCCGAACCGTGGTGGTGGGAGACCCCTCCCTGGCCCAGCAGCGCCTACTCGATGCGCTTCATGCCGGGCTGGATGCCGCGATTGCTGCAGTGCGTCCAGGGGCGCTCGCCCGCGATGTGGCTGCAGCAGGCAACGCCGCGCTCGCGGAGCGGGGCGTTGCTCTTGGGCTAGAGGAGGATGGAGAGCTGCAGGCCGCCTACCCGCCGCACTGGGGTCACGGGCTCGGTTTGGGGTGGGAGCGGCCATGGTTCGTGGAAGACGAGGATCTCGTGCTGGAGACCGGGATGTACCTGGCTCTGGAGCGTGCCCTCACCGCCGATGGCGTGGGGAGCGCGGCGGCCGAGCAAAACCTTCTCGTGTTGGAAGGCGGCCCGGAGGTCCTCACCGAGGGCCCAGAAGGGCGGTGGTCTTGAGCCAATGGGGCACGCCAAGATCGAGGCTGACCCGGTTGAAGTCGCCGCCAAGCTGATCCGACGTCCCTGTCTCTCCGGCGCCGAGGGCGAGATGGCCGACGCAGTAGAGGAGTTCTTGAACGACCTGGGCTACCGGGAGGTGTTCCGTGACCGGCTCGGGAACCTGGTGGGCATCATCGGTCCGAACGCGGGGGAGTCGGTTCGGGTCCTCTTCGACGGTCACATGGACGTCGTGCCGCCCGCGGGCGAGTGGTCGGTGAACCCCTTCGACGGCATCGTGCGGGACGGGCGGCTCTTCGGGCGCGGCGCAACCGACATGAAAGGAGGCCTCGCTGCGGCCTTGTGCGGCGTCGTGGCAGCGGCAAACGACCTGTCGCATCCCGTGGCTGTCTCCGCGACCGTGCTCGAAGAGACGATTGAGGGGGTGGCCCTCGGCGAGGTGCTCGATCGTTTGCATCCCGATGCCGTCGTGATCTGTGAGCCTTCCGGGATGCAGGTGAAGGTCGGCCAGCGCGGTCGCGCCGAAGTACTCCTCACCGCACACGGCGTCCCGGCGCACGCCGCCTCGCCAGAGCGGGGGCGAAACCCGATCACGCTGATGGCCCAGGCTCTAAGTCGGATCGAGTTAATGGAGTTGCCGATTGACCAGACGCTCGGACCGGCGATCATCGTAGCCACCGACGTAGTCTCCGATCCGTATCCCTCGATATCGCTGATCCCTTCGAGTGTCACCGTCCGATTCGACAGGCGGACGCTGTTAGACGAGGACGCCCAAGGGGTGCTCGCCGAGCTACTTGCTGTTGTGGATGGCCTCGACGGGCGGGGGTTCTCGGCCGCGATCACCGCCGACGAGGTGGAGACCTACACGGGCGAGCGACTACAGGTTGAACGCTACCTGCCAGCCTGGGTGTTGCCGATCGATCACCCGCTGGCCCTGGCGATGACCAGTGCGGTGGCCGCGGCAGGCACGCCGGTCGAGCTCGGTGTGTGGGGGTTCTGCACTAATGGCTCCGAATCGGCCGGGGTCCGCGGGATCCCAACGATCGGATTTGGCCCCGGATCTCCCGAGGAAGCGCACATCATCGACGAATCCATCTCGGTGGAGGAGGTCCGGACCGCGGCAGAAGTCTACCGACGACTTGCCATCGCGTACGCAGGGGAGGCAGCTGATGACGACGAACGCCACGACGCCGGCCATCGAGGAGGTTGACACCGATCTGCTTCGGCAGATGTATCGCACGATGGCCCTGATTCGGGAGGCGGAGGAGACGCTCCTCAAGCTGTTCCAGCAGGCGCGCATGCCAGGCTTCATCCACTCCTACATCGGGGAAGAGGCCACCGCCGTCGGCGTATGCAGCTCGCTGCGGCCCGACGACTACATCACGTCGCACCACCGAGGTCACGGGCACATCCTGGCCAAAGGTGGGGACCTCAAGCTGTTCTTCGCTGAACTCTACGGGAAGGCCACCGGATATTGCAGGGGCAAGGGCGGCTCGATGCACGTAGCGGATCTGAGCCTCGGGATCCTTGGTGCGAACGGCGTCGTCGGGGCAGGGATCCCCATCGCCGCCGGTGCGGCGCTGGGCGCTCAGATGCGAGGGAGCGACCGCGTGGCGGTCGCGTTCACGGGCGACGGTGCGAGCGACATCGGTTCCTTCCACGAATCGCTGAACCTGGCTGCGCTCTGGGACCTTCCAACTATCTGCGTCGTGGAGAACAACGGTTATGCCGACTTCATCTCCCAGCGCGACCACCAGAAGATCGAGAAGATTTCCGAGCGCGCCGCCGCCTACGGGATGCCCGGGATCACGGTCGACGGGAACGATGTGATCGCCGTGTACTTGGCCGCGAAGGAGGCGGTGGATCGGGCACGCGCAGGACACGGACCCACGTTGATCGAGTGCGTCACGTATCGATGGCGGGGCCACTTCGAGGGCGATCCTCAGCCCTACCGCACGCAAGACGAGGTCGAAGAATGGAAACAGCGTGATCCGTTGAAGACAGCGGAGCGTTACCTGCGTGAGCGCGACGCCGTCTCCGACGGCGAGAGAGAAGACATGCTGACGGAGATCCGCGCTGCCATCGACGAGGCCGTGGAGTTCGCAGAGTCGGCGCCGATGCCAGCACCTGAGGACGCGTTGGAAGATATCTACACCGACCTCGTCGTGGAGGGGTGGTAGACATGGCGACCATGACGTATGCGAAGGCGGTGGGTCTTGCCCTCGGTGAAGCGATGGAAGAGGACGACCGAGTGTTCTGCCTCGGCGAGGACGTTGGGTACGGCGGGGCTTACGGTGCGACTCAAGGTCTACGAGAAAGGTTCGGGCCGGACCGCGTGCGCGACACGCCGATCTCGGAGATCGCGATCGTCGGGTTCTCTGTCGGCGCAGCGGTGACAGGACTGCGACCCGTGCCAGAGATCATGCACTTCGACTTCATCACGGTCGCCATGGACCAGGTCGTGAACCAGGCAGCAAAGATGCGGTACATGTTTGGTGGCAAAGCCACCCTCCCACTCGTGATCCGTTGCGGCACGGGGGGTTGGCTGAACGCCGCTGCACAACACTCCCAGTCGCTCGAGGCGTGGTTCACGCATGTGCCCGGGCTCAAAGTGGCGGCGGCTGGCACGCCGGCGGACATCCGCAACTTGCTGCGAGCGGCGATCCGCGACGAGAACCCCGTGATCGTTCAGGAGGCTTTGAGCCTCTACGAGGAGAGTGGGGAGGTGCCCGACGAAGCAGAGGAGTGGGAGCTCGGCACGGCGATGACGAAGCGGCCCGGGACAGATGTAACCCTCGTGACCTGGGGGGCGATGGTACCTCGGGTCCTCGACGCGTCGGAGATGCTGGCTGCCGACGGGATCGAAGCCGAGGTCATCGATCTGATCTCGCTTTTTCCGTGGGACCGCGACGCGGTACTCGAATCGGTCGCCCGTACCAACCGACTGGTCGTTGTCCATCAGGCAGTCAGGCGGAGCGGGTTCGGGGCTGAGGTTGTCGCAGAGATGGCCGAGAGGGCGTTCGATCATCTGGATGCTCCGATCCTGAGGGTCGCCGCGCTGAACACGCCGGTCCCGTTCAGCCCGCCACTCGAGGAGTATGTCCTGCCGACGGCCGATCGAGTGGTCGATGCCGTGAAGTCGATCGCCGCATGACCCTCATCGGCGAGCTCGATGGGGTCCGGGCCATCGTGACCGGCGCTGGTCGTGGACTGGGCCGCGGGATCGCGCTCGGGCTGAGGCAGCGGGGGGCGGCGGTGGCGGCCCTGGACATCGATGAAGACGCCGCTCGATCGGTCGCGGACGAGCTGGCGGTCGATGGTGCAAAGAGCATGGCGGCAGGCGTTGATGTCACGGACGAACGAAGTGTCCAAGCGGCGGTCGAGAAGGTCGTCGAAGGCCTCGCCGGCATCGACCTGCTCGTAAACAACGCCGGCGTGCTCACCATCGCTCGTGTCGTAGACCTTTCGCTTGCAGAGTGGCGGAGGGTTATGGACGTAAACGCAACGGGCGTGTTTCTCATGACCCGAGAGGTAGCGCGCGTGATGATGAGAGGCGAGGGAGCGCGCTCGATCGTGTCGATTTCGTCGATCGCTGGCAAGCGGGGCGATCCCGAGCTCGCTCACTATTCCGCTTCGAAGTTCGCTGTCATTGGCTTCACCCAAGCCCTTGCACGGGAGCTCGCGACGCATGGGATTACGGTGAACGCCGTTTGTCCTGGCCTCGTTGAGACTGAGATGATCATCTCCCTCGGGCAGAGCTGGGGGGAATCGGTGGAAGAGATGCTCCAGGCGCAGGCGATCCGCCGTCCCCAGACCGCCGAAGAGATCGCGGCGGCAATCTCCTTCCTCCATCGCAGCCGTTCCGTAACCGGCCAAGCGATCAACGTCGACGGAGGAACCGTCTTCAACTGAAGTCCGCAGGGGGGAGTGAGCGACTGGATGGCCGAGATCGTTGTGATGCCAAAGATCGGGCTCACAGCCAAGGAGGCGTTACTCAGAGAGTGGCTCGTGGATGAAGGCCAGCAGGTTTCGGCGGGCGAGCCTCTGATGGAGATCGAAACGGACAAGATCGTCACCGAAGTGGAGTCTCCGGCGACAGGGGTTCTCCTGAGGCGCATCGAGCCAGACGTCGTCGTGCCAGTGGGTGAACCCATTGCAGTGATCGGCGATGCGACGGAAGACGTGACGGCGGCGCCACTGTTCGACGCCGCGCGAGCAGCCGAGGTCGAGTTGAGGGCTGAGGTAGACATGGCACCCGAGCGTATGGCCGAGCCTCGGTCGGGCGAACGGACGCCGCGCGCCGGCGCGGGACGGCTAAGTGCCTCGCCGGTCGCCCGCAAACGTGCGAAGGAGTTGGGCCTAGACCTGTCCGCAATCGTGGGGACGGGTCCGGGAGGCCGCATCACGATTCGGGATATCGAGAAGTCAGCTGCTCATCCTTTGATCTCGATCACCTCGACGGCCGCCCCTTCTCCGTCGGCCGAGGGTCGGGCGGAGGAACCGTCCAGGCTTCGCAGGGCGATCGCAAATGCAATGTCCTTGAGTGCGGCGGTGCCCCAGTTCTCGCTGGAACGGGACCTGGACGTGACCGGCCTTCAGGCGAATCTAGCGGAGCGCTCGTTCGGCCTTCCAGCGCCCCTCAGCCTCGCGGACGCGATCGGGGTCGCCGTGGCGAGGGCAATTCGACGCCACGAGGTCTTCCTGCGCTCGTGGGACGAGGGCGTGTTTCGGTACGCGGAGGGCGTCCACATCGGCATCGCGGTCGCGGTGGAAGACGGTCTCATCGTGCCTGTCCTGACCAACGCGGATCGGCTCACGGTGGAGGCATTCTCGTCCGCCCGGCGTGATCTGCAGGAGCGGACACTTGCAGGCCACCTCCGCGCGCAGGAGTCGACCGGTGCTGTGTTTACAATCTCCAACCTCGGTCCGTTCGGCGTTGACCGGTTTCGCGCCTTGGTTAACCCGCCCGAGTCGGGAATCTTGGCAATCGGTCGCGCTAAGGGGAGCGGCGGGCGCTCGACGTTGACTCTAACCCTATCCGCGGACCATCGGGTCGTGGATGGTGTCCAAGGAGCGCGCCTCATGGACGATATCGCTCGGTCTCTGGAGGATGATGACGGCCACGAGAAGCTATTCGGCCCGCCCGGCGCCGAGTAAGCGGTCGCGATTAGGAAGGTCGTGCACGAACGCTCACTGTTGGGGTATTCGCTGAGCGGATGAGGATAGTGCTGCAGGCTGAGTCGGCTTGGTGAGTGTCCAGATTTCAACCGGCGCCCAGTTCTCGACCGATCGTTGACACCATGGGCCCTGTCCCACGCTGCAGGTTCAGCCGTCCTTTGAAGGCACCGCCGCCTCGGTCACGATGAATCTGTACGGGCATTGTTGCCCTCTCACGGAGAAGAGGTCGCCCGAAGGATGGATGCGCTGAGGGAGAAGGCTCCCGAGAAGTTCCGCTCTGCGCAGGCCCCGATTCGAGTAGATGGCCACGTCGGTGTTCAGGCCCCGTGCCCTGCATCGCTTACGAGTTGTTCTTGAGAGGGATTGGCGCGCCGTAGGAGCCAATTTGATCTTGCAGCCATGAGGGTGGCGTTCGCCGGCGAGCGGCGGGAATCGCGCTCGTAGTCGCGGCCCAGCGCGACCGCTGCCGGTGCATCAACACAAGGTGTGAGCAGGGTGACAACCCTGGGCCACAGCCTTCAGAAGACATCCCTCGGTCTGGATCCCGGTGCGGAGCACCGGATCGCCTTTAGCGGAGCTAACCCTTGGTGCGAGAGGGGGGATTCGAACCCCCACGCCCTTTCGGGCACCGGATCCTAAGTCCGGCGCGTCTCCCAGGTTCCGCCACTCTCGCCGGCCGACGGGCAGCCTACCGCTTCAGGTCCGTCGGTCGGGCGGCGCGTTACGCGGTCACCGAGGGGGGCCAGAGGCCCCCCTCGCCACACCGCCCCGTCGAGACGCTAGTTCGGGATCGTGAATATGTCCGTGTCCCCGAGCGGCGATCCGGGGCTGTTCCGGCCGTCGGTCCACACCGGGTAGGAAACGCCGGGCCCAACGGCGAGCCCGTTGTAGTCGCCGAAGAACGCCCCCGAGGTGAAGAACGAGTTGTTCGGGTCCCAGGAAGCCGTGCTCAGGTTGCGGAAGCCGGTGAAGTCGGTCGTGTCGGCCGTGCTCACCCCGAACGTCTCGATCAGCTGGTTGCCCGAGTCGTTGCGGTTGTCGAACCAGATGATGTTGGTGACGCCGTTCGGTGCCGCCGCGATCCACGGGAAGAACTGATCCTGTGGTGCGGGGTTGCCGCTCCCGTCGACGCTGACGGGCCGCAGATCGCTCCAGGTACCTCCGTAGTCGAACGACTCGGCGTAGGAGATGTCGGCCCCAGAGGTCGCGCTGTTGACGTTGTTCATGACGACGTACTCGAGCGCGCCGGTCTTCGGGTTGAACGCCATCGATGGCGAGAGCGGGATCCGGGCGATCTTGGGCGCCAGGACGTCCCCGAGGTCCGGGTTGTCCTTCCACTGGTGCTCGTGGTCGATCCTGCGCACTCCGCTCCGATCTCCGTTCGGCAGCACCCGCCTGAACAGCAGTTGGCGGTCCAGGGCGGTGTTGCAGTCCTCCGACGAGAAGGACACATCCAGCCCGCCCTGGTTGTCGACGACCGGCATGGCGTCCTGGTTGGCCGAGCGGCCGACCCCGTTGTCGCCCGGGTTGTCCGGCATGAGGGAGCGGTTCGTCCACAGCGTGTCGCGTAGGTCGCCGTTCTTGTCCGGGTCCACGTTGTCCGTGTACGCGAACTGCGCCGGGCAGTAGTCGCTGAACCCGGTCGGCTGGAGATGGAACTTCACGTAGGTGATCCACAGCCGGCCGTAGTGCGGACTGCTCGGGTTGTTGTCCACCGCGAGCAGCTCCTTGTCGTAGAACACCGAGCCGTTGATCACCAGGTTGCCGCCGGCGTCGAACGAGACGTTCGAGATCACCTGCGAGCTGTACCTGGCCCCCGTCCACGTGTTGCCGCCGTCCTTCGAACCGAAGACGGCCACCGCCGATTCGGGATGGATGCGGAAGAAGCAGAGCTGCGACGCGTAGAAGGCGCGGTCCCTGGCGCTGTACACCACCGAGGGGTCGCCGCCGGTGCAGAAGTCACCGGTCTGCGCAAGCCTGGAGGCGAGGAACTGGCTGGACCACGTCTTCCCACCGTCGTGGGTCGTGCCGATCCACAGGCCTCCGTTTATGTAGTCGTTCGACGCCGCGACGGCCGTGAGCGGATCGCGCGTGCTGACCGCCACCGACGTCTCGTCCTGCGGCAGTTTCGGGAACGTGTCCGTGTTTGCCTGGACGTTCACGAGCCCGCTGGGGGAGGCGAACGAGCGACTGCTCAGTCTCCGCGTGACGCGAAGATTGGCGGCCTGCGCGCGGATCACCGCCGGCGCGAGCGAGATCCTCACGGTCCCCGAGAGGCCTCCTCGGTAGTTGCGCACGTGCCGGACCCATCTCGGGGGCATGGGCTTCCGGCTCGCCTTGACCGAAGCGTCGGCCGCCACGCTCGAGGCCACGAAGGCCAGCAGCGAGACGGCCAGGAGAGTACGCATGAGTCTGCGCACGGGGGTCCCCTCCTTTCTCGGCGGAACGCCGATATGCAGGGTGCTACTTATGCACAGGGTGGCCTCGGGATGCAACTCGGAACCGACCGTGCAACGGAAACCGTCGACGAATCGCGGAACGACCGACGCGAAGGTGCAAGAATGCGGCGTGCCCTTGCAGTCGGTTTGCACGTTGCTCCGAGTTGGCGATAGCGTCACGCGCAGATTCCGTCCCCCAACGATCGTGGAGGTGGGCGCCGTGCAGGCGACGATCGGGAATCGGCCGCGTGTTCGCTTCGGATCCGGTCCGACGTGATGGCGACGACGCGACGACGCATCCCCTTTGTTGCCGGTGCCCTTATCGCAGCGCTCGCGCTGACGACCTGCGCCGGGGCGGCCGCGAGCCCCTCTCATCCACCGGTCCAACGGGAGCTGGGAGACGCCGTCCTTGCGCGTCCGGCCGCGGAGATGACCTCTCGGCTCCAATTGCCGATCCCTCGGCCGATCTTGCTCCCGAACACCACCTATGCGGTGTTGCCCCAAGGGCGGTACCTGCCGATCTTCGACAAGCCGTCGGGGAGGCCGCAGGGAGGATTCGATCCGGTGAACCCCTGGCGCCAGGCGGCGCCGTTCCTCGTGACCGACACGCGGAGGGACCAAGGTGGCCGAGCCTGGCTTCGGGTGCTGGTACCCGCGAGGCGGAACGGCACGACGGCGTGGGTCCCGATGGACCGGGTGAAGCTGGTCCGAGAGCGGGAGCGCATCGTGGTCGACCTCTCCGAGCGGACGCTGTGGCATTTCCGCGGCGGCGTCGTGGCGCAGCGGTTCTCGGTGGGCATCGGGGCGCCGGGCACGCCGACGCCGATCGGCACGTTCTACGTGTGGGCCCACGTCCCGCAGCGCACCCCGTTCGGCCCATACGGGAGCTTCGTCCTGGGGCTGTCGGGGTGGTCCGAGACGGTCGCGAACGGCCGGATGGCCATCCACGGGACGGCGGACCCAACGGACCGGGGTCACGGGGTCTCGCACGGGTGTATCCGCGTGTACAACCCGCAGATGCTGCTGCTGCGCCGCGTGCCGCTCGGCACCCCGGTCACCATCAGGCCCTGACGGGCCGAACCGTTGTCGGGGCCTGAGGGTACAGTGGCCTGGTGCTCGAGTCGTTCCATCCAGCGGTCCGGGCCTGGTTCCGGCGCCGGTTCCCGGAGGGCCCGACCGCGCCGCAAGAGGGCGGGTGGGGGCAGGTCGCGGCCGGCCGCGACACCCTCATCTCCGCTCCCACAGGGTCCGGCAAGACCCTGGCCGGGTTCCTGGTGGGCATCGACCGTCTGTACCGGGCATTCGAGGGGGGCGGGGATCTTTCCGCCGGACCCCAGGTGGTCTACGTCTCGCCGCTGAAAGCGCTCGCGACCGACATCCACCAGAACCTCGACTCGCCGCTTCGGGAGATCCGGGCCGTGGCCGAGGAGTTGGGCCTTGCGGCGCCGGAGCTTCGGGTGAACGTCCGAACCGGAGACACCACGGCCTCGGACCGGGTGGCGATGCTGAAGCGCCCGCCCAACTTCCTGATCACGACCCCGGAGTCGCTGTACCTGATGGTCACGGCGGAGCGGAGCCGGGCCATGCTGGGACGGGTCGAGACCGTGATCGTCGACGAGATCCACGCTGTGGCCGGGAACAAGCGGGGCTCGCATCTCGCGCTGACCCTGGAACGACTGGCCCACCTGATGGAGCGGCCGCCGCAGCGGATCGGCCTGTCCGCCACGCAGCGGCCCATCGAGACGGTGGCCCGCTTGCTGGTCGGGGCGGGGCCCGACCGGAACGAGCCGGACGGCTCGCCGCGGTGCGCGGTGGTCGACGCGGGGCACCGCCGGGATCTCGATCTGTCGCTGGAGCTCCCCGAGGGCGAGCTGGAGGCCGTGATCTCCGCGGAGCAGATGGGTGAGATCCTCGACCGCATCGCGAAGCAGGTGCTGGAGCACCAGACCACCCTGGTGTTCGTGAACACGCGGCGGCAGGCCGAGCGGTTCGCCCACCAGTTGGGGGAGCGGATCGGCGAGGACCAGGTCGCCGCCCACCACGGGAGCCTGTCGAAGGAACGCCGCCTGCGCGTGGAGACCAGGCTCCGAGCCGGCGACCTTCGGGCGCTGGTGGCCACGGCCTCGCTGGAGCTCGGCATCGACATCGGGCCCGTGGAGCTGGTGTGCCAGATCGGCTCGCCCCGCAGCTTCGCGACGTTCCTGCAGCGCGTTGGACGGTCCAACCACTCGCGGGCCGGCACGCCGAAGGGCCGGCTGTATCCGACCAGCCGGGACGAGCTGGTCGAGTGCGCGGCGCTGCTCCGCGGGGTGCGGGCCGGACGCCTGGATGCGATCCATCCGCCGGTGGCGCCGCTGGACATCTTGGCCCAGCAGATCGTCGCCGAGTGCGCCGCGGAGGAGTGGGTGGAACACGACCTGTTCGAGCTCGTCCGGCGGGCCGCGCCGTTCGAGGGCCTCTCTCGAGAGGACTTCGACGACGTCGTGGAACTGATGAGCGAGGGCATCCAGACCGGTCGGGGGCGCCGCGCCGCCTACCTCCACCGCGACCGGGTGAACGGACGCCTCCGGGGGCGGCGCGGCGCCCGCACCGCGGCCATCACCTCCGGCGGGGCCATCCCCGAGCTCGGCGACTACCGGGTGGTGGCCGACCCCGACGACACGTTCGTGGGAACGGTGAACGAGGACTGGGCCATCGAGTCGATGGCCGGCGACATCTTCCTGCTGGGAACGACCTCCTGGCGGATCCGCCGGGTCGAGCCCGGGGTGGTCCGGGTGGTCGACGCGGCGGGCCAGCCTCCATCAGTCCCGTTCTGGCTGGGGGAGGCCCCGGCCCGCACCGCGGAGCTGTCCGAGGAGGTGTCGGCGGTGCGTGCCTCCGTCGAGGGGTTCCAGCGGCGGGGCGATCCCGCCGGGGCTCGCCAGTGGGTGCAGGCCGAATGCGGCCTGGACGTGGTCGCCGCCCAGGCAGTCGTGGAGTACCTGGGGGCCGGGTTCGCGGCGCTGGGTGCGCTGCCCACCGCGGAGCGGCTGATCATAGAGCGGTTCTTCGACGAGAGCGGCGGCATGCAGCTCGTGGTCCACGCGCCGCTCGGCGGCCGCGTCAACCGGGCGTTCGGCCTCGCCCTTCGCAAGCGGTTCTGCGTGAACTTCGACTTCGAGCTCCAGGCCGCGGCGAGCGACGACGCGGTGTTGCTGTCGCTCGGGCCCCAACACAGCTTCCCGCTTGAGCGGGTCCCGAAGTTCCTCGGGTCCAAGACGGTCGAGGAGGTCGTGCGCCAGGCGGTGCTGGTGTCCCCGATGTTCGCGGCCAGGTGGCGATGGAACCTGAATCGCTCGCTCGCCGTGCTCCGGTTCCGGAACGGGAGGCGGAACCCGCCGCCGATCCAGCGGATGGAGTCCGACGACGTGATGGCGGCGGTGTTCCCCCGGTTGGTGAACTGCCAGGAGAACGTGACCGGGCCGGTCGAGGTCCCCCAGCACCCGCTCGTCCGCCAGACCATGCACGACTGCCTGCACGAGGCCATGGACGTCGACGCTCTGCGCGAGGTGGTGCGCGGCATCGAGACCGGGCGGATCGAGGTGCTGACGCGCGACACGACCGAGCCGTCGGTCCTGACCCACGAGATCCTGAACGGGCGGCCGTACACGTTCCTGGACGACGCGCCGCTCGAGGAACGCCGCAGCAGGGCGGTCCAACTCCGCCGGGGTCTGCCGGTGGAGGCCCGGGAGCTCGGCCGGCTGGACCCCGAGGCGATCGAGCGGGTGGCGAGCGAGGTTCGGCCGGAACCGCGCGACGCCGACGAGCTCCACGACCTACTGCTGACCCTGATGGCGTGCCATCCCACCGAGGAGTGGCGGACCATGTTCGACGAACTCGTGGAGTCTCGGCGGGCGACGAGCCTCCTGACCGGCGGGGGGGAGCTGTGGTGCTCGGTTGAGAAGCGGCCGGCGCTCGAGCTGCTGTTCCCCGACCCGGCGTTCGATCCCGACCTGCCCCCGCCCGCCGGCGTTGCCGTGGAACCCGACCCGGCCGCGGCCGCGGCCGCAATGTTGCGTGGACACCTCGAGTTCCGGGGGCCCTCCACTGCGGCCGACCTCGCGGCCGCGACCGCGCTGCCCGAGTCGACCGTCGCCGGGGCGCTCGTCGCCCTGGAGGCAGAGGGGTTCGCGTTCCGGGGCCGCTTCACCGACCCCGACGGGCCGGAGCAGTTCTGCGCGCGCCGCCTGCTCACGAGGATCCACGTGTACACCCAGCAGCGTCTTCGCAGGGAGATCGAGCCGGTCACTGCGCAGGATCTCATGCGGTTCCTGCTGCGGTGGCAGCACGTGGCCCCCGGCACGCAGCTCCAGGGCCGGCTCGGCGTCCTGGCCGCGGTCGATCAGCTGCAGGGGTTCGAGATCGCCGCCGGGTCGTGGGAGGACCGGGCCCTCCGGGGCCGGGTCGAGGCTTACCGGCCCGAGTGGCTCGACGACCTGTGTCTGTCGGGAGACGTCACGTGGGGGCGGCTCTCGGCACGGCGCGACGACGGCGAGGAGCCGAAGCGGAGCGGCGTCACGCCCTCGCGCAGCACGCCCATCGCGCTCGCGATCCGCGACGACCTGCCGTGGCTGCTCCAGGTTGCCCGTGGCCACGACCGGCCGGCCGAGCCGCCTCCGGGTCGGACGGCGGATGTGCTCCAGGCCCTCCGCGACGCCGGCGCGCTGTTCCAGGGCGACATCACCGCCGTGACCGGCCGGCTGCCGAGTGAGGTCGAGGAGGCGCTGTGGGACGGCGTGGCCCGCGGCCTGGTCACCGCCGACGGGTTCCAGGCGGTGCGGTCGCTGCTGTTCCGGCGGAACGGCGCCGCCCCGCCGGGCCGAGGGCAACGACGGCTCCGGCGAGGTGCGGCTCCCCGCCAGCGGGCCGCGGGTCGGTGGGCCCTCCTCCCGGGCGCGGCCGAGGTGCACGACCCCGACGGCCTGGCGGAGGCCGCGGCCGAGCAGCTCCTGGCTCGGTGGGGGGTCGTGTTCCGGGACGTCCTGGCCCGCGAGACCCTCGCCCTGCCGTGGCGGGAGATCCTGTGGGCCTTCCGCCGCCTGGAGGCCCGTGGCACGATCCGGGGCGGCCGGTTCGTGAGTGGGTTCGCGGGCGAGCAATACGCGCTGCCCGAGGCGGTCGATGCCCTCCGCCGGGTCCGCAGGCAGGAGCGGGCCGGCGAGGTGATCCGGGTGTCCGCGGTGGACCCGCTGAACCTCGTCGGGATCGTGACGCCGGGGCCGAGGGTGCCGGCCGTGCGCACGAACTCGGTGATCCTGGTCGACGGCCTGCCGCAGGCCCCCGAGGACGCCGCCCTCCGCCGGGCATAGCCGGTACTCCCGCGCGGGTAGGTCTTTCGGCGGATGGCCTTTCGGGCGGACCCCTGGATAGGCTGAGCGGTGCTTGACCCGCCGGGGCCCCAAGCCCCACGGCCGGAGGGGAGAACGTCATGCGCATCCACCGTGGATCCCGGCGCGGGATCGTTGCTGTGGCGCTCATGCTCCTGCTCGCGGTGGTGCCCTCCATGTCGGCGCAGGCCGCTCCGCTCTTCACGGACGGATTCGAATCCGGCCTGGTTCCCCCGTGGACGGCCAAGGGGCACTTCATCCGCCAGCAGGCCATCGCGCACTCGGGCTCGTGGGCCGGGCGGGCCACCGGAGCGTCCGCCTACGCGTACAAGTCGCTGCCCACCCCCCAGGCGAACGTGTACTTCGATGCCTGGGTGCGGGTGGTGTCCAACCCCGGGGGCGTTCCGGTCCTGCGGTTCCTCACCGGCGTCGGCACGAACATCGCCTCGGTCAACGTGAACTCCGCCGGCGCCCTGGTCCGCAAGATCGTTCCGACCGGCCAGGACAAGACCAGCGCGACCGGCGTCTCCAAGAACGCGTGGCACGAGCTGCAGCTACACGCCCTGATCGAGGGGACCTCCAGCGTGTACGAGGTGTGGCTGGACGGGAGGAAGGTGAACGACATCTCCGGGACCGTCTCGCTGGGGACCACGAAGGTGAGGCGGGTGCAGCTGGGGACCCAAGGCGGCACCGCGGCCTACGATGTCCTCTTCGACGACGTCACGGCCGACACCTCGTTCATCGGCGGAGCGATCGGTCCCAGCAAGGTGATCATGGCCGCCGGCGATATCGCTTGCGATCCGACCGACGTGGGCTGGAACGGCGGGAACGGAACCAGCGCACGCTGCCACATGAAGCAGACCGCCGCCCTGCTCTCGGCGGCCGACCGCGTGCTGGCCATGGGGGACACCCAGTACGAGTGCGGCGGCGCCGCGGCGTACGCCCAGAGCTACGATCCGACGTGGGGGCAGTACAAGAACATCACGTATCCCGCCATCGGCGACCAGGAGTACGGGCTGACCGGCACCGACTGCGGCGCGGCCGGAGCCGACGGCTACTTCGGGTACTTCGGCCCCCGGGCCGGCGATCCGGCCAAGGGCTATTACAGTTTCGACTTCGGGGGCTGGCATTTCGTGGTCCTCAACGCCATCTGCGGCGCGGGGCCCCAGATCGGGTGCGCTCAGGGGACGCCCCAGAACACCTGGCTGGAGCGGGACCTCGCGGCCAACCGGTCGGCGTGCACGCTGGCCGTGCTGCACAAGCCCCTGTTCGCCTCCAAGAGGATCGGGATCCAAGTGGCTGTGACCCTGAAACCGTTCTGGGACGACCTGTACGCCGCCCACGCCGACATCATCCTGGACGGAAACTCCCACTTCTACGAGCGCTTCGCCAAGCAGAACCCTGGGGGAAGCGCAGTCGCCAATGGCATGGTGGAGTTCATCGTCGGCACGGGTGGCAAGAGCCACGGCGGCCTGGCCGACCCCGGGCTCCGGCTGCCGAACAGCCAGACGGCCACCTCCAGCACCTTCGGCGTGCTGAAGCTGACGCTGCACCCGAGCAGTTACGACTGGGAGTACGTGGTCCAGGGCACCTCCACGTTCAGCGACTCCGGCACCGCGAACTGCGTCTGATCGTGGAGAGGGGCGTCTAGGTCTTTCGGCGGGTGGCCTTTCGGCGGAACTCCGGGTAGGCTGTCGCCGCGTTACCCACGGGGCCACAGGCCCCCCAACGGGCCCGGAGGGGGAACTTCGATGCGTGTACGTCGCCGGCCGCAGCGTGGGATAGCCGCTGTGGCGCTCCTTGCTCTGTTCACATCCTTGCCGCTTCTGCAGGCGCAGGCCGTTTCGCTGTTCAGCGACGGATTCGAGTCCGGGCTGGTTCCCCCGTGGACGGCCTCTGCGTCGTTCACCCGCCAGAACACGCTGGTCCACTCGGGCTCGTGGGCTGGCCGGGCCACCGGGACGGCCGCCTACGCCTACGAGTCGCTGGCCTCCACGCAGTCGAACGTGTATTTCGACTCCTTCATCCGCGTCGTGTCCAACGCGGGGGGGACGCCGGTCCTCCGGTTCCGCGACAGCGGGGGGACCAACCTCACGTCGATCAACATCACCATTGCCGGCGCCTTGCAGCGGAAGATCGACATCGTGACGGGCCAGGACAAGACCAGCGGGACGGTCGTCACGCAGAACGTGTGGCACGAGCTGCAGCTGCACGCGCAGATCAACGGGATCTCCAGCGTGTACGAGGTGTGGCTGGACGGGACCAAGGTGAACGACATATCCGGGACCGTCTCGATGGGGACCGCGCCGGTGGGGCGGGTCCAGCTGGGGCGGCAGGCCGGCAGCACCGCGTACGACATCGCCTTCGACGACATCGCCGCCGATACCGCCTTCATCGGCGGCGGGGGCGGCTGCACCACACCCCCCGCGCCCACGAACCTGCACCAGACCTCCCCGCCGACGGCGAACCAGGTGAACATCGCCTGGAACGCCTCGGCCGGCGCGACGGGGTACAACGTCTACCGGAGTCCCGGCCCGAACCCGGGGAGCGTCGGCAACACGACCTCGTTCCAGGACAACGGTGTCGCTCCGTCGACCCAGTACAACTACCAGGTCTCTGCCACCGACGGGGCCTGCGAATCGCCGCTCTCGACCCCGCCGCTTGGGCAGCTCACGCCGGCCGGCGGGGGTGGCGGCGGCGACAAGGTGATCACGGCCGCCGGCGACATCGCATGCGACCCGGCGGACACGTACTTCAACGGCGGGAACGGCACCTCGACCAGGTGTCGGCAGAAGGCTACGGCGACCCTCTTGACCGGTGATGCGGTACTGCCCCTGGGGGACGAGCAGTACGAGTGCGGGGGGGGGACGGCGTTCACGCAATCCTACGGTCCGACCTGGGGGGCCGCGTCCGCCACCAAGGTCCACCCGACGGTCGGGAATCACGAGTACGACACGTCCGGCGGAACCGGCTGCGGGACCAACGCCGCCGGGTACTTCGGGTACTTCGGCGGGGCGGCAGGCGATCCGACCAAGGGCTACTACAGCTGGAACCTCGGATCCTGGCACTTCATCGCCCTGAACTCCGAGTGCGCGCAACTGCCGAAGGGCACCGGCGTGGACGGCTGCGACCAGGGTTCGCCCCAGGACAGCTGGCTCGAGACCGACCTGGCTGGCAACACACAGCCTTGCATCCTGGCCTACTGGCACCAGCCCCTGTTCGCGTCGAACGGGGCGGCTCCCCTCACGAAGTACAAGGCCTTCTGGGCGGACCTGTACGCGGCCCACGCGGACCTCGTGCTGAACGGCCACCGTCACTTCTACGAGCGGTTCGGCACGCAGGACCAGAACGGGGCCGCGAAGTCCGACGGCATCCGGGAGTTCATCGTGGGGACCGGTGGCAAGAGCCACGGCGGCCTCAAGACACCGCTGGCGGCGAACAGCGAGAAGGGCGACTCCAAGACGTTCGGCGTGCTGAAGCTCACACTCCACGCGAACAGCTACGACTGGCAGTTCGTCCCGATCGCAGGATCGAGCTTCACCGACTCCTCCAGCTCCAGCGTGGCCTGCCACTGAGCCTGCGGAGCCTCGGTCTCGGCGCCGGTCCCACCCGGCGCCGAAACCGGATAGGCTCCCGAGCATGGCCGAGACGACGCGCCAGAGGAGCCTGGTCCTGATCTTGGCCCGCGACCTGGCCTCGATCCTCGCCACGCCGGTCTTCATCGTCGACGCAGCGGGCGATCTCGTGTACTTCAACGAGGCCGCGGAGGCCGTCCTGGGCCGGGCCTTCGTCGAGAAGCAGGACATGTCGGCGGATGAGTGGGCGACGGCCTTCCAGCCGGTGGACGACCAGGGGCGGCCGATCCCTTTCGAAGATCTGCCGCTCGGCGTGGCCCTCACGAAGCGGGTCTCGGCGCACGGTTCCCTTCGGATCGTGGGGGCGGACGGCGTCGGCCGGCGCATCGATGTCACCGCGCTCCCGCTGTTCGCCCGGGCGGACGAGTTCGTGGGCGGGATGGCCGTGTTCCAGGAGCTTCCCGAGGGAACCTGAGTGCGGGCCCGGATCTGGGGATGCAGGGGCTCCCTGGCGACGCCGGGCCCCGAGACAGTTCGTTACGGGGGGAACACGTCCTGCATCGAGCTCCGGCTGGGCGACGGGTCGTTCGTGGTCCTCGACGCGGGGACCGGCATCAGGGAACTGGGACGGGCGCTGGGGGCCGACCGGCCGTCGCGCATCGACCTGCTGCTGACCCACCTGCACCTCGACCACCTGGAGGGGTTGCCGTTCTTCGCGCCGATCTGGGACGAGGGAACCGAGCTGCACATCTGGGGGCCGCCCTCGCCGGTGAAATCGCTCGAGGATCGCATCGCCATCTACTTCTCGCCGCCACTGTTCCCCGTGCACCTGTCGGAGATCCCGGCGCACCTGGTCTTCCACGACGCGCTCGACTCCGAGTGGCGCATCGGCTCGGCGTCGATCGCGGCCCACCCCATCTCCCATCCCGGCCCCACCGTGGGGTACCGGGTGGAGGAGGATGAGCGAGTGCTCGCCTACCTCACCGATCACGAGCCCGCACTGGGAACGGACCTGCACACGGCGTCGCCCGACTGGGTCTCGGGGTATGCGGTGGGGCAAGGGGCGGACGTGCTCGTGCACGACTGCCAGTACACCGAGGAGGAGTACGCGGGCCGGGTTGGATGGGGTCACTCCAGCACCGAGGACGTCGTGACCTTCGCCCAGCTCGCCAAGGCCGAGGAGCTGATCCTGTTCCACCACGACCCGATGCATACCGACGACGACCTCGAACCGATGCTGGCGCGGGTGCGAGAGCTGTGGGGCGAGCCGGATCCACCCTGCCGGCTCGCGCACGAGGGCCTGGAGTTCGAGGTCTAGCCGGCGCCGGCGGTCCTGGCGTCCCTTGACGGGACGTGGTCGTCGGCGGTATACGGTCGACGTTCGTTCTTCCATGTCTCGAGGTCCAGGTGGTGGCGATGCGGCGCGTGGTGATGGTGATCGTGTTGGGCGTCGTCGCTGCGAGCGTCGGCACCGGCGACGCTCGAACGCGACGACCCGAGACGACGCGTCTTCCCACCGGGTGGGCGATCACGCCGGCCGGGCGCCTCCTGACGGTTCCCGCCGGGCGGCCCGGGCTCTCCGGACCGTGGGCGGTCGCGCTCTCGCCGGATGGCACGCGTGCCCTGGTCACCTCGAGCGGCGCGGCCGTTCAGGATGAGACCACCGAGCTCTTCGACGTCGTGCAGGGACGTCGTACGTCGGTCCGCGTGTACAACGGGCGCGAGGGCGCTTCGGTCTTCTTCGGTGTGGTCTTCTCCCCGGACGGCCGGCGCGCCTGGGCCTCGGGGGGAGGGCAGGGCGTCGTGCATGCCTACGACGTCACCTTGAGCGGTCGGCTGATCCCGACGGGCGAGATCCGGGCGGGCTTCTTCCCGGCCGGGCTGGCGTACGGTCGGACGCCGCTGGGTGATCGCCTGTACGTCGCGAACAACCTCGGTGGCCCGTCGGACCCGGACAATACGTACGAGGACCCGCCCGGCCACACGGTGACGGTGATCGACCCCGCCACCTCGAAGGTGACGGCCAGGATCGACCTGGGAACCGCGCTCGATCCGCTTGCGGTGACGTTCAACCGGCAGTGGACGAAGGCATTCGTGACGAACTGGGCCGGCCGGTCGGTATCGGTGATCGATACGACGACGCAGCGGAAGGTCGAAGACATCCCGCTCTCGCCGCGGGATTCCCCGCTGCTGGCCGATCACCCGACAGGGATCGCCTCGAACCCTCAAAACGACGAGGTCTACACGGCCAACGCGAACAGCGACACGGTGTCCGTGATCGATTCACGCCGCGACCGCGTCGCGGCCACGATCGACGTCGCGCTCGTCCCGGGAGCGCCGAAGGGATCGATGCCGGTTGGCCTCACGGTCAGTCCGGACGGACGCGTGCTGTACGTGGCCGAAGCGGGGGAGGATGCGATCGCCGTCGTGGACCTTCATCGGCGCCGGGTTCTGGGGTTCATACCGACGGCGTGGTATCCGTCCGATGCCAAGGTCACCCCCGACGGGCGCCGCTTGGTCGTGGTGAACACATACGGTTCCGGGGCCGGTCCGAACCGATGCGGGCCGTTCACGCCGCTGCCTCGCTCGAGTTGCCCGAACACCGGGATCAACTACTCGGCGGGCCTGCCCGAGACCCAGTACATCGGAACGATGGTCAAAGGTTCGGTCGAGATCATCGATCTCCCGCGTTCCCACGACGAACTCGAGCGGCGCCTGGCTCGTTGGACGGCGCAGGTGCGAGAGAACAACCACTCGGCCGAGCGATCCTGGAAGGTGCCGTCGCCGCTTCACGAGATCAAGCATGTGATCTACGTGATCAAGGAGAATCGCACCTACGACCAGGTATTCGGCGACCTCCCCAAGGGCAACGGCGACCCGGCGCTCACCCTGTTCAAGGACGACTCGGCGCCGAACCATCGAGCGCTTGCCGGCCGGTTCGTGTTGCTCGACAACTTCTACGTCGACGCGGAGGTGTCCCAGGACGGCCACCCGTGGTCGGTCCAGGGGATCGCGACCGACTACGTCAACAAGGTCTGGCCTTTCGACTACGCGTGGGCCTACTACAGCAGTTACGACAGCGAGTTCGTGCCGCTGGCCCAGCAGTTCCCGACCGAGCCGCTCGCCTCGGACCCGTCGATCCCGCGGCCCGCGGCCGCCGCGGCCGCCGGCTACCTGTGGGACGACGCGCATGCGCACGGCGTCTCCTTCCGCGACTACGGTGAAGGCACCCCGTGGAACGACCCCACCAACTGCCACAGCGGCAAGGTCTTCTCTTCCCTCACCCACCTGCGATCGCGCTTCGGGACCCACGTCGCCCCGCGGTTCCCCGGATGGAACCTCGATTGCTCCGATCACGCCGTGCGCGAACCCGAGTGGCGGCGGGAGTTCCGCCGGTACGTTCGCAACGGGAACCTGCCCAGCCTCGAGATCGTCTACCTACCCAACGATCACACGCAGGGCACGACACCGGGCACGGCCACGCCCGCCTCCTACATGGCCGACAACGATCTCGCACTCGGTCGCCTCGTGGACGCGGTCTCTCACAGCCGGTACTGGCGCAGCACCGCCATCTTCGTGGTCGAGGATGATGCGCAAGACGGTCCCGACCACGTCGATGCCCACCGAACCGTCGCATTCGTCATCAGCCCGTACACGCAGCACGCACGCGTCGACTCGACGCACTACGACACAGCCTCCATGCTCGCCACGATGGAAGACCTGTTGGGACTGTCACCGATGAGCATCTTCGATCAGCGAGCGACGCCCATGTGGGAATCGTTCGATGCGTGGCCCAACATGCGGCCCTACGACGCGATCCAGCCGAGGGTCATCCCCTTCGGCGCCCGCGGATACCCCCGCAACACCGCGGACTCACCGCTTGCCGGTCAGTCCGCGGCGCAGGACTACTCGGCCCCCGACGGCGCCGACGAGCAGATCCTCAACCAAGCGATCTGGGAATCGATCCGCGGCGCTCGCGCTCGCTCTCATCGATAGCCCTCGTCACTGCGGATCAAGAGTCAGGGCTTCGGCCGTCCGAGGCGGGACCAGAAAGACGTGGTCAAGTTTGACTAGTCCCCGGGCCGATACCCCCGGTTATGAGGGGGAAACTGGTCTGGGCGACGCTCGGCTTCCTGGCCGTGGTCCTGGCCATGCCCGTGGCCCAGGCGACCGACACGGTCCAGGTGCGGCTCGGGGATGACCTCGCCGCGCTCGTCCTGAGCTCGGCTCCGGGAACTACGTTCCTGCTGCCGGAGGGCCGGTTCTCGATCGCCCGCACGGTGGCGCCGCTCGACGGCGACCGTCTGATCGGCGCCGGCGCGGGCCTCACCGTCATCTCCGGTGGAGGCGCGATGGACTGCATAGGGGGGAGCAGCTCCGGGGTCGAAGTGGCCGGGCTCACCACGACCGGCTGCGTGAACGGGATCCGCCCCCGCACGCGATGGAACGTTCACGAGGTCGAGGCAACTGGGAACCAGATCGGGATCCGAATCTCCGGGGACAACGTGACGCTCACCTCGTCCGCGTTGCACGACAACACCCGCTACGGACTGGTCGCCTCCGGCGTGGGGAACCGCATCGTCGGGAACGATATGGCTCACAACCGCACCGACACCACGTACAACGCGAGCGGCTCGAAGTGGGTGCACTCGACAGACACCCTGATCCAGGGCAACTTCGTCCACGACAACTACGGGAACGGCATCTGGCTCGACGAGGAGTCGCGTGGCTCGATCATCGACGGCAACACCGTCGTGAACAACGCCGACGACGGGATCCGCGTGGAGATCTCCTCCGATACGCGGATCACGAACAACCACGTCGAGGGCAACGGTGGCAGCGCGATCGACGTCGTCAACAGCCGAGGCACGCTGGTTCAGGTCAACACGGTGTCGTCCCCCTCCAGCCAGCCGATCGTGGTCCGGTTCCTGGGTAACGGGCGTATGTCCGCCTCGCGCGTCGAGTACACGAACACCGACAACCACGCCTACTCCAACGCCATCCGGCTAGTGGGGACGCAGCTGGTGGGCGTGTTCCGCACGGCCGGGACGACCGGCGGGAACTCCTTCGACCTCAACTCGTACACGGCACCCGACGCCGGGCGCCACTGGAAGTGGTGGACCGGCTCCGCCAACGTCAAGGCCGACTGGACCGGCTGGAGAGGCGCCTGCTCCCAGGACTCCTCCGGAAGCCTCACCTTCGGCTGACCGCGCAGCCCTGCACCGTGAGGTTCCTAGCGAAGAGGCGTGACATCCGCGTAAGGCTTGTGTTGCAGGGCTATCGGCGGCGAAGCTCACGACAATCCCCCGCCTTCGGGGTCCCGACTTCGGAGGGCCGTTCGGTCCTCCCGAAGGCGAGCGGTCCGGGGAAGCCTTTGGGCGACTGTGCCCGGGGAGGTGCACCTTGGCGATCGTGAGTGCGAGAGATGGAGTCCAGGTCGGGGAGCCCGAACACGGCAGGGAACCGTGGAGGCGACCGGCGCCGGGGCGGGTGTGCGCCCAGCTGGGATGCCGGACGGTTCTGTCGACCTACAACGACGGCGATTCGTGCTGGCTCCATTCCGATCCCGAGTACCTTCGGCGGTACTGGGCGGACGGGCGCTGAAGGGTTGGCTCACTCGCTCGCCCCCTGGTTCCGGCGGGCTTGAGCGACTTGCGGGGCGAGCGTCGTCGAGCTGCCCCACGGGGGCAACTTAGGCCGCACCAATCGGCGACCAAATTGCCCCAGATTTGCCCCGACCGGATCGGCCTGTCCCCGACGAAAGCGCGTTCCCGCTGGTCAGAAGTGGTGGGCCCCCCGGGACTCGAACCCGGAACCTGCGGATTAAGAGTCCGTTGCTCTGCCAAATTGAGCTAGAGGCCCGGCCGACTATACCAACGGGCGCCCTTCAGCTAGGCGGCCGGATGGGGTGACCGAGGGGACTCGAACCCCCAGCCTCCAGGACCACAACCTGGCGCTCTAACCACTTGAGCTACGGCCACCACGTGCGTAGCGATTGTAGCAACGGCCCCTCCCGGTCCATCCGTCGCGACGCGTGCCGCTCATCCACCCGGTTGCCGGGACCCCACCGATGGGGGAGAATCAGGTTTGAACGACCGTTCAAACAGGGGAGGCGGAAGGGATGTCGGTCAGGGAGTCAGCCGAGGTCGATCTGGGCCGCGTCGATGAGCTGATCGAGCGGGAGGAGACGGCGCTCGAACCCAAGCACCGGGCATCGATCGAGTACAAGCAGGTCGTCGCCAAGACCGTGGCCGGCGGGGTTGCCTCCAGCTGGCAGGACGCGCCGCCCCACGCCGTCTTCATCGACCACGGTGAGGGCAACCGCTTGTGGGACATCGACGGCAACGAGTACGTCGACTACCACCTGGGCTACGGGGCCATGGTGGTCGGCCATGCCCATCCCAAGGTGGTGGAGGCCGTGGAGCGGCAGATCCACCGGGGCTCCCACTTCGCCCAGCCCACCAGGGACCTCGACGCGGTGGGGGAGAACCTCGTCGAGCGTTTCGGCCTGCCGCTGTGGCGGTTCTGCAACTCCGGGACCGAGGCCACCCTCGAGGCCGCCCGCCTGATGCGGGCCGTGACCGGCCGGGAGATGCTGATCAAGATCGAGGGCACCTACCACGGCCACCACGACTCGCTCATGATCTCGGTGATGCCCGACCCCGACCAGATCGGCCCCCGGGAACATCCGGCCAGCCTGCCCCAGGTCCCCGGGATCCCGCAGGCCTTCGCCGACCTCGTTCGCGTCGTGCCCTTCAACGACCTGTCGGAAGCGGAGCGAGCGTTCGCCGAGAACGAAGGCAAGATCGCTGGCATGATCGTGGAGCCGGCCATGATGAACTGCGGGGTCATCCTGCCCGAGCCCGGCTACCTGAGGGGACTGAAGGACATCTGTCACCGGAACGGTGCCCTGTTCGCGTTCGACGAGGTGAAGACCGGCGCCACGATCGCCTACGGGGGCGCCGTCGAGGCTTTTGGGGTCCGCCCCGACATCGTGGCCCTGGCGAAAGCCATTGGCGGCGGGCTGCCGTGCGGCGCGATCGGGGCCACCGAGGAGGTCTTCGCCCGGGTGGTCAGCGGCGAGCTGGACATGGCCGGGACCTACAACGGCAACCCACTCACGATGGCGGCCTCCCGAGTCGCGCTGACGGAGATCCTCACGAGGGACGCCTACGATCACTTCGACGACATCCACACCAAGCTGGCCGAAGGGTGCACGGCGGTGATCGAGAATCACCGGCTGCCAGCCTACGTGACCGGGCTGGGGGCCAAGGGCTCGGTGATCTACAGCGCGACGCCGGTCAAGGAGTACCGCGATTCCCTCGGCATCGACGAGCGGATCACTTACCTGGCGTGGCTGTTCCAGCAGAATCGGGGGGTGTTCAAGTCTCCCTGGTCCAAGCAGGAGACCTGGACCACGTCGGTGTGGCACACGGACGAGGACGTCCGCAAGTACGTGGCGAACTTCGAGGAGTTCGCCGCCGCGATCTCGCAGTAGGGGCCGGACCGAGCACCCGCAGGGGGGAGAGCGATATGCCAGCCAACGACCACGTCGAGATCGATCTGGACCTCGTCGAGGAGTTGACCGACAAGGAGACGGCGGCCCTGGACGAGAAGCACCGCCGCTCGCTCTCCTACCGGGAGGAGGCCAAGGCCCACCTGCCCGGCGGCGTGTCATCGAGCTGGCAGATGTGGCCCCCGCATCCGATCTACGTGAGCCGGGGGAAGGGCTCACGCGTCTGGGATATCGACGGGAACGAGTACGTCGACTACCACAACGGCTACGGCGTGATGGTGATGGGCCACGCCCACCCCAAGATCGTGGAGGCCGTCCAGAGGCGGGTGGAGCTGGGCACGCACTTCGCGCAGCCCACCGAGGACGCGCTGGCCTGCGCGGAGAACCTGACCGAGCGGTTCGGGTTGCCGTACTGGCGGTTCGGGAACTCCGGGACCGAGGCCACGCTCGACGCCTGCCGCATCATGCGCGCGCTGACCGGCCGCAAGAAACTGCTGAAGATCGAAGGGACCTACCACGGGCACCACGACTCGCTGATGGTGTCGGTGTTCCCCAAGCAGGAGGACGCCGGCCCCCGGGACCATCCGGCCGCGGTCCCGCAGACGCTCGGCCTCCCCCAGGAGTTCGTGGATCTCGTGATCAACGTGCCCTTCAACGACGCCGATGCCGCGGCGGAGGCGTTCGAGGAGCACCCGGGCGAGATCGCAGGCATGATCGTGGAGCCGGCCATGACCAACTGCGGGCTGGTGCTACCCGACCCCGGCTACCTGGAAGCGCTGAAGGACACCTGCCACCGGCACGAGGCGGTGCTCGCGTTCGACGAGGTGAAGACGGGCGCCACGCTGGCTTGGGGCGGTGCGGTGGAGGCCTTCGGCGTGACGCCCGACCTGCTCTGCCTGGCCAAGGCCATCGGCGCGGGCCTGCCGTGCGGCGCGATCGGAGGCACCGAGGAGGCCATGGGCCAGGTGATCCGCGGAGAGCTCGAGCAGGTCGGCACCTTCAACGGCAACCCGCTCACGATGGCGGCGATGAAGGTGAACCTGAACGAGGTGCTGACGAAGGACGCCTACGCGGAGTTCGAACGCCTCAACTCGATCCTGGCCGGCAGCGACGCAATCATCGACAAGTACCGACTGCCGGCCAGCCACAAGATGCTGGGCGCCAAGGGATCGATCGACTGGCGGGCCACGCCGATCCACGAGTACCGGGACCTGTGGGAGATCGACGATCGGGTGCCGCAGCTGGCGTGGCTGTGGCAGTTGAATAGAGGCGTGTTCAAGTCGCCCGGGTCGAAGTGGGAGAGCTGGACCACCTCGATCGTGATGACCGATGAGGACGCCCAGCGCTACGTCGACAACTTCGAGGAGTTCGCCGCGGCCATCGCCTCGTAGGTCCTCGACGACCGTCTTCGACGGCGGTGAGGTGGATGTCGGATTCGACTCGAGCGCCCGCGCGTGATATAAGCGCTGTCCCACCCCTGTGCGGAGAAGCCCATGAGACGCCCACTCATCGTCGTGGTTCTGCTGGTCATCCTGGGGATCCCGGCGCCGCCGTCTCAGGCGGCGGGGCAGGGTGTGTTCTCGATCCACTGTTCCCTCTCGCATTCCCTCATGGATGACCCCATCGTCTTGTTCGGGCTGCCGGATGCCTCACACCTCCACGAGTTCTTCGGGAACATATCGACCAACGCGTTCTCGACCTACGCGGATATGACGGCATCGGGCACCTCGTGCAAGTTCTCGAAGGACACGGCGGGCTATTGGGCACCGGCGCTGGTGGCCCCGGATGGGTCGGTGGTGCACCCATCGAACATGAACGCCTACTACCGCGCAACCCCCGCGGGAGGGACGTTCGTGGCTTTCCCGCCGGACCTTCGGTTGATCGCGGGCTACCCCACGGTGAACACGGGGACGAACAAGATTCTCGGGTACAACTGCCAGGACTCCGAGCCCTATTCGCCTGTGCCGATCGACTGCACTACGCATAAGAAGCACTTCCTGAAGGCCCACATCGACTTCCCGAACTGCTGGGACGGGGTGAGCACGGACAGTCCCGATCATCGCAGTCACGTCGTCTACCCCGTGCTGAAGACCTGTCCGGCCGACCATCCCTACAAGGTCCCCCATCTGAACGTCAATATCACCTATCCGGTGACGGACGCTCGCGGTTACTACCTGGTCTCGGACATGGACAAAGGGGTCACCGATGGTCGATCGCTCCACTCCGACTTCTGGAACACCTGGGACCAGGCCGCACTGCAAGACCTCGTCACCAACTGCCTCAACGCCGGGAAGACCTGTCTGGATGTGACGGGCTGAGGCGCCCAGGACGCCCGGACCACCCCGTGCTCGTACGCGATCCCCTTTCCTTTGTCCGATGTGTTACGATATATCGTGACCGATTGAGAACGATCGTCGAAAGGAGGAGGAGGTCATGCACGGGACTCGTCACGACCACCGTCATCGTCACAGAGAGGAGGCGGGCCCGCCCTGGATGCGCCACGCCCGGTTCGCCGGCGGCTGGTTCGGTCCGCCGCCGTGGGTCGGTGGACGCAGGGCCAGGCGAGGGGACGTTCGGGCTGCGTTGCTCGCCGTGTTGGCCGAGCAGCCCATGCACGGCTACGACATCATCCGGGAGCTGGAAGCCAGGAGCGGCGGGGCCTGGCGGCCGAGCCCCGGCTCGATCTACCCGACGCTCCAACTGCTCGAGGACGAGGGACTCGTCACGAGCACGGAGCACGACGGCAAGCGCGTGTACTCGATCACCGACACCGGTCGTGCCGAACTCGAGGAGCGACGGGAACGCGGAGGTGACGCGCCGTGGGAATTCGGTCAGGCCGGCGAGGGGTTCGCGCAGCTCCGTGACTCGGTGTTCCAACTCGGAGCCGCAGCCATGCAGGTAGCGCGGGCTGGCTCGGGTCCCCAGCTGAAGCAGGCCGCAGACATCCTCGCCGAAGCCCGCCGGAAGATCTACGCGATCCTCGCCGAGGAGTGACCTGCGGTCACGCGGTGCTCGAGCGTCGCCTCCGGCGGCGTGGCTAGACTTCGGGACCTCACGGACGTCGATGCGGAGGGCGGTGCCGATCATGCCGAAGGGGATCCTCCAGCGCCTCGCCGAGGGCCCGGTCCTCGGCGACGGAGGCTACCTGCTGGAGCTGGAGAAGCGGGGGTACGTGCAGGCGGGGCCGTTCACGCCCGAGGTGGCTATCGAGCACCCCGACGCGCTGGAGCAGCTCCACCGGGAGTTCCTGCGTGCCGGCGCCGAGTTCCTGACGACGATGACGTTCTACGCGAGCGACGACAAGCTCGCCACCGTCGGCATGAAAGACAAGGTCGACGACATCAACCGCAGTGCCGTGCAGGTCGCACGGAAGGTTGCCGCCGAGGGTGACGCTCTCGTAGCGGGGGACCTGTCGCTCACGTGGGCCTACGAGCCCGACGTCCCTTCGTCCCACGACCACGTGCGTGCCCTCTTCGATCGCCAGCTCGAGGATATGCTCGATGCCGGCGGCGTCGACTTCTGGGTCGGGGAGACCTTCTCTCACCTCGGCGAGGCGCTCGTGTTCGTGGAACGGGCCAAACGGACGGGTCTCCCCGTGATGGTGACGATGTGCTTCGAGCGGCCAACGCCACGGTCCTACGAGGGCGACACGCCGGGGGAGTGCGCGCGGAAGCTGACCGGTGCCGGAGCCGACATCGTGGGGGTGAACTGCCTGAACGGACCTGCGCAGCAACTGCCGATCGCGATCGAGATGCGGCAGGCCACTGGTGCCTACGTCGCCTCGCAGCCCGTCGCTTACCGCACAACGGAAGAGGAGCCCGACTTCACCGCGTGGCTGAACTTCCCCTACGGGCTCTCGCCGATGCAGCTGGCCAGGGCAGAGATGGCCGAGTTCGCGACGGATGCGAACGAGGCAGGGATCAACGTGATCGGCTCGTGCTGCGGCTCCGTGGCCGAGCACGTGCGGGCCATGGCCAAGGTGCTCGGCAAGCTCCCCACCGAGGAGCGGCAGTGGAGATCGCCGAGCGGCAAGCCGATGTCCGGCTACGAGTACCGGGGTCACACCGAGACCGAGGTCTGACCGCCCGCATCAACGGCGGCGCTTCTTGAAGTCCCGTAGCGCCTGGTGCGCGGCGGCGTGACCGGGCGCGCCGGTCACGCCGCCGCCCGGGTGTGCCCCCGCTCCACACAGGTACAGCCCGTCGACCGGCGTCCGGTACTGCGCCCATCCGGGGACCGGGCGCATGAAGAACAGCTGCTCCAGCGTCAGGTCCCCATGGAAGATGTTCCCCTCGGTCAGCCCGTAGGTCCGCTCCAGGTCGAGCGGCGTCAGCACCTGCATGGCCTCCACGGCGTTCGGGAGGTTGGGCACGTACTCGCCGATCTTCCGCAGCACCCGCTGCCCCAGGAGGTCCCGGTTGCCGTCCCACGTCCCCTCGCGCAGCTTGTACGGCACGTACTGCACGAAGCAGGTCACGATGTGCTTGCCCTCTAGGGCCAAGGTGGGATCCACGCCCGAGGCCCACACGCAGTCCACCCATAGCTCCTCTGGGATCTCGCCCATCTTCGCGATGTCGTAGCAGCGCTCCGCGAACTCGAGCGAGGGGACCAGCGTGAACAGGCTCCGGCGCAGGGGATCGGCGTCGTCCGGCATCCCGGTGACCCTCGGTTCCTCGGACAGGACCAGGTTCACCTTGGCGCAGGGTCCGGCCATCTTGATCCCCTGGATCCCCTTGCGGAAACCGTCGGGGAGTTCGGTCTCCTCGAGCAACCCCAGGAAGGTTCGCTTGGGGTCGGCGTTGGACAGGACGATCTTCGAGCGGAACTCCGTTCCGTCCTCGAGGGCCACGCCGACAACCCGCCCGTTCCGCACGATGATGCGGCTCACCTCGGCCGACGTGCGGACGTCCGCGCCGAAGGACCGCGCCGCCGCGGCCATGGCCTGCGTGATCGAGCCCATGCCGCCGATCACGTGACCGGCGAAGCCCTGGAGTTCCTGCTCCCCTCCCGAGAGCAGGTGGAACAGCAAGCCGATCGCGGTGCCGGGGTCGTACGGCCCGCCGTGCTTCCCATAGACGTTGTTGGCGAGGAAGACGGTCTTGATCTTGTCGGACTCGAAGTTGCGATCGAGGAAGTCGCCGAGCGAGCCGGTCATGAACGAGACCATCTGCGCGACCTCGTCGCGCGTGATCTTCCGGACCCGCCTGCCCACCCGGAACAGCTCGCGGAGCCCCTGGATGCCGCGGGCCCCGAGGTCGGGGGGCGGCTCGAGGAAGAACGGCTGCAGGTAGCGGGCGAGCTTCTTCAGCTGCGCCTCGACCTCGAGGAAGGTCGCCGCGTCCTTCTTCGAGATCCGGCTGAACTCTTGGGCGGCCCGGTGGGGTTCGGTCCACCACGGCACGACGTCACCGCCCGGGAAGGGGACCTGGATCGCCGGCTCGGAGCCGATCATCTCCAGGCCGTGCCGATCGAGACGCAGATCCCTGATGACCTCCGGGCGGAGCATGCTCGCCATGTAGGACGTGGTCGAGGCCCGGCAGCCCGGCGCGATCTCCTCGGTAACGCACGCGCCGCCGACGATCTCTCGGCGTTCGAGGACCAGCGTCGACAGGCCACCGCGGGCCAGGTAGGCGGCCGCGGTCAGGCCGTTGTGGCCGCCGCCCACCACGATCGCGTCGTAGGGATGGGAGCTCGGCATCGCCAGAAGTGTAGGAGCCGGCTTGCATCCGAGCAGCGGGGAGGGACCCCCGGTCATGACCTCTAGTCACGACTAGACTGCCGGGACCACTCCGGGAGGGGCGATGGGCGAGGCGCTGGTGGGCGTGATCATGGGGTCCAGGTCGGACTGGGAGACGATGCGCCACGCGTCGGAGACCCTTGCGTCGCTGGGCGTTCCCCACGAGACCAGGGTGCTCTCGGCCCACCGGACCCCCGATCAGGTGGCCGAGTACGCGGCCTCGGCCGAGGATCGGGGCCTCGAGGTCATCATCGCGGGGGCCGGCATGGCCGCCGCGCTCCCCGGGGTCATCGCGGCGAAGACCACCATTCCCGTTCTGGGCGTTCCCATGGAATCGAAGGTCGACGGGCTGGATTCTCTGCTCTCGATGGTCCAGATGCCCGCCGGCGTGCCCGTCGGAACCCTCGCCATCGGTCGGGCCGGAGCCGTCAACTCGGCGATCCTCGCCACGAGCATCGTGGCCGCCCGCCACGGTGAGTTCCGGGAGAAGCTCAAGGCGCTCCGGGAGAAACAGACGGCCGATGTGCTGGCTGACCCCGATCCCTCGGTAGAGTAACGAAGTGGCATACCCCACATGTCCCGACTGCAAGATGCCCCAGCACGTCGGCGACGAAGCCGTGTCCTACACATGCTTCACGTGCTACGCGGAGGTCCGCTTCTACACCTGTCCGGACTGCAACTTCACACAGGCCGTCGCCAAGCGATGGGGGCGAGCCTTCACCTGCGGGGCCTGCGAGCGCAGGGTGGAGATGCCACACGCGATCCCCTACACGCAGGCCGTGAAGGCGATCAGGGCGAAGGGGAGCGGGTACCCGTACCCGAAGATCTGAGCTAGCCCTCGAGGCCGAGGGCGAGCCGGCCCATCCGGCGCAGGACGACCCCCAGGCCGAACAGGCCACCCCCGTACAGGAGCCCGGCGATCAGGGCGACCGCCAGCTCGCGGTTGACGACGATCTGCTGGATGAGGGCCAGGGGTCCCACGATGCGGAGGATGCGGCCCATGAAGATCATCGTCCACGCCGTGAAGCTGTGGAGCGCCCTCTCCACATGCCGGCGATCGAACCTGAAGTGGAACCGCACCCTGCCCCTCCCCGCAACTTGGTTTGGAGTGTACGTGTACCTCCTACCTACGACAGGGGCGGGACGCGACTTGAATCCTGGATGATCTCGGGTGCGCGTAGGCCCTAGGACCGGGCACGCCTGCTCCGTCGGTTACCATCCGGCCGGTGAAGCGTCGGCAACCTGAGCGGCAGCGGGACGTGGCCTTGCGGCCGAGGACGGCTGTCGCCGTGGTGCTCGCAGCCACGCTCGCGGCGGCGGCGTGCACGAGGACCTCACCCGGCGAGGGCTCATCACCTTCCCGCGCCACCACTTCGCCGCCGAGCCCCTCGGCGACTCGGTCCTCCCCTGCGACCACCGGGCTACACCTCGTGGTCGTCTTCATGGAGAACAAGGGCATCGAGGAGATCGTTGGGAACCCCGACGCGCCGTACGAGAACTCGCTGATCGGGCGGGGGCGCTCCTTCGACAACTACTTCGGGGTCACCCACCCGTCGCTGCCGAACTACCTTTCCTTCGCCGCCGGCTCACCGTGCGGCAAGACCGGAACCGACGACGTGACGGCGCCGGACCCCACGGTGACGTCGGCGTGCGACTCGACGCTGTGGGGCCAGCTCACGGCCGCGAACGTCACGTGGGGGATCTACGAGGAGGGGATGCCTGGCGTGTGCTCGGATGCCGAGACGTTCCAGGACCAAATGCTTTCCCATGGCCCCTACGCGCTGAAGCACAACCCGGGCACGCCCTTCGGTTCGATCCACGATTCGTCCCAGTGCCAGAACGTGCAGCCCTTTTCGGCCTTCGACCCGGCGAGCCTGCGGCAGGTCTCGTTCATCGCGCCGAACATGTGCAACGACCAGCATGGGTCCAGGGGGGGCCAGTGGGCGGACTGCACGCCGAAGTCCGCGGGACTGTACAAGCGTGGCGACGACTGGCTGCGCGCGCACGTTCCGCAGATGCTGACGCAAGGGGCGACGGTGTTCATCACCTACGACGAGGACGGGGACGAAGGCATCAACGGGACGACGGGCGGCGGGCGCCTGTACGCCGTCGAGGTCGGTCCAGGCATCGAGCCCGGTTCCCACGACGCCACGCAGTACAACCACTACTCGCTGCTCGGTGGGATCGAGGATGCCTTCAGCCTCCCGCACTTGCGCGGCGCGAAGGACGTCCCGGCCGTGCGGCTGTGACCGATCCCAGGCGCGCCGGGGAGGACTCGAACCTCCGACCCGCTGCTTAGAAGGCA
>JAHEXX010000093.1:0-10101 GCA_023251895.1 bacterium
GAGGCGATCCGGGCGCTGAAGCGCTACCTCTCCAGGGTGGTGTTCAAAACGATGACATCGATGAACCAGCCGACCGACCGCTTGACCGCGGCGGCGGCTTGACATAGGAGCAACCGATGCTCGAGCGACTCCGCCGTGAGGGCTGCGGCCACCGTGCCCGGGTACCGGGTCGGGCCGGCCACGCCGGGCGATCTCGACGCCATCGTCGAGCTCTTCGATGCGTACGACGTGTGGAACTTCGGGCAGCCCGACACGGTCCGCGAGCACCTCGAGGCGGACTTCGACCTCCCGGGCTTCGACCCTGCTCTCGACTCGTGGCTCGTGACCGATTCGGTCCGCGCGGTCGTCGGGTTCGCTTACGTCCTGGGGGGTCACGGCGGCGACTCCCACGATGCCTTCGCCCGTGTTCACCCCAGTCACCATGGCCGCGGGATCGGCGCGTTCCTCGTGGACGCGGCGGAGGGTCGCGCCCGCCAGCGCGTCGGCGGTGCACCGGAAGCCAGGCTCTGGAACTCGATCTCCGCGACAGACCTGCAGGCGGCCGATCTCCTCTGCGGCCGCGGCTTCCTGCCGGTCCGGCATTGCTGGCACATGGAGCGCTCGCTGAGTGAGGGGCTCCCCATCCCCGAGCCTCCCGCCGGCATCGAGGTCCGGGCCTTGCAGGCCGGGGAGGAGCTGCAGGTTCATGCGGCGATGGAGGAATCATTCGCGGAACACTGGGGGACCGGCGCGCCGACATTCGAAGAGTGGCGCGCGTTCATGGATGCACCGGGCTTCGACCTCGGCTTGGTGTTGGTCGCCGTCGATGGAGACGAGATCGTCGGTGAGGTCGACTCGATGGGGACGCCCGACGCGGCATGGGTGAATGTGCTCGGGGTGCGGCCTGCCTGGCGGGGACGTGGGATCGGAACCCTGCTTCTGCTCCGAGCCTTCGCCGACCTCGCCGGGCGTGGCCACCGGGGGGTTCGGCTGAACGTCGACGCCGGCAACGAGACCGGGGCCACACGGCTATACGAGAGGGTCGGGATGACCGTCCGGCGCGAGTGGCTGGTCTACGAGAAGCTCCTGGCTGGCTAAGCTAGGGCGGTCGAGCGCACGAAGGAGCCGCTCCGTTGAAGCTGGTCGTCGCGGTCGTGAAGCCATTCAAGCTGGACGAGGTGAAGGAGGCGCTCCGCGAGATCGGCGTGAACGGGCTGACCACGACTGACGTGGAGGGGTTCGGGCGCCAGCGGGGCCACACCGAGGTGTACCGGGGCGCCGAGTACCAGGTGGACTTCGTACCGAAGGTGAAGGTGGAAGTCCTGACCGACGACGATCAGGTCCAGGGGGTGGTGGACGCCATCCAGAAGGCGGCCCGCACCGGCAAGATCGGCGACGGGAAGATCTGGGTGGTCCCCGTCGAGCAAATCGTCCGCATCCGCACCGGCGAGATGGGGCCCGACGCGCTCTGACCTCGAGAGCAGGGGAGGTCGAGATGAAGTGGGTCACGCGTGAGCGGCCCAAGACCGATCGGATCGCCTGTCCTTGGCTGATCCGCAGGTTCATCGACCCCGAGGCGGAGATCCTGTACGTGGCGGCAGACCGGGTCCTGGAGGTGGCCGAGTCCGAGGGGGCAAGGTCGTTCGATGCCTCGGGCGCACGGTTCACACACCGCGGGAGCAAGTGCACGTTCGAAGTGCTGATCGACGAGTTCGGCCTGGGCGGCGAGCCGGCCCTCGCACGGCTCGCGCGGATCGTCCACGCCGCTGACGTGAGCGAGGACCTGGACACCGACGCGATCGGACCGGGGCTCCTGGCCATCGGCGAGGGAGGACTCCTCGCGGAGGACGAGGATGTCCGACTGCTCGAGCGAGGGTCGTTCGTCTACGACGCGCTGTACGCCTGGTGCCGGCAGCATCCGACGTGAGCGAGGCCGTCCCCCCCCGGAACCCGGCGGTGGAGCGGCTGCTCGACGAGCTCTCGGCCTTGGATCGGGCGTACTCGGCGGGTCATCACGGAAGGTGGTCGGCGCGCCGGCGCGCCGACCTCGTGGACGCCTGCCTGCGGGACCTGTTCACGCTCGCCGGCGCGCCCCCGGGCGTCGGCCTGGTGGCCGTGGGCGGCTATGGTCGGAAGGAGTTGGTCCCGGCCTCCGACATCGACCTTCTGATCCTGCACGGGGGCGAGCGCGGCGACGAAGTCGCCGCGCTCGCCCAGGACCTCCTGTACCCGTTGTGGGATGCCGGCCTCGCCGTGGGGCATGCCGTTCGGACGGGAGCGGAGTGCCTGGAGGCTGCCGCCGCCCGACTGGACACGACAACGGCCCTGCTGGACGGCCGGCCCCTGGTGGGGGACATGGACCTGTGGTCGACCGCGCATGCCGAACTGTTGGGCTGGGTCCGCAGGGATCCCCCCCGGTTCGCGGAGCAGCTCCGCGAGGACGCAGCCCGCCGGCGCGAACGCTTCGGCTCCGTCTCGCACCTGCTGGAGCCGGACCTGAAGGAAGGCTCCGGCGGGCTCCGCGACGTCCACGCGCTCGGATGGCTTGGGGCTGTGCTTGGCGAGCAACGGGGCTCGCCCACGCTAGACGGCGTGGGGCTGGTCCGGTCGACGGAGCTCGAGGCCGTCGACGCGGCAGAGGAGTTCCTGGTCCGGGTCCGAAGCGCCCTGCACCTGGAGACGGGCCGCAAGAGCGACCGGCTGTTCCTGGATCAGCAGCCGTCGGTGGCACGGGCGATGGGGTTCGCGGACGAGCCGGGGCTGCGGGCCGTCGACGCGCTGATGCGGGCCCTGTTCGAGCACGCTCGCCAGGTGGAGCACGTGAGCAGCTCGGTCTTCGATCGGTACCTGCGAGGGGAGTCGGAACCGGCGGACTTCGCTGAGACTCCCGAAGGTGTGATCGGCGTGTTCGCTCGAACGGCCCGGCAGCGCGGCGTGCTGGCGCCCTCGGTGCTCGACCGGATCGAGGCCGCCGAGATGCCCGCCGAGGTGGAGTGGACCGACGGCGTCCGTGACGCGTTCCTCGAGATCCTGCGGGCCGGTCCGGATGGCGTCCGCGCCTTGGAGACCATGGACCGGATCGGCTTGCTGGAGCGGTACGTGCCCGAGTGGGGTCCGGTGCGGTGCCGGCCGCAACGCGACCCCTACCACCGGTACACGGTGGATATCCACCTCCTGGAGACGCTCTCGGGGATCGGTCGGCTCCTTTCGGGAGAGGAGCCGACCGATCCGGTTACGGCGCAGGCGGTTCAGACGTCGGGGGATCGCGACGCAGTCCTGCTCGGGGCCCTTCTGCACGACATCGGGAAGAACGGCGCCGGGAATCACGTGCCGGAGGGAACCCGGGTGGCCGCCTCGGCGCTCGAACGCATGCGCCTCACGGCGTCCACCCGGGGCCTGGCCCACTTCCTCGTATCCGAGCACCTGCTCCTGTCCGACACCGCCACCCGCCGAGACCTCGCCGACGACGATCTGATCCTGGACGTCGCGGCCCGGGTCGGGGACCCCGAGCGCCTCGCCGCCCTGTACCTCCTCACGGTCGCCGACGCGGGCGCCACGGGCCCGCACGCATGGACGCCCTGGCGCCAGACCCTGATCCGGGAATTGATAACGAAGGTCCAGCGCATCCTGGAGCGGGGCGAGATGGGGCCCGAGGCGGCAGAACGGATGGCCGAGCGCGCGAACGAGGTGCGCGCCCAACTTGGGGCGGAGGACCCGGCGGACGTGGAGCGGTTCCTGGTCCGCATGCCGCGCGGATACCTGGCCGTGGTGCATCCGGAGCGGGCCGCCCGGCACTTCGGGTTGGTGATGCCGCCGGTCGGGGCGCTGGAAGTGCGAACCGTGGTCGAGCCCGGTGCCCGCCCGAGTACTCACGCGCTCACCGTCGTGGCGGCCGATCGGCCCGGGCTGCTCTCCTGGATCGCCGGCGCACTTTCCCTGGCGGGGCTGTCGATCCTGACCGCCCAGGTCTTCACCACCGAGGACGGCGTGGCCCTCGATGTCTTCGAGGTCGAGGGGTGGTTCGAGCCGGAGGTCACCGAGGAGCGCTGGCGGGAGTTCCGCTCGAGCCTGCGCAAGGCCATCGAGGGGCGGGTATCGCTCGACTTCCGGGTCGCGGAGAAGCGCAAGCGCTACCCGCCGCCGCGAACCGACATCCCGGTCGAGATCGCCGTGGACAACGAGGCGTCCGACTTCTTCACGGTGATCGAGGTGGGGGCACCCGACCGCATCGGCCTGCTGTTCGACATCACGCGTACCATGGCCGATCTGCGGCTGGATGTGCACCTTGCGAAGGTAGCCACGTACGGTGAGCGGGTGATTGACGCGTTCTACGTCCGCGATGTCGTGGGGCGGAAGGTGGAGGACCCCGAGCAGGTGTCCGAGATCGATCGGGCCCTCACCGCCCGAGTCGCCGGCTGACCGTCAGCTCCCCAGGAGTCGTTCCAGGCGGAGAGCCATCTTGGGGCTTGCGCCCTCGTCCTCGTGCTTGAAGTGCCGTCAGGTCATCCCGTTTCCGCAGGTCAGACTCCTTATCGCAACACTCGCTCGGCTCCAAGTCAAGCCTCGTCCTACCTGCGGTTTTCAGTTTGTTGGAGCCGAGACGTTGCCCATTCAGTTGCCCGATTCGGTTAGATCGGCAAACGGAAGCTCCAGTCCGACAAGGGCTGAGGGCTGCGCTCCCACCGGAGCGGCGGACGGACCAGCGTTGGGCTGTCGATGTGTCGGTGATCGTAACGTCCACGCGCCCTGGCAGCCACTGCCGTATTCGCGCACCGCGGCCGAATCCCCCTGGGCTTGATTCCGCCTCGCGGCTGGCGAATGATTACTTCGACCCAGACCGAGGGGGAGCTGGGATGGACGACGCGAAGTGGGAGCGGTTGGCCGCCGCGACCGGGATCGTGGCCCTCGTCTTGCTCATGGTTGAGTTCGTCATGGTGCCGACGTGGCCCAAAGCCGACGCCGCGACCAACACGATCATCGACTTCTTCGTGGAACACCGGACCTCAGTGCTCCTCGGGGAGTACATCGGCGGGATCGGAGCCGTGGCGTTCTTCCTGTGGTTCTTAGGAAGCCTCAGAAGCTTCCTCATGCTGGCCGAGGGGACGCCCGGTCGGCTGTCGGCGGTTGCCTTCGGAGGCGGACTAGTGGCAATCGCCGTAGGCTCGTTGGGCGCGGCCGCCAATATCGTGCTCGCATTGCAGGCTGCCGAGGAGGGCGATGAGGCGGTCGTGCGGGCCTTCTACGTACTGAGCAACACCGCATTCGCTGTCTTCTTCCTGCCTATCGGAGTCCTGATCGGGGCAACCTCGATCGTCGCCCTGCGCACGAGGGCGCTGCCGAAGTGGTACGGCCAGGCCGGAGGCCTGTTCGCCCTCGCCGAGATCGCCCTCGCTGCATGTTCGACCTCGATCGCCGGCGCGCTCTCTGTGACGGGCGCGTTGTCGTTCGTTGGGTTCATCCTCTTCGGGCTGTGGCTGCTGACCACGAGCATCCTGCTTATCCAGCGCGTCGGAAGGCGTATGCCAACGGCGGCTGCGACGTGACCCGCTGAGGGGCGGCCTTTGATGGAGCCGATGTTGGTCTCCCGGGGGCGGTTGTCGCAGACCAGAACCGGGCGATGGGGTCGAACGAGGACTCCTCGGGTGAGGCACTCGTCTGATTGCGTCAAGCCCCGAACACGTTGCCCGAGGGTCTCAGGGGCGGGCTAGGGTTCGCAACGTTTCGACGGTTATTACTTGTAGCCCAACACCTCTTCCAGGCGCTTCGCCATCTTCGGGCTCGCGCCCTCGTCCTCGTGCTTGAAGTGATCGCGGCATGGCCCAGATACGTTGCAGTACAACGGCACTCTAGCACTGGGTACTGCTCCGTATCAAGCCTCCCACGACCAGCGGTTTCACATTTCTCGCGGCGCTGATGTTGACCAAAGTGTTGCCTGATTTGCTTTAGTTCGCGATCCTTCCAACGACTGCGTGTCGCCGAGGTCAGCTCACCACCCTATAGAGGCGCCAGCGGTCGGGGACACCCTTCAGCTCGTGTTCGCCGGCGTCCTCGAACGTGAGGCCGCTGCCTGCGACCAGATCCTTGACGGTCTGGGAGACCAGCACCTCGGAGGCGCCGGCCTTGGCGCCGACCCGCGCCCCGATTCCGACGCCGAGCCCCGAGATGTCATCGCCCTCCAGCGCGACCTCGCCCGTGTGGAGCCCTGCGCGGACCTCGATGCCCAGGGGCTTCACGCCTGCGGCGATCGCCTCCGCACACCGCACGCCTCGTGCCGGCCCGTCGAAGATCGCAAGGAAGCCGTCGCCCATCGTCTTGATCTCGCGCCCCCGGTAGCGAGCGATCTGCGCACGAACGATCTGGTCGTGCTGAGCTCGCGTCTCCCTCCAGCGTGCGTCACCGAGCGCGGCGGCCTGGGCGGTGGAATCGACGATGTCGGTGAACAGGACCGTCGCGAGGACCCGATCGAACTCCGCCTGCTCCGCTCGGATCGACTCCAGGAAGCGCCCCACGTGGGGGACGAGGTCGTCCATCGGGAAACTGTGGTCCTCACCCGGGAGTTCGAGGAAGGTGGCCCCCGAGATGTGTTCGGCGATGTACCTGCCTTGTTCGACCGGCTCGGCCCTGTCGCCGGTCCGGTGGATGACCAGCGTGGGGACCTGGATGGTCGGAAGAACGTGGCGGACGTCCGTGCCGCTCACCGCTCGGTCGCGCGCGGCAGCGTCTCCCGGACTGGCCGACAGACGCAGCAGCTTGCCCATAGCCGCCAGGAAGGCCTCGTCGGCGTCCAGGGAGGGAGAGAGCGACTCCGAGAGCTCTCGAACGAATTCCGGCGAACCCCAGTCTCGCTCCACGCGCTCGATCCAGGTGTCGTAGTGCTCCAGCGTCCATGCCCACGGGTAGTCGGGTGCCCAGGATCCGCGTGCCAGCGCCCCGAACACGACGATGCTGGATGTGCGCTCGGGGTAGGTCGCGGCGAACACAAAGCACAGCGCCGCGCCACTCTCGATGCCGAAGAGCACCGCGCGAACGGAGCCCGCGGCATCCATGACGGCCCGGATGTCGTCCATCTGGGCCTCGATCGTGGCGGAAGGTCCCAACCATGCCCGATCGGACGTACCGGAGCCGCGACGGTCGAAGAGCAGGACCCGGGCGTGCATGGCCAGCCCGCGCACGAACGACGCGAAGAGCGGGAGGTCCCACGAGGCCTCGATGTTCGAGTAGTCGTATGGGACGAGGACGAGGTCGACCGGACCCGACCCGAGGACCTGGTAGCCGATATGGATGCCGTCGGTTGTTGTCGCATACCTGGTTTGCGGAACGTCCACTCTCAGGCCACCGCCCGATAAGGGCGCCAGCGGCCGGGGACGCCCTTCAGCTCGTGCTTGAGGTCGCCCCGGCTCTGCCCGAGCACCTGATAGGCAAGCAGGACGTTGCCGTTCCACGCCTGCCGGACGTCCGGGTTCATCACGTGGTTAGTCTCGTTCGCCAAGGACGACAAGCGCAACGTGGCCATGTAGCACATTATGCTGGGCGCTGACCGTCTGCGGGCCGGAACCGGCAGATCGGGAGTGGCCATCCCGGTGAGAGGGTGTTGCCCAAACAGTTGCCCGGACACCGGACCCATGTGGAGTCGCGCCCTGCGTCAATCCTTGGAGCGCAGGATCTCCCGGAGGCGCTTCGCCATCTGCGGACTCGCCCCGAGATCTTCATGCTTGAAGTGGAGCGCACATGCTCCAAATCCCTTGCAGTGCAACAGCTAAGTAACACTGTTGCAACACCATATCAAGCCTCCCACGGCCAGCAGTTTTCAGTTTGTTAGAGCCCTGACGTTGCCCGAAACGTTGCCCGATTTGCTTAGATTCGCATGCTCCGCAGCGTCGCTTGTCTGACCTTCGCGGCCGTGGCCGTCCGAGAACCGGAGCCGCACTCGCGGCGGCGTGCCGGGCGCATCGCTGCGAAGAGCATCGCGAACAACCCCGTCGGGACCAGATCCGAGGAGGGCAGCCTGATTGGAGCCAGCGGCGGCGAGCCCACCCATGGGAGTGAGCCCCCGCCCTCGCAGATCGCAAGCGCCGCCAGGAAGGACCTGGCGCCAGCGCTCGGGTCCCCGAATAGACCAGCGCGCCCTGAGGGTCGCTCTCGTAATCCACGCCACCAAGCTACATCCCGGTCCCGACACGTCCGACCAGAGGTCAGTTCACGAGGATACCGGCGACAAGATCGGCGAGGAGGATCGCGTCGCTCGCCTTGGATTGTCGAGAGGACTACGAGATGCGACGGCCGATCCCCACATGAATGCTCTCGGGCCCGGTGGGGCCGCACGCAAGATTTTGACCTCGACCTTGGATCGAGACATTGGACGCAGCCGACAAGGAGGGGGAAGAGATGGCACAGACGGTTCTGAACAGGACGACGAAGGCGCATACGGGACCCGGCAAGGTGCAGTTGACCATCAGCAAGAACGGCGTAGAGGTCGAAGTGTGGGAGATCAAGCTCGGCGCCGATCCGGGAGTCGCCTTTGAGATCAGCAGGCATGTTCCAGACCTGGACAACTTCTTCATCCAGGGCGCCGGTCCGTGGAAGGTCAAGGACGCCTGGACCACCAAGGCCGCCCTGATCGAGATCGAGCCGTGGCTGATCAAGAGGCTGGCGAAGCGTAGGTCCGATTTCGTCGTCAGGTCGCTGATGACGAATAGGGGGTGGGCATGAGCGCCGACCTGGGCATCTTCGACGACTTGGCTCCTGGATGGCATCTCCCGCACGGCCCACCACGAGGCGGCCCACGCGGTCGTCAGCTTCGTGCAGGGCGGGATCGTCGGGGACATCGGCATGGAATACGACGAGGACGAGGCCGGGCTCAGTGGGTGGACCGAGGCGATTGACCTCGACCCCGAGGCCAAGATCATCACCTGCCTGGCGGGGTGGGCGTACGACAGCGTGTTCGGCGCGGTCGAGGAGACCGTGGAGATGTTCGCCAAGATGACGTACGGCGAACACCCTGCTGGCGACTTCGAGATCGTGCGCAACGCCCTCGCCGAGATGACGCATTACGGGCACCTGGATTACGACGACGACGGCGTCCCCGAGCAACTCCGCGTTCTGAGTAGGACCGCGATCCGCTTGGTCGGGGACTTCGACGCCGTGATCAAGCGCGTCGCCGCCAGGATGATCGAGGGGTACGACCCCGTCCGCAACGGTCTATTTGACAATGTTAGCTGTTCTGCTTGACAAGGGTCACGCAGAAACTATTGCCGTGTAACGGACTTCAGGCCACGCTCCGAGCGCTTTGCTGCGAGAATCGGGGTGCTGGCAGGGGCTCGCCCTCCTGACAACCCCCGAGGCCTCGGGACCAGCACCACCGGGCGAGCACGATTGGCCAGCACCCGGAGGTTTGGAAAGGGCGAAGAAATGGCTGAGCTAGGAGACGCAGCGCTCGAAGCGTTCAAGAGGCATGGTCGTCCCATACTCCCGATCACGGCGGGGGCGAAGTTCCCACCGAGGCTCAAGTGGAAGTCGCAGGACGAGGACGGCAGGACCATCTATGTCGGCCTCGACACCGAGGACTCCATCCGCGACTGGTGGTCGAAGTACCCCGATGACAACTACGCCATCATCACCGGCGGCGATCTCGTCGTCGTGGACGTCGATGTGAAGACGGTCAACGGCTTCGAGTCTCTGGCGGAACTCGACTGGCCAGAGGACACGTTCACCGTGAAGACCCCGAGTTTCGGAGAGCACCGCTACCTCGACACCAAAGGCAACCACGTCCGCACGTACCGTGGCTTCAAGCCCGGGGTGGACATCAAGGGTGAGGGCGGGTACGTCCTCGGCCCCGGGTCCGTGATCCGCGGCGGCGACTGGGCTGGCGACTACACGATCACCAATGAGATCGAGGTCCTCCCGGCGCCCACTCTGCTCCTCGACAACAACTTCCTGTCGGCATGCACAAACCAGACCCTCCTCAACGCAGCGCTGAGGGGCGGCGGCACAGCGCAAGGGACGGCGGAGGAGTGGGCGGAGGTATGGCTCGCCCTTAGGACCCAGCACTTCAAGCATGGGAGGTCGATCAGGCAGCCGGTCCTGCCGTCATTTGGTAGCGGCGAGCGCCACAACGCGCTCCTC
>JAHEXX010000093.1:10111-10681 GCA_023251895.1 bacterium
TGGGTCTCCGACGCGATCACGTTCCCCTCGTTCAGGATGAATGCGCAGGACGACTTCCAGCACCTCGTCCACGACACCTGGGCGATGGAGGACGAACCAGTCCCGACGGTCGAGATCAGCAGGGAGGAGTACTGGAGGCAAGTCAACGAGTTCCGTGTCGAAGCCTCCCTCGAAGGCAACCCGCTGTACCGCTCGCTGGTGTTCGCGCCCGACTACAAGACCGAGGACGAGATCGAGTACCTGGTGGACGGCATCGTGCCGTTCGGCAGCATCACCGCCGTGGCCGCGCTCTTCAAGGTTGGAAAGAGCGAGTTCGTCTCAAGCCTGGTCCGCTCCGTATCGACCGGCAAGCATTTCCTCGGGCGCGAGACCGTCAAGGCCGACGTGCTGTACCTGACCGAGGAGAGGCAGGCGACCTTCCAGTTGAAGACGGATAGGTACGGCTTCGGCTATGAGGTCGGGATCGTCCACCGCTCCAAGCTGCTGGTAGAGGACAACCTCACTTGGGAGGAAGCAATCGACAAGGCCATCGAGCTATGCGCGGCCAAGGGCTTCCGTGTCTTGGTGGTC
>JAHEXX010000094.1 GCA_023251895.1 bacterium
CCCGTTCCGGCTAATCACGAACACGACGGCGCGCACCAGGGCCAACCTCATCGAGACGCTTCGCGGCGGCGGGTTCGACGTGGCCGAGGACGAGCTGATCACGGCCGTCGTAGCAACCGCCGCGTACCTCCGCGCTCACCATCCCGGGGCCAAGGTCTTCCTGCTGTCCGACGGGAACCCGCGGCCCGACCTGCAAGGCGTGGCGTTCACCGAGGCTGACGACGCGGATGTGGTCGTGGTGGGGGGAGCGTGCGACGACTTCACCTACGGCACCGTGAACCGCGTGTTCCGGATGCTGATGGAGGGCGCCGCGTTGGTCGGTATGCACCGCAGCCTGTACTGGCGTACCGCCGAGGGGCTGGAGCTGGACGGCGGCGCCTACATCGCGGGCCTGGAGGAGGCGGCCGGGGTGAAGGCTACCGTCTGCGGGAAGCCCTCGCCGGCGTTCTTCGAGTCGGCCCTCTCGATTCTGGGAACCGACCCCGCGCGCACGGCGATGGTCGGCGACGACATCGTGAGCGACGTGCGCGGAGCCCAGGAGATGGGGTTGCAGGGAGTCCTGGTCCGGACCGGGAAGTTCAGGGACGCGGACCTGGAGCGCGGGATCTCACCCGACCACGTCCTCGACTCGATCGGGGACCTACCGGCCCTGCTGGGATGAGCACGCCCAGGACGCAACACGCGGGGCGGCTCTTCGCCCACATCGCTCCCGAGTACGAGCGCATGGGCGCCCTGCTCTCCTTCGGTCAGGACGCCCGGTGGCGGCAGTTCATGGTGTCGAGGGTCAACGCGATCCCGGGCTCTTGGGTGCTGGACGTGGCCACCGGAACCGGGTTGGTGGCCCGGGAGTTGACCCGTCGGCGGAACGTCCGCGTGGCCGGGCTCGACGCGAGTGAAGCGATGGTCCGTCGAGGGGCGGAGGCAACACGAGCGGCCGGACTCCAGGACCGCGTGCGGTTCGTGTTGGGCCGGGCCGAGAAACTGCCGTTCCCCGACGCGTCGTTCGACTCCGTGACGTTCACCTACCTTCTGCGGTACGTGGATGACCCGGCAGCGACCATGGCCGAGATGGCGCGGGTGCTCCGGCCTGGGGGCGCGATGGCGTGCGTTGAGTTCCACGTGCCGCGGCAGCCCCTGTGGCACATGGGGTGGCTGCTGCACACGCGGTTCGTGATGCCGCTGGCGGGGGACGCGGTGTCGCCGGCCTGGGGGCATACGGGCCGGTTCCTGGGGTCGAACATCTCGGCGTTCTACCGCCGGTATCCCCTCGCCGAGCAGGTCCGGTGGTGGCAGGAAGCCGGGCTGCGCCGGGTTCGAACGCGGACGATGAGCTTGGGGGCCGGCCTGGTGATGTGGGCCATCAAGGGGAACCCGGCCGGCGGTGGCTGAGGGCGAGCGGCCAGCGTTCTATGCGCTCCCGGCCGGCGGGTGGCGCGACTACTGGACGCTGCTGCACCCGCCGTACACCGTCTGGCACCTCTCCTACGTGGCGATCGGCGCTGGCTTGGCGCCTTCGATCGACGGCCGGTGGTTGGCCGAGAGCCTGCTGGCGTTCTTCCTGGCGGTGGGGCTGGCCGCCCACGCCTTGGACGAGCTGCGAGGCCGGCCGCTGCGAACCCGCATCCCGGACGGCGTGCTTTGGGGCATCGCAGCGGCCGGCCTCGCAGGTGCCGTGGCACTCGGCGCGGACGGCGTCCTCGAGGTCAGTCCCTGGCTGGCGGTCTTCATCGTGGCCGGGGGGTTCCTGGTGGTGGCCTACAACATGGAGTTGTTCGGCGGCGCGTTCCACTCGAACCTGTGGTTCGCCCTGGGTTGGGGAGCGTTCCCCGCGCTGACGGGGTATTTCGCGCAGGCCGCGCGCGTGAGCCTGGGAGCCGCCGCGGTGGCGGCCGCGTGCGCAGCGATCTCGGCTGCCCAGCGGCAGCTCTCGACCCCCGTCCGGCGACTGCGCCGGCATGCCGTGAAGGTCGACGGTCGAGTCGCGTTGGACGACGGGACGGTCGAACCGCTGGACGCGGCCGCGTTGCGCGCGGCTCCCGAAGGCGCGCTCGGGTGGCTGTCGATAGCGATGCCGTTGCTCGCCGTGGGGCTCGTGGCCGCGCGGGTGCTCCACTAGTCTCGTGCAGACTAGTGGCTCAGGGAACCTCCGGGTAGCGGAGCGGTAGCCCGGCGACGTCGAGTTCGGCGGCCATGAGGCTCCAACCGCCCAAGCTCGCGACCACCAGCCGGCCGCCCGCGAAGGCGATGTTCGTCGGCTGGTTCAGGATGACTCCATCGGGGTCCTCCGCCAGGACCTCGGGGCCGCCGCCCGCCGGGATCCCGTAGATCCGGTCCGGCCGGTAGCAGCCCACGAACATCGTTCCGTCTTCGCTGAGGGCGATGCCGTCGGGCTGTGACCCGGGGACCTCCACGACGACCTCGAGCGGGCCCGCCGAGCCGTCGTCCTGGATCGCGATCCGATCGATCCGGCGACCGTGTGACTCGATCACCAGCAGGGCGCCGCCGGAGGCGGTCAGGCAGCACCCGTTGGGGAACCGCCTGGCCTCCTCCGTCCACACCGTCGTCTCGCCGCCGGGGGCGACGCGGAAGATCAGCCCGTCGTCCGCACCCCAGTCGCCGGAATCGGTCACGTACAGGTTCCCGGCGTCGTCGAAGGCGCCCCAGTTGGGCACGCGCATCGGGCGCCCATCCGTGCCGGTCGAGTAGGTCTCGACGGCGCCGGTGGCGGGGTCCACCCGGATCACGGCCGCGTTGCCGAAGTCGCACGCGTACACGCGACCGGCGTCGTCGAGGGCCAGGCCATAGATGAACCCACCGGTGGAGGCCACCTCCTCGACGGAGCCGTCGCCCGCGACCCGATAGATCTGCCCGGCCTCGCCGCCCGCGTAGACGGCACCGTCGGGGCCGACCGCCACCCCTTCCGGGTGGTCGAGGCCGCCGGCGAGCTCCGTGAAACGATCCAGCTTCAGCATGGCGGCCATCCTAGGGCGAGGGTGACGCCTCGCGCGAACCGGTGGCCAGTGCATCGAGTTCCTCGGCCAATCGCGAGAGGATCTCTCGGCCGTCATCGGGCCCTCCCACGAGCAACGAGAGGGCCGTGTCGCCCCGTTGCCATACGGCGAGGTGGAGCGTGGTGTCCTTGGAGCAACACCCCGAGGGCCCGTGCCGGAAGACCGACGGCGAGCCCTCCAGAGTGAGAGGCTTCTCATGCGAGGCCGTTCCGAGAAGCAGGTCGGGGTGCCCCCGGATCCAGGCGACGTAGGCGGCTGCGCCGTTCGGCGAGTCGAACCGTAGCACCCGGGCCTCCACGTAACGAAGCTCACCGGTACGCGCGGAGAACGTCCGCTCGGTGCCGGCGGCGAACCCGTCGCGTTCCAGTTCATCGGCCAGCCCCGGTGTCTCCTCCCCGAGCGCCTGCGGCGTGAGCGAACGGGCCCGAGTGCGAAGGTCCGGCAATGCGCTCGCCGGGAACGTTGGCACGGCCACGGGCCGCCCGGGGCTTCCGCAGCCTGCTAGAGCGATCGCGAGAACCAGGCCGAGGAGGCGGTGCCGGTTGGTTCCCATGGAGGGCGAGCCTATCGCCTCGGGCCGCACGTATTCACGTCAAGGGCCGTCGAGCCGTTGCCCGGCAACGACATTCCCCGCGGATGGCCGAGAGGGCATAATGGCCCGGCGATACGGCTCTGCACTCGGAGAAGAGGGGGACGTGCGGATGACGAGCGACATCGATCCGATCCTGGCCAGCCGCCTTGACAGGCGCGACTTCCTTCGGTACGCCGCGATCTTGGGGGGCGCCGGAGTGCTGGCCGCCTGCAAGAAGGCCGTGGAGACGACGCCGCCCGCAGGTGGGAGCGCCAGCGCCAGCCCCCGGCCGAGCGTGGATCAGGAGCCGGGGATCCTTAAGGTCTTCGATTGGGATGGCTACGGGAACGACACGTACGGCGACCACGTTCTGTGGAAGGCCTACGCGAAGAAGTACCCGGACCAGAAGCCGAAGTTCATCCTGTTCAAGGACGACGACTTCGGCTACGCGCAGGTGGCCAACGGAGCCCGCTACGACGTGGTGCACCCCTGCGCGTACCGCTGGCCGGACTGGATCAATCTCGACGTGCTCCAGCCGTGGGACACATCGTTGATCTCCAACTTCGGCGACCTCAACCCCGCCTTCGTGGAAGGAGGGAAGGTCAACGGCCGGCAGTACTTCGTGCCGCTGGACTGGGGCTTCGCGGCGCCCATGTACCGGGCCGACAAGGTACAACCAATAGAGGACTCCTGGGGACTCCTGTGGGATGAGCGGTACAAGGGTCGGATCTCGTGGTGGGACAGCCTCAACATGTTCATCGTCGCGGGCTACTTCAACGGCGTTGCGAACCCCTGGGACATGACCGACCAGGAGCTCCAAGCGCAGAAGGAGTTCCTGATCTCGAAGATCCCCCTGGTCCGGGCCCTGTGGCCGGTCGACCCGACGCCCGACGTCCTGAACGGCGACATCTGGATCACCTACGCGTGGCCCGTCCACTGGTGGGCGGCCAAGGACTACGGATCGGGGAAGGGCCTCGACGTCGTCTACATGAACCCGAAGGAAGGCCGGACGTCTTGGAACTGCGGGATGGCCCTGTTCAAGGACACCCCGAACTACTACCACGCGCACGACTACGTGGACGCCTGGGCCAGCGCCGCGTCGGCCCTGTGGCTCGTGACGAACGACGCCTACGGCCATACGAACACGACTCTGGACCTCAGCAAGGTTCCGCAGGAGCTCGTCGACGCGTTCAGCCTGGACGACCCAACGGCGCTGGAGGAACCCCACTCCCACGTCGAGCGTCCCATCCGCCGACGCGACGTATACAACCAGCTATGGGGCGAGGTGAAGGCGGCCGGCTGATGTCGGGGTCTGGGGGAGCGGCGCCAGCGAGGTGAGCACCGGCCAGGCGACGGCGTCTTCAAATGGCCGGGAAGCTCGGCGCCGGCACCTTCGGACCTGGCCGGGGACGGTTGGGCTGCTGTCCCCGCCGCTGCTGTGGCTGATCCTGTTCTTCCTCATCCCCATCGTCATCGTCGCCGCGTACAGCGTGGGTGCCCTCTCCCTGTTCCCCACGACCCAGGGGGTATCGTTCTTCGACTGGAAGCACTTCCTGTCGGGAGACTCGATCTACATCGGGCTCTTCTGGAAGTCGGTGCGGATGTCGCTCACGGTTTCGGTCATCGTCGTCCTGTTGGCCTATCCCGTCGGGTACTTCCTGGCCCTGGTTTCCGGGAAGCGGAAGTACGTGCTGTTGCTCTTGATCATCGTGCCGTTCCTCACGAGCTACCTGCTGCGGGTGCTGGCCTGGAAGGTGATCCTGGGCAGCGAGGGCATCATCAACACCGCCGTGGTCACGCTGGGGCTGCGGGACGCCGACCATCCGGTCCAGTGGCTGATCTATAGCCAGTTCACGGTGATCCTGGTGCTGGCGTACGTCTGGGTCCCGTTCGTGGCCCTGCCCATCTTCGTGACACTGGAGAACCTGGACCGGTCGATCTTGGAAGCGGCCGGTGACCTCGGCGCGAGCCGGTGGCGGACGTTCTGGCGGGTGACATTCCCCATGAGCCTCCCCGGCGTCGGCGCGGCCTTCGTGTTCGTCTTCATCCCCACGATCGGGGAGTTCGTGACACCGTCGCTGGTCGGGGGCACCAGCGGGTTCATGTACGGGAACGCCATCTCCGATCTGTTCACGCAGGGACTGGACTGGCAGACCGGGTCGGTCCTCTCGCTGTTCCTCGTGGTGGTGGTGCTGGTCCTGATGGCGATCTTCGGCCGCTTCGTGCAGGTCCGAAGCGCGGGAGCCGGCTGATGCAGGCGGCGGCGTCGACGAACGGCAGACGGAGCCTCGTGGCCTTCTATTGGCTCCTCGTGGTGTTCCTGTATGCCCCGATCCTCCTGCTCATGATCTTCTCGTTCAACGACAGCCGGGACGTCGCGTTCCCGTTCCGCGGGTTCACGCTGCGCTGGTACCACGCGTTCCTCACGAACCCCAACCTGCTGGCGGCTCTGCGGAGGAGCGCGATCGTGGCCACGGCCTCAAGCGCGATCGCGGTCGCGCTCGGTGTCCTGGCCTCGTTCGTCCTGGTCCGGCGGCGGTTCGTGGCGAAATCGGCCGTCTCGGGGCTGCTGCTGTCTCCGCTGGTGATCCCGTATCTCGTGTTCGGGATCGCCCTGCTGATCCTGTTCCGGGCCGTCGACACGTTCCTGACCAACACGATGGGGATCTACATCGGCCTGGGCATGCACGCCATCGTGATCGGCCACGTGGTGGTCTCGCTGCCCTACGCGATCCTCACGATCGTCCCTCGCCTGGAGCTCATCGACATCGCGCTGGAGGAGGCGGGGAGGGACCTGGGGGCGAACGCGCGCCAAACGTTCCGCCGGATCACGCTGCCCCTGCTCACGCCCGCCGTCGTGTCGGCCCTCCTCATCGCGTTCACGCTGTCGTTCGACGAGTACGCCATCGCGTCGTTCGTCGCCGGCGATGCGGCGACATACCCCATCTACCTGTACTCGCAGCTGCGGATCCGGGCCGGCCTGCCGCAGATGATCGCCATCTCGGTTCTGGTGCTGGTCGGCTCGATGGTGCTGGTGGTGGCCACCGAGGTCGGCCGGCGGCGGGCCGAGCGGCAGCTGGCGGTCGAGGAGACCGAGGGGCTCCTGGGCTGACCCTGACCCTACCGGCGGGAGCCGGTAGGCTGGTCCGCATGACCCAGCCCGCGACGATCGGGGAACTCCGTGCGTCCGGCTACGCGGACCGCACCGTCAAGGAGGAGCTCCGGGCCAACCTGCTGACGAAACTCCAGGCCGGGGAGCCGCTGTTCCCGAACATCGTCGGGTTCGACACGTCGGTCTTGCCGGCCTTGGAGCGGGGGATCCTGGCCGGCCACGACCTGATCCTGCTGGGGGAGCGGGGACAGGCCAAGACCCGGCTGATCCGCAACATCGTGGAGTTGCTCGACGAGGAGGCTCCGGCGATCGCCGGCTGCGAGGTGCACGACCACCCCTTCCGGCCGATCTGCGCGCGGTGCCGCTCGCTGGTCGCGGCCGAGGACGACGCCGTCCCGATCCACTGGATCGGGCGCGACCAGCGGTACGCCGAGAAGCTGGCCACGCCGGACACGTCGGTGGCCGACCTGATCGGCGACGTGGATCCGATCCGCGTTGCCGAGGGGCGGTACCTGGGCGACGAGCTCACGATCCACTACGGGCTGATACCCCGGACGAACCGGGGCGTCGTGGCCATCAACGAGCTGCCCGACCTCCCGGAGCGGATCCAGGTGTCCCTGTTCAACATCCTGGAGGAGCGCGACGTCCAGATCCGCGGGTACCGGATCCGGCTCCCGCTCGACCTGCTGCTCGTCGCCACGGCCAACCCCGAGGACTACACGCACCGGGGGCGCATCGTCTCGCCTCTGAAGGATCGGTTCGGCACGCAGGTCCGGACCCACTACCCGGAAACGCCGGCCGAGGAGATCCGGATCATGGAACAGGAGGCCCGCCCGGCGGCCGGGGTCGTGCCGCTGCGGGTTCCCCGGTACATGGAGGAGTTGCTCGCCGGCCTGACGGGGGAGCTCCGGCGTTCCCCGCACGTGAACCACCGCTCCGGCGTGAGCGTTCGCTACTCGATCGGGAACCTGGAGACGCTGGCCGCGGCGGCGGTCCGCCGAGCGGCTCGCACCGGAGAGCCCGAGGCGGTTCCCCGTGTGTGCGACCTGCCCTCGGTCCTGGAGTCGTCGCTTGGCCGGGTGGAGTTCGACACGATCGAGGAGGGGCGGGAGGAGGAGATCCTGCTCCGGGCCCTCCGCCAGGCGGAACTGGACGTGTTCCGTCGCAGGCTCTCCGGCTTCGACTTCGGGCCCATCCTCTCCCGGTTCGCCGAGGGGTTCGTCGCGGAGACATCGGACCTGACCCCGGCCTCGACCGTGCTCGCGCAGTTCGGGGAGCTGCCCGGCCTCGCGAAGCTCCTCGAGCGCCTCGGCGTCGAGGAGGAGAGCCCCGGCGTCGCCGCCTCGGCGCTCGAGTTCGCCCTGGAGGGGCTGCACCTTTCGCGCCGGCTCAACAAAGACCAGGCCGGCCGCCTCGGCTCCTACCGGTACGAGGGCATCCAGGACCCGTAGGATTCCGGCGTGTCCGAGGTCCACAAGTACGTAGGGTTCGCGGTCGTCGCCCTGTTCACGATGGGGTGGATCTGGGGGCTGGCTGGATGGATCTCGCGGCGGGGCCCCGGGGACCGGTTCTGGAACTGGCTCACCGTGGCCCAGGTGGTCGCGATCGTGCAGGCCTTGATCGGGATCACGTTGCTGATCCTGGGACGCCGGCCGACGACCTGGCTCCACTACGTGTACGGATTCGGGCCGATCGCCATCCTCGCGGTGGCCCACGCCATGGCCCGGGAGGAGCAGTTCCGCGCGAGGCCGTGGGTGCCGTTCGCGCTGGCTTCCTTCATCTGCTTCGGGCTCTCGCTGCGCGCCCTCCTGACCGGCCTCGGCATCGGCTAGGTGCGGCTACCCTAGTCGCGTGCGCATCCGGTACTCCCGCTGGGACGGCTCGCAGGACCCGTTCGGTCCAGATATCCACGCGGCGGACCTGCTGGAGGAGATGTCCGAGGACCTCCTGACCGGCCTGGGGGCCGAGGGGGCGCTGTCGCGGATGCTGCGTCGGGGGATGCAGGGCCGGTTCACGGGCCTCGACGCGCTGAGGTCCCGGCTGCGGGAGGCCCGTCGGCGCCAACACGAGGCCCTGGATCTGCAAGGCCCGCTGGAGGAGATCAGGCGCCATCTCGACGGCATCCTGGAACGGGAGCGGACCACGCTGTCGTTCAAGGCGGAGGACGACGCCCGGCTGCGGGAGGCGTTCCTGGACGCGCTGCCGCCGGACGTTCCGGGGCAGATCCGTGAGCTGTCCGGATACCGGTTCGCGGACCCGCAGGGGCAGCAGGACTTCGACGATCTGATGGAGTACCTGCGCGAACAGGTGATGGGGGCTCACTTCCGGAACATGGCGCAGGGCCTGAAGGGTCTGGCGACCGAGGATCTCGCGCGGTTCCGAGACATGCTCGCCGAACTGAACTCGATGATCGAGGCCCGCGACCGGAGCGAGCCCTTAGACTTCGACGGCTTCATGGATCGGTGCGGAGACTTCTTCCCCGAGAACCCCCGGTCGCTCGACGAGCTGCTCGCGGGGATGGCCCGGCGGATGGCGGCGATGTCTCGGCTGCTGGCGTCCCTCACGCCGGAGCAGCGGGCGGAGCTGCAGGCCCTGTCCGAGCAGATCCTCGCCGACATGGATCTGGCCTTCGAGGTCGATCGCCTCGGCGCGAACCTCGCCGGCCTGTTCCCCGAGATGGGTTGGGGGGAACCGGAGCCGGCCGACGGCGAAGGAGCCATGCCGCTCTCGGCCACGGTCGACGTCATGGAGCGGCTCCACGACTTCGAAGATCTGGATCGTGCGCTGCGCGGTGACTACGCGGGCGCGTCGCTGGAGGACGTCGACGAGGAAGCGCTGGGGCGGGCGTTGGACGAGGAGGCCGTTTCGGATCTGCGGAGGCTGAAGGCCGTGGAGCGGGCGCTGGAGAAGGCCGGTCTACTTACCCGAAGAGAAGGCCACCTGGAGGTCACGCCGAAGGGTGCCCGGAAGCTCGGCGAGCGGGCGCTGGTGCGCGTGTTCGAGCAGCTGCGGCGGGATCGGGAGGGGATCCACGAGGCTCGCGACGCCGGTGGCTTGGCGGAGCCGACCGGTTCCACCCGGCCCTGGCGGTTCGGGGACGCCGGCCAGATCGCGGTGCAGCGCACCGTGTTCAACGCGGTGGTGCGCGGCGGCGTCGGCGACCGGGTCCGGCTGCAGCCCGACGACTTCGAGTTGATCGAGGCCGAACAGCGGACGGAGGCGGCCACCGCGCTGCTGCTCGACCTGTCGTTCTCGATGCCGCTCCGCGGGCACTTCGTCCATGCCAAGCGGATGGCGCTCGCGCTCCACGCCCTGATCGAGGGGCGGTACCCGCACGACCGGCTGTACATGATCGGGTTCTCCGACTACGCGCGGCGGATGGAGCCTCGGGATCTCACCGCGGCCGGTTGGGAGCGCGTCTACGGAACCAACATGCAGCACGCGTTCAACCTGGCCGGGCGGCTTCTATCGCAGCACCCCCGCGCGACCCGGCAGGTCATCATGGTGACCGACGGCGAACCGACGGCGCACCTAGAAGGGGAGCGCTCGGCGTTCTCGTGGCCGCCGGTCGCGAAGACGATCCGGCTCACGTTGGCAGAGGCCATCCGCCTGGCAAGGGCCGGCGTCACGCTCAACGTGTTCATGCTCGAGGACTCGCCGGGCCTCGTCCGGTTCATGGAACGGCTGGCCCGTCTGACGTCGGGGCGGATCTTCCTGATGGACGACCGGGAGATCGGCGAGTTCATCGTGCGCGATTACGTGACCCGGCGGGCCGGGTAGATGCGCGGACCCGTCAAGCTCGTGCTGCTGATCTTGGCCATGGTGGCATCGGCCGGCATCGGGGCCCTCATCGCTGCCAACTCGGAGGTCCTGGCCCCGCAGGTGGGGGACGGGGGATCGCCGACGCCCTCGCGCCCGACGACGGTCGTCCGGTGGCGGGGAACGATGCGCAGCG
>JAHEXX010000095.1 GCA_023251895.1 bacterium
TCCCAGAAGGGCATAGTGATCGGCAAGGGCGGCGCCACGCTGAAGGCGATCGGCACGAAGGCCCGCGAGGAGATGGAGGCACTGCTCGGGACCAAGGTGTTCTTGGACCTGCACGTGAAGGTCCTCAAGGAGTGGCAGCGCGATCCCAAGGCCCTCCGGCGCCTGGGGTTCTGAGGGCTCCTACGCTGCCGCGACGATCTGCAGTTGGCCCACCATCCCCTGGGACTGGAAGTGGAACCGGCAGATGAATTGGTAGGTGCCGGGCGCGAGCCCCAATGCCTCGCCGTTGAACGGCGTGCCGGGCGCCACAGTGACGTCGATGCCTGGTGCGGAGGGGATCGTGAACGTGTGCACGGCTTTCCCGTTGTTCGTGATGCTGATGGTCTGCTGGGTCGTGGCCTTGATGCAATTGGGCTGGAACGCGAAATCGACCATCGTGAGGGTGATCTGGGGCTGAGCGGTCTGATCGATGCATGCTGCGGCGGTCGGGGAGGCCGGCGGACTCGTCGCGGGGGGCGAGGTGGTAGCAGGCGGTTGGGTCGTGGCCGGCGGGGTGGAGGGCTGCGAGCTACCCTGGTTGCCGCAGGCGACGCCCACCAGAGTCAGCGCGGCCGCCAGCGCGAGCACGGTCTTCCGCATGGGAACCCCCCGTCGATCAGATCGATGGTGCGAGGATACGGGGTCGTGGACGCCGAGTCCCGCAAGCGCCTCGAGCTGGTGGTGCGGTGCATGGACCTCACTTCGCTCGAGCAGGCCGACACACCGGAGACGATCGAGGCGCTGTGCGAGCGGGCCGCGACGCCGGGGCCCGACGTCCCCCGCGTCGCGGCCGTGTGCGTGTACCCGCGGCTGGTTCCGACCGCCAAGGGCTCCCTCTCCGGCACCGGCATCCTGGTGGCGGCCGCCGCGGGGGCGTTCCCCTCCGGTCGGGCCTCGATCGAAGAGCGGGTGAGCGAGATCCGCGGCGCGCTCGAGGCCGGGGCGGACGAGATCGACACGGTGCTCGACTACCGGGCCCTCCTGGCCGGCGACGAGAGCGCCGTCCGCGGGGAGCTGGAGGCCTCCCGGCACGCCTGCGGCGACCACACGATGAAGGTGATCCTCGAGACCGGCGCGCTCGGGACGGAAGAAGCCGTGCATCGGGCCTCGAGCATCACCGTGGAGTCGGGCGCGGACTTCATCAAGACCTCGACGGGCAAGATCGCGGTGGGAGCCGCGCCCGACGCCGTCCGATGGATTGCGGAGACGATCGGGGCGGGAGCCAGAGGCGGAGGTCGTCCCGTCGGCCTAAAGGTGGCGGGCGGTATACGAACGGCCGACCAAGCACTCGTGTACCTCGACCTGGTCGAGGACCGGCTGGGGTCGGACTGGGCGACGCCGGGGAGGTTCCGAATCGGCGCCTCCTCGCTCCTGGAGGAGGTGGTGGCGGCCTTGGCCGCGAAGTGAACCGGTGGCATGATGCCCCGGTGGAGCGGGCGGAGACAGCCGACGTCCTGACCGTCGGCGAGCGGGCACTTGCCTCGGGCGACTGGGAGGCGGCCCGCAACGCCTTCCGAGAGTCCCTGGAAGCGGAGGGGACGCCCGAGGCCCACGACGGGCTGGGACGCGCGCTGTGGTGGTTGGGCGATGTCGATGGCGCCCTCCACCACCGGGAGGCCGCGTACGCGGCGCTTCGCCGCGAGGGCCAAGCGGCCCGCGCCGCCCGCATTGCGCTGTGGGTGGCCCGCGAGTACGCGGAAGCGCTCGGAAACGAGCCAGCAGCAGGCGGGTGGGTGGCCCGTGCCGAGGGGTTGCTTCGCGACCTCGAGCCCGGGCCGGAGCACGGCTGGCTGGAGCTGACCCGAGGGGAACGGGCCCCGGACGCCCCCGAGGCCGAGCGCCGCGCGGAGGCGGCGCTTGAGGTGGCCCGCCGTTTCTCCGATCCCGACCTCGAGGCATCCGCGCTCGCCCTGCTGGGACGCACGCTGATCGCGCGAGGTGACGTCGGCGCCGGGATGAGCCGGCTCGACGAGGCGATGACCGCGGCAACCGGCGGCGAGGTCATGGACCCGCTGGCCTTCGGCGACGTGTGCTGCGTCGTGGTCCTGGCTTGCGAGGAAGCCGGCGACATGTCGCGCGTGATGAAGTGGAACCAGGTGGTCGAGGCATACCTGGAGCGCCACCACCACGCTCCTCTGATGTCGTTCTGCGGCACATGCTGCGCGGCGGTCTTCGAGGCGACCGGCGACCTGAAGCAGGCCGAGGAGTGGCTCGTGCAGGCCCTCGCGGCCCTGGAGGGGACCGGACACCGAGCCCGGTGCGTGCACCCCGCGGCGAAGCTGGCGGAGCTGCGCGTGCTTCAGGGACGGCTGGAGGAGGCCGAGCGGCTCCTGGCCGGTTACGAAGACCTGCCAGAGGCGTTCCGGGCCGCCGCCGCGCTGCACCTGGCGAGAGGAGAGTCCGCCCTGGCCTCGGCCCTCCTGCATCGCCGCCTGAACTGGATCGGGCGCGAGGGCCTGCTGGCGCTGCCACTCCTCACGCTCCTCATTCAGGCCCAAGTGGCCCAGGGCGACGCGAGCGCCGCCGCATCGACCGCCGATGAGATCGGATCGCTGGCGGAACGGACGGTGGAGCCCAAGGTGGCCGCGGCCTTCGGGCTCGCGGCCGGCCGGGCGGCCTTGGCGGCGGGGAGCCCGGAGGCGGGTCCGCTGCTGGAATCGGCGGTGGACGCCTTCTCCGGCCTGCAGATGCCGCTCGAGGCGGCTCGCGCGCGCCTGGAGTTGGCCAGGGCATCCCGCGAGGTACGGCCCGAGGTGGCCGCTCGCGAGGCGCGCCTCGCGCAGGATGCGTTCGAGGCCGCAGGCGCTTCGCCCCTGGCCGACGAGGCCGCCGGGATCGTCCGGGACCTGGGCGGTCCCGCACGGACCGGCCCCAAGCTCCTTGGACTGCTCAGCCGGCGCGAAACCGAGGTGTTGCGCTTGCTCAGCGAGGGACTGACGAACGCCGAGATCGCCACCCGCCTGTTCATCAGCACGAAGACTGCCGGGAACCACGTGAGCAACGTGTTGTCGAAGCTGAACCTGCGCAGTCGCTCCGAGGCGGCCGCGTACGCCGTCCGGTACCTGCACGCGGAATCAGCCCCGAAATAGGGAAACCTCCCCATCCTTCCCGCCGGCACGGGGCGCACCCTTCTCGCGTCGGAAGAGGAAGGAGGTGCGTCATGGCGGCGCAGCGAACGGGGAACGGACGGGCCAACGCCCTGAAGGTTGGGCAGGAGCTCGTCCTGCGGGTCGAGGAGTCGTGTAAGGCGCCGGCGGAGCACGTCTACGACGCTCTGGCGGACCTGCGGACCCATCTGCAGTGGGCCGGGGAGCAACAGAAGAAGCGCTCGCGCCTGCTCTCCCTGACGGCTCCGGAGGGCTACGCCTCGGTCGGGACCGAGTTCGAGACGACGGGTGCAGACCCGATGGGACGATTCCACGACGCCTCCGTGGTCACGGCGGCGTCGCGGCCGAGCGCGTTCGAGTTCGTGACCGAGGCACATCTGGAGCTGAAGAAGGGTGGGAACGTTGTCGACTGGACCAACGTCCACCGCTACGAAACCGTCCCCGAGGGCGGCGGGTGCCGCATCGCCTACACGATCCGCATAACGCGGATCAGCGAGCTGCCGGGGATGCTTGCGATGCTCACGATGCCCGTCCTCTCGAAGGTCGTCGCGAGAGCCGCCGCGTCGGTCGCTCGACGGGCGGTCCGCAACCTCGCCCGGCTCGCGGAGCAGCGCGCGCGCGCCCGTTAAGGAGGAGGTGAGATGTCCACCCTCTCGGGGTCGCGGCGGCGCTGGGCATCGCGGTGACCCACGCGACCGTGCCGACCGCTTACTGAGCGAGTCGGGCCCGGGCCTGCAGGCCCCGGGCACCCGATTTCACGGAATCGCCAAACCGTTCCCGGTCTCGCGGCGGGGCCCGGCGATACGATTCGCCCGATGCCCCTCTACAAGGAACAAGGCGTCGTCCTGCGCTCGGTGAAGCTGGGCGAGGCCGACAAGATCGTCACGGTGATGACCCAAGGCGCCGGAAAGGTTCGTGCCGTGGCCAAGGGCATCCGCAAGACCACCAGCCGGTTCGGCGCCCGGCTAGAGCCGTTCACCCACGTCTCGCTGATGCTGTACCGGGGCCGGGGGCAGCTCGACACCGTCACCCAGGCCGACATCATCGCCAGCCACCGGAACCTTCGGGACCACCTCGGCCTGTTCGCGGCTGGAGAGACGATGCTGGAGGAGACCGATAATGTCGCCCAGGAGCACGAACGGAACGTCCGCCTGTTCCTGTTGCTCCTCTCCGGCCTGCGAGCCCTCGATGCTCGGCCGGCCGACCCCGTGTCGGTGGCCGAGTCGTTCCTGCTGAAGCTGCTCTCGCTTTCGGGGTTCCACCCCTCGCTCACGGCCTGCGCGGTCTGCGGGGCGCCGGACCCCACGCTCTTCGCCAGCGGCCAGGGTGGGGCGGTGTGCGCGAACTGCGCCGAGCACGACGCCGGGTCGGCGTCGTGCGAGGCGCTCAGGATGCTTGCGGAACTGGCCGAGGCCGATCTGATGGGTGCCGGTGACATCCACCCCGACGAGCAGGTCCGCCGCGAGGGCCGGGCTCTCCTGTACGGCTTCGCCGAGTACCACCTGGAGCGGCGGATCAAGAGCCTGCCGCTCCTGTCGGGGAGCCTGGCGCCGTGAGTACCTACCTCAACGACATCGACCGGGACCGGGTCCCCGCCCACGTGGGCATCGTGATGGACGGCAACGGCCGGTGGGCCACCCAGCGCGGCCTGCCCCGCACCGAGGGTCACGCCGCCGGCGAGGAGGCCATGTTCGACACCGTCAAGGGCGGCGTCGAGGTGGGTCTGCGGTGGCTCACGATGTTCGCGTTCTCCACGGAGAACTGGGGGCGGCCCAAGTCGGAGGTCCACTTCCTGATGAACTTCAACCGCGGCCTGCTCCGGCGCAGGCGGGCGGAGCTGCACGACCTGAACGTGCGGGTCCGGTTCCTGGGGCGCCGGGACTGGCGCGTGCCCCGGTCGGTCCTGAGGGAGATGGACATCACCCACGAGCTGACCGGGAACAACACCGGGATGACCCTGACGATCGCGTTCAACTACGGCGGCCGCATCGAGATCGTGGACGCCGTCAAGAGGCTGCTGGAGGACCACGACGCGGGACGCCTTCGTGGCGAGAAGCTGACCGTCGAGAGCATCGCCTCCCGCCTGTACTTCCCGGACATGCCCGACCCCGACCTCGTGATCAGGACCAGCGGGGAACAGCGCATCTCCAACTTCCTGCTGTGGCAGGCCGCCTACTCCGAGTTGTGGTTCACACCGGTGCTGTGGCCGGACTTCGACCGGGAGAACCTGTACGAGGCCATCCGCGACTTCCAGAAGCGATCCCGCCGGTACGGCCGGGTCATCGACGACTAGTCTGGGACAGACCAGTTCAGCCGGCCCAAGATCACGATCAACCCGATCACGTGGTAGGCGGTCAGCGCGAGGAACGCCAGGACCGGCCACACCAGCGCCTGCGGCCGCTTCCGGTAGAGGAGCCAGCTGCACACCGCGACGACCGCGATCTTGACGGGATAGCCGAAGATGCTCACGAGCGGGTTCAGCTCCGCGGCGTTCCCCGTTCCGATGGCGGCGTGGCTGATCAAGGCATCCGCCAGGTTTGAGCGCGTTGACCGCGATCATCGCGCCGAGGGCCCGCTACTGCATCAGGGCCACCAGGCCGACGACCGGGTCCGACGCGATCGGGAGGAACGCCGCCAGCAGGAACGGCAAGGCGGGCAGCAACGTCACCGGCAGTCCCCATCCCGCGACGACGGCCACGGCGACCAGGGCGACTCCCATCACTGCTGTGGCGACCCGCAGTGCCGCCAGCTGCCGGACGTCGGGCAGGGCTCGTTCGACCGGCCCCGTCGACAGCACCACTGCCTCCTTCCTCCAGATCCACCGAAGCGCGAAGAAGGCGATCGGGGCGTAGCCGAACAGGAAGAAGAACGAGAGCCAGTTGATCGACCCCCACGGAAGGACCAGGAGCACCAGCGCGGTCAGCGCGAGCCGCCCCCACACGCCGAACGTCGTGGGCCCGGCATGCCAGCGGGAGTAGATCCTGGGGGCGGCCCGTTCCGGGGGCTGCGAAGTGAGCCGAGCCCAGGCCGGTACCGGCTCCGCCCGAGAAAGCGTTGGGAGTTGGGCATCGCGAAGCGTGAACTGGCGCACCGGCTCGAAGCATCGCAGGCACCACCGGACGTCGGCCGGCAGGCCGGCTCCGCACGCGGGGCAGGTTCGGGAAGCGGTCACCCCCCAAGCATCGACCGGCGGGTCCCCTCGCCTGAACCGGTACGATGGCTGGCACGCCAGCGGTCGCAGCCAGCGGCCGGGAGAGGAGGAGGCGCCTGTGGCCGACCTCATGGAGGCCATCACGTCCCTGGCCAAACGCCGGGGGTTCGCGTTCCAGTCCAGCGAGATCTACGGGGGGTTGCGTTCGTCCTGGGACTACGGCCCGCTCGGCGTGGAGCTCAAGAACAACATCAAGCGGGCCTGGTGGCGCTCGACGGTCCAGCTGCGCGACGACGTCGTCGGCCTCGAGGCCGCGGTGATCATGTCGCCCAAGGTCTGGGAGGCGAGCGGCCACGTCAAGGTCTTCACCGACCCCCTGGTCGAATGCTTGAACTGCCACCAGCGGTTCCGGGCCGACCACATCGCGGGGTTCCACGCGCCCCAGTCCGGGCACGAGGAGGACGAGACCACGGTCGACATGCACGAACGGCCAAGATGCCCCAACTGCGGTCACTCGGAGTTCACCGATCCCCGCAACTTCAACCTGATGTTCAAGACGCATATGGGGCCGGTGGAGGATGAGGCCAACGCCGTGTACCTCCGACCCGAGACGGCCCAGGGGATGTTCGTGGACTTCGCCGTCGTCCAGCAGACGAGCCGGAAGAAGCTTCCGTTCGGGATCGCCCAGATCGGCAAGTCGTTCCGGAACGAGATCACGCCGGGGAACTTCATCTTCCGCACGCGGGAGTTCGAGCAGATGGAGATGGAGTTCTTCGTGCAACCGCAGACCGACGCCGAGTGGCACGACTACTGGATCCAGGAACGGTTCCGCTGGTACGTGGAGCTCGGGATCCGCGAGGAGAACCTGCGTCTGCGGGAGCACGAAGCCGAGGAGCTCTCCCACTACTCCAAGCGTACGGTCGACATCGAGTACCGCTTCCCGTTCACGGACTGGGGGGAGCTGGAGGGCATCGCCAACCGAACGGACTTCGACCTGAAGCAGCACGAGAAGTTCTCGGGCCAGGAACTGACCTACTTCGACCAGGACAGGGAGGAGCGGTACCACCCGTACGTGATCGAGCCCGCGGCGGGGGTCGACCGCGCGCTGCTGGCGTTCCTCCTCGACGCCTACCGGGAGGAGGAAGCGCCGACGGCCTCCGGTGGATCGGAGAAGCGGACCGTACTGGCGCTGCACAAGGATCTCGCGCCGATGAAGGTGGCTGTGCTGCCGCTGTCAAGGAACGAGGCCCTGGTGCCGACCGCTAAGCGGGTGTTCGACGAGGTGAAGCCGTACTGGATGTGCGACTACGACGACGCAGGCTCGATCGGTCGGCGGTACCGGCGGCAGGACGAGGTGGGGACGCCCTTCTGCGTCACCGTCGACTTCGGGTCACTGGAGGACAAACAGGTCACGGTGCGCGACCGTGACTCGATGCGGCAGGATCGGCTGTCCATCGAGGGGCTCGTCGGGTACCTGCGCGAGCGACTGTGAGCGGCGCGGTGGCGGAACGGACCCCTCGGGGATCGATGACCCTGTACGCCGTGGCCTTCGTACTGCTGCTCGGTGCCGCGGTGGCCGTGGCGTTCGCGGGCAAGGGACTGCTGGCGTCGACCAAGCTGCTCTGGACCTCGATCGCGCTGTCGGTGCTGGCCATGGCGGCGGCCGCCGGCGCGGCGATGAGGCGCCGGTGAGCTCACGGCTCCGCCTGCCCGCGCTGCTGTTGGGGCTGGTTCTTGCTCTGGGCGCGTGCATCCGCGGGGGCGGCGGCGAGGCCTCGCCGCCGCCCCCGTCCTCGGCTGCACCGACCGCCACGGGCCCCACCCCAAGCCCGGTCGGGCAAGGGTCGGCCCAGGCGGCGCTGGCCAAGCTGTGCAAGGGGTTCGGAGTGCCGGCTCCCTCCGGCGTGAAGCCGGGAGGCCCGGTCCCGCCGGCCATCGCGCAGGTCGAGCACCAGGTGGAGCAGGTCCGGCACCTCGACTTCCTGAAGCCGGTGGTGGCGCAGCCCGTAACCCACGCGGAGCTCGTGAACAAGCTGAACGGGTTCTTCAACGAGCAGTTCCCCGGGGCCTTCTACGACCGGAGGACCCGGGCCTGGCAGACCATCGGCGTGATCCCAGAGAACATGTCGATCATGCAGGCGCAGCGGAACTTCACGTCGGGGCAGGTCATCGGGTTCTATGTTCCGGAGACCGGGGAGCTGTACTTCATCGGTTCCGAGAACCCCTCGCCGCTGGAACGGCTGACACTGGCGCACGAGCTGACGCACGCGGTGGACGACCAGCACTTCGTCCTGGACCGGCTGGACCCGCTCTCCGTGCACTGCCGGGACGAGGCGGGGGCCGCAGCGGTCGCGGTGGTGGAGGGGAGCGCGCAGTTCTTCTCGGTTCAGGTGGCCCTGCAGTTCTTCTCCCTCCAGGATCGGTTGGCGCTGGTCCAGAGCCTGTCCCAGAGTCAGGCAACGCCGGAGGGGGTTCCTCCGTTCGTCATGGGGCTCGACACGTTCCCCTACACGGCCGGGCTGGTGTTCGTGACGGCGCTCGACACGGCCGGGGGCCTGGGGGGGGTGAACGAGGCCCTGAAGACGTATCCCCTGTCGACCGAGCAGATCCTGCACCCCGGCAAGTACCCGAACGACGCGCCCCAGCCGGTCGACGTTCCCGACCTCGGGCCCAAGCTTGGTCCCGGGTGGAAGGACCTGGACGTCCAGGACGTCGGGGAGGAGTGGCTCCTCGAGATGCTCGACCTGCAGCTGGAGCGGAACCGGGCCCAGGCCGCGGCGGCCGGCTGGGACGGGGGGATCTACCGGGCCTGGTCCGAGGGGGTTCACACCGCCGTGGTCATGAACACCGTGTGGGACACCGCCGGCGACGCATCCGAGTTCTCTCACGCGATGAACGATTGGATCGGCTCCGCCGCCCGCCCGGCGAGCGTGCGGTACGACGGGGGTGAGCACGTGACGGTGCTGTTCGCCTCCGACGACGCCACCCTCGTGAAGCTCCAGGCGACGCTCTGATCGGTGGCCTGTAGCATCGCCAGCGGTGACGACCGCCCCCGGGAGGGAAAGTACGACATGCGCCGAGTTGGAGTCCGGCTTGCCGTCGCGCTTGCCCTCGTGCTCTCGGTCTCGGCTTGTACCGGCAAGCCCGTTCCTCGACCGACGCATCGACCCTCGGGAGGATCGAGCCGGCCGAACATCGTGCTGATCCTCACCGACGACCAGCGGTGGGACACGCTATGGGCCATGCCCGAGGTCCGTTCGCTGCTCGCCGAACACGGCGTCACGTTCACCCGCTCGTTCGTCGTGAATCCGCTCTGCTGCCCCGGCCGGACCAGCATCCTCACCGGCCAGTACTCCCACACGACTGGCGTCTACTCCAACAAAGGACCGCACGGTGGGTTCCCGGTGTTCGACGATTCCACCACCGTCGCGACCGCGCTACACGACGCCGGATACCGAACGGGGTTGATGGGCAAGTACCTCAACGAGTACGAGGGCACGTACATCCCGCCCGGTTGGGATCGGTGGTTCGCCGCATACGGCAGCTGGTTCTACGGGTGGACCGCGAACGATCAGGGCACGGTGGAAACGTTCGGCGATAGCGTGCCGGACTACAGCACCAACGTCCTGGCCTCGAAGGCCGTCTCGTTCATCCGGGGAACGGACCCGGCGCAGCCGCTGTTCCTCTACTTCAGCCCGCAGGCGCCGCACAAGCCGGCCATCCCGGCGCACGGGGACACGGATGCGTTCGCCTCGCTGCGCCCATGGAGGCCGCCCAACTACGACGAAGCGGACATGTCGGACAAGCCGCGGTACGTGCGCGCCCTCCCTCACCTGTCGCACGCCATGGCGTCCTACATCGACGCGCTGCGCGTGGATCAGTACCGGTCGCTGCTCGCGGTGGACCGTGCGGTGGGGCGGATCGTGTCGGAGCTCGACGCGACGGGACGGCTCTCGAACACGCTCATCGCGTTCACCTCCGACAACGGCAACCTGTGGGGCGAGCACCGGTGGGAGGGGAAGCTCGTGCCGTACGAGGAGAGCATCAGGGTGCCGCTCGTGGTCCGGTACGACCCCCTGGTCCCGGCGCCCCGCTCGGACGGGAACCTAGTGGCGAACATCGACCTCGCCCCGACGTTCGCCGACCTGTCGGGCGCGTCGTTGCCGGGGATGGAGGGTCGGAGCTTGGTCCCGCTGCTCTCGGGGGAATCGGCGTGGAGGTCGGCGTTGCTGGTTGAGCACCTGAGTCTCTTGCGTGTGCCCACCTACTGCGCCGTCCGCACCCGGCGATTCATCTACATCCGGTACCGAACCGGGGAAGTGG
>JAHEXX010000096.1 GCA_023251895.1 bacterium
CGAGCGGTGCGTCGGCGACCATGCCCATCCCCATGCCGAGCAGGAACACCACCCACGCCACCACCATTCGGCGCAGCACTCGCTCCCGCGCTAGGAACTTCAGGCCGGCGGCGATGCCCTTGTGCTCCTCGGCTTCGTGGACGGGGCGTTCCCCCGCGAAGCTGCCCCGCACGGTCAGGGTCAGCCCGACCGAGATCAGGAACGACACCGCGTTGATCGCGAACACCCACGACGCTCCCACCACGCCCAGCAACACGCCCCCGATCACGGGACCGAGCATGATGCCGGCGTTGTGACCGAGCGTCGTGAGGCTGTTGGCCCACGCGATGTCCTCCTCCCTCTCGGCGAGGTTCGGGATGGCCGCCCTGGACGACGACCAGAAGGGCGTCTCGGCAACCGCCGACAGGAAGGCCAGGGCGATGAGCCAGCCGGGATCGTCCATGAACGCCATCGCCACGAAGAATCCCGCGGCGGCCGTCTCGGACACCACCATGACCCACCGCCGGTCGAGCCGGTCCCCCAGGATGCCGGTCAATGGGCTGATGATGCCGGTCACGCCGAACGTCAACAGGAGCGCGGCCGACTGCCACGTCGCCGAGTGGGCCCGGTGCCAGATCGTGAACATCAGGGCTGTGTAGGCGGCGGCGCCCCCGGTGACGGATATCAGGCGGCCGACGGCGAGTCGGCGGATGTTGGCTCGAGGCGATCGGTTCATGAAGCGGACTCCCTGGATTCGGGTGGATCGGGATACGTAACGTTCAGGCCCGCTGGGGCGGGCGGCCCGCGATCAGGAGGCGGGCGGCCGCGTCAGTTGTGCGGCCCGGCGAGGAACGTCACTTCGATCCGCTTCATCACCGGGCGAGTCTACCAGCCGGTTCCCTACTCGGGAAGCACCACGAACCGCGTCGTGCCGGCCTCGATCTCGCGGGCGATGCGCTCCAGTACGTCGGGCGGGGCCGCGCTGTCCAAGGTCAGGCCCATCAACGCGGTGCCGCCGCTGGACCGGCGCCCCACGTCCATCGTGGCGATGTTGATGTTCGCCTCACCCAGGATCGTGCCCACCTTGCCGATCACTCCGGGCCGGTCTTCGTACGTGAAGAACAGCATGTGGTGCGCCGGGGGCATCTCGATGTCGAAGTCGTTCACCTGCATGACCCGCTCGACGTTCCGCGGCCCCACGACGGAGCCGGCCACCGAGACCTGACCCTCCTCGGTCTGGCCCCGCAGCGAGACCAGGTTCACGTAGTCGCTGGAGACCGACGACCGCAGCTCCGAGATCGCCAGGCCGCGCTCCCGGGCGATAATGGGAGCGTTCACGAAGGACACGGGCTCGTGGACGACGCCGGAGAGCGCGCCCTTCAGGATGGCCAGGGTCAGCGCGCGGGTGTCGACCTCCGCGATCCGGCCCAGGTACCGGGCCGCGATGGACCGCACGGCCCCCTGTGCCAGGCCGGTGAGCAGTGCCCCCAGCCGTTCAGCGAGCGGCAGGAACGGGCGCACCGTTTCGGAGACCTCCGCGCCGGCCGACACGTTCACCGCGTAGGGCACGAACTCGCCGCGGAGGGCCAGGCCGACCATCTCGGCTACCGAGGCTCCGGCCTTGTCCTGAGCCTCCGTGGTCGAGGCGCCGAGGTGCGGCGTCACCACCACCTGCTCGAACCCGAACAGCGGCGACTCGGTGGTGGGCTCCACGGCGAAGACGTCGAGGGCCGCGCCGGCCAAGCGTCCGTCGGCGATCGCCTTGGCCAGGGCTTCCTCGTCCACGATGCCGCCCCGGGCCGTGTTGATCAAACGGGCCCCCTCCTTGAGAAGCGAGAGCTCCCGTTCCCCGATCAGCCCCTCGGTGTCGGGCGTGCGCGGCAGGTGGAGCGTGATGAAGTCGGCCTGGACCAGAAGGGCCTCGAGGGTCGGCATCAGCTCCACCCGCATCTCCTTGGCCCGCTCCCGGGGGACGTAGGGGTCGAACGCGATGACCCGCATCCCGAAGGCCACAGCGCGCTGCGCGACCAACGCGCCGACCCGCCCGATACCGACCACGCCGAGCGTCTTGCCCGCCAGCTCCACGCCCTGGTACTTCGCGCGATCCCAATGGCCGGCCTTCAGTGCCGCGCTGGCCTGGGGGAGGTTGCGAGCCTGAGCCAGGAGGAGCGCGAACGTGTGCTCGGCGGCCGAGACGATGTTGGACTGCGGCGCGTTCACCACCATGATGCCCCGGCGGGTGGCGGCTTCCATGTCGACGTTGTCCAGGCCGATGCCGGCCCGGGCCACAACCTTCAGGTTGTCGGCGGCCTGCAGCACCTCTGCCGTGACCTGGGTCTGCGAGCGCACGATCAGCGCGTGGTAGGGCGGGATGGCCTGGGCCAAACCCTCCATGGCCAGGTCCATCCGGAGGTCGACCTGGAAGTCCTTGCGGAGCATGTCCAAACCCAGTTCCGACAGCGGCTCCGTGACCAGGACGCGCACGGTCCTACCCCTGGCTGAAGACGTCCTCTGCGGCCGCCACGGCCGCCCCGCGCTTCAGCGGGTAGCCCATCGACTCGAGCGTGAGCTCCAGGGCCACCAACCCCCGCATGATGTCGAGCCGGTCGTAGTAGCCGAGGTGTCCGATGCGGAATACCTTGCCTTTCAGCGGCCCCTGGCCGGGGGCAAGGATCACGCCGTGGTCGCGTCGGCACCGCGCGACGAGCTCGTCCCCGTCGATGCCCTCGGGGGCGCGGACCGCAGTCACCGCCCAGGCCAGTTCCGGATGATCGCCGAACAGGTCCAGGCCCAGGGCCCGCACGCCGTTCTTCACGGCGCGCGAGAGGAGCTCGTGGCGCCGCTGGGCTCGGTCCGGTCCGTCCTGGAAATACAGGCGGAGCGCCGCCCGTAGGCCCTGCATCAGCGAGATGGCCGGGGTGAACGGGTTCTCGGGGCTGCTCAGCGCGTAGGCCGTCTTGTACAACGACCAGTCGAAGTAGAAGCGCGGGTTCTGCGCGGTCTCGTTCGCCTCCCAGGCCGCCGGGGAGATGGCCACGAAGGCCAGGCCCGGCGTGGCCGACAGGGCCTTCTGGGAGCCGCTGATGGCCGCGTCGACGCCCCACGCGTCGGTCTCGAACGGCACGGCCCCGAGCGACGACACGCAATCAACCGCGATCAGCGCGCCGGCCTGCTTCGCCACGCGGGCGATGTCCTCGACCGGGTGGATCACGCCGGTCGAGGTCTCCGACTGCTGGACCAGCACGCCGCGCGCGCCGGTGTCGGCCAGGGTCTTCTCCACGTCGGCCGGGTCGACCGCGCGGCCCCACTCGTAGTCGATCGTGCGGACGTCCAGACGATAGGCCCGGGCGATCTTGGCGAAGCGCTCCCCGAAGAACCCTGCCACGGGCACCACCACCGTGTCCCCCGGAGAGAAGAGGTTGGCGACGGCCGATTCCAGCCCGCCGGTCCCCGACGAGGCGAAGATCACGACGTCGTTCTTCGTCTTGTAGAGCCGCTTGAGGTCCTCGGTGACCTCGCGCAGTAGGTCTCCGTAACCGGGACCACGGTGATAGACGAGGGGACTGCCCTGGGCCAGATACACCTCGGGCGGGACCGGGGTAGGGCCGGGGGCCATGATGATCTCGGGCCTGTCCATCCGGGTACAGATCAACTCCTTCGCGCGCGCGATGGTGGTTCCGGCCAGGCTATCACGGGCCCGTAGGGTGCCCGCCGAGGACGCCGGATCCTAGAAGCGGAGCGCCTTCCACACGTCTTCGGCGGGGAGCCGGAGGTCCTCGGCCGGGATCGGTTCCCGCTCCCCGGGCTCACGCCCGAGCACGCGGTCCAGCAACGACCGCCGCCCCGCGTTCCGGCCGACCGACCGGGCCACCGCATCCCGCTTGGCCTCCCGGATGCGGCGCTGGAGGTTCAGGTCTCAGGTAGGGTGCCCCGCCATCGGGCTGAACATCATCGTCCGTCATGCCTCCTTCGAGAGAAGCGTTCGCAAGTCCACGTCGGGATCCTTCAGTGCATCCAGGTCAGGGCGCACGCCGGCCTTGATCAGGGGCATCGAACGACGGACGTCCCGGGGCCAGTTCATGCTGAAGCTCGACCGGAGCACGCCGTCCTTCAGCAGGAACGCCACGAAGCTCCGTTCGTCCTTGCTCCCTCGCACGACCACATCGTCCCATTCGATCGCGAAGCCGGCCATCTGGATGTGCGCGTCGTACTGGTCTGACCAGAACCAGTGCGCATCGTCGAAAACCTCCGCACGCCCCAGCATGTTCCGGGCCGCGACCATCCCCATCTTGATCGCATTGTCGAAATGCTCCACGCGGACCGGCCCGAACACCGGATGGTCGTGGCGGGCGACGTCGCCGGCGGCGAAGACGCCGGCGACGTTCGTCCGTAGCGAGCCGTCCACCACGATCCCACCGTCGACGGCGACGTCGGTTCCTTCCACCACCTCGGTCACGGGCTCCACCCCGACGCCCACCACCGCGAAATCGCCCTCGATCCTTCGTCCCTCCGTGGTGACCAGCGCCTCGAACCGCCCCTCGCCCTCGAACCGCTCGGCCCCGTCGCGGAAGATCATCTCCACGCCGTGGTCCCGGTGGAGGGCCTCGATGGTCCGCCCCAGGTCGGGGCCCAGCACCTGGTTCAGGGTCGTCTCGGCGAACTCCACGACCGTCACCGCCAAGCCAAGGGTGCGGAGCGAGGCGGCGACCTCGGCCCCGATGAACCCCATCCCGACCAGCACCGCCTTCCCGCCGCGGAGGGCGGCCTCCCGCATGCGCTCGGCGTCGGCCGCGGTCCGCAGCCCGAACACGCCCGGGAGGTCGAAGCCGGGTACGGCCAACCGGCGGTTGCGGCTGCCGGTGGTGATGAGAGCCGCGTCGAAGTCGATCCGTTCTCCGCTGGACAGCACGAGGTTCCGTTGGACGCCGTCGAGTCGCTTCACCAGCTCGCCGAGCCGTGCTTCGATCCCTTGTTCCTCGTACCAGCCGGGCGCCCGCAGGAACCCTCGCTCCAGCGATTGCTCGCCGCGCAGGTACTCCTTGGAGAGCGGCGGGCGCTCGTAGGGCAGGAGCGGTTCCTCGCCGATCAGGAAGAGGCGACCGTCGAACCCCTCCTCGCGGAGGGTGGCCGCGGCCGTGCCACCGCACTGACCGGCCCCGACGATCGCGAAGGTCTGCTCGGCCATGCTCTACAGGTTCACCTGGACGTTGCCGTCCTCCTCGCGGACGTCGAACGTCTCGATCGGATCTGTGGCCGGACCGTTCACGACCACACCGGTGGCGATGTCGAACACGCTGCCGTGGCACTCGCACTCGATCTCCGTGCCGTCGAGCTCGCCCGTCGAGAGCGTGCAATTGCGGTGCGTGCAGATGTCGCTGAACGCGTACAGCGCGCCGTCGGCGCGAGCCACCGCGACCTGCCGTCCTTCCGCCTCGTAGGCCATGACGCCGCCCTCGTCGATATCGTCGGCAGGTCCGACCGTCACGAACTCCGACATGCCACTCCTCCTCCCGTGCGGGCTCCGACAGATTCTCCACCAAACCCAGCGAGACGATTCCGCCAAGGGAACGCCACCGCCGCCACGCTCGCGGATGATACGGTCCCCTGCGCATCCAAGTGGCCATCCGGAGGGATCGACGCGTGTCACCGCTGTTGGGAAGGAAAGACAAGGAGAAGAAGGGCGACTGCGAGGCGGAGCGTCGCGAGGTCGAGTACCGCGCCGAGCTTCTCAAGGTGGCCCGGGAGTGGCACGACGATCTGGCCAGCGAGATCGCCGAGCTCGAGCGCTTGCTGGAGGCGGCCGGGTCGGCCGTCGGCGAGGAGGAGCGCGGCCAGGTGGACCAGCAGCGGATCGCCTTGATGCAGGCCGCGACGCTCCTGCAACAGGACGAGCAGGCCCTGCAGGCGGCCAGGCGGGCCCTGGCCGACTGCGAGAGCCGCTAGCCTCCGTCGCCCCCACCTGCGTCGCCGGCCTCCGCCCGTCGTTCCCGACGTCGCTGGACGGCCGGGCCCATGAAGAACCCCGCGGCCACCAGCAGGTAGAAACCGGCCAGGATGAGAATCCCATCCCGGAACTCCAGAGGTAGCAGCGCCGGCAGCAGCGCGCCACCCACCCACGCCAACTGGAACATCACCTCGTAGCGCACGAACACCCGGCCCAGCGCCCCCCCCGGTGCGTGTCGCTGCATCAGGGCCTGGAACCCCAGCCGGCCGAACTCCGTGGAAACCCCCACAACCAGGGCGAAGATCACGAGCGCCGGCAGTCCGAACACCTCGAAGGCCAAGAACGCGGCGATCCCCGCGCCGAGCAGGCACCCCACGACCACGACCTCCTCACGGACCCGCTCCGGCAAACGTGGCGCGACCAGGTCGCCGAGGAGGCTGCCGGCCACGGCTGCCGCCGCAAGGAGCCCGAACCAGTACGCGGGCTCCTCGCTGCTGCGCAGGGAGAACGCCAAGAGGAAGAGCAGGAACCCGCTGGCGGCCTTCAGCCCCGCCGCCCCGGCGGCCGGAGCGGCCAGCACGGGGATGCGGCCCCGGGGACCGACCTCCCCGGGAGCCTGGGGCGCGGCCGCGTGGGGCAGCCGCAGGTTAACGGCCGCGCACACGAAGTACACGATGGCCGCGAGGTACAGGGTCGCCGCGGCGCCCCACAGCTTGAGGAACGCGATCCCGAACGGCGCGACCAGCAGGGCCCCGCCCACGGCAACACGCCCCAGGCGGGCGTTGAGGCGCATCAGCCCTTCGTTGGACCCGGCGTACGCCATGGCCAGTCCGTTCTTCGTGACGGAGTGGACCTTGGACAGCACGAGGATCAGGAAGATCGCCGGGAACAGCACCAACGTGCTGACGCGCGGGGCCGCGTAGATCGCGACGACCGTCCGACCCGCCGCCGCGGCGAGGGAGATGGCCCGGCGCGGCCCCGCGCGGTCCAGGAGCGGCACCAGCAGCGGCCCTGCCACGGCGAGCGGCGCCATGGTCAGCGCCAGATACGCCGCCACCTTCCCCTGGGCCTGCCCTACCGGGACCGAGAAGAAGATCGAGTCGGCCAGGGCGATGGCGACCAGCGCGTCCCCTCCGGCCGACAGGAAATGGACCAGCGCGTAGGTCTCGATGGGCTCCTCGGACCGCCACATCCGCCCGATGGGCCGCAGGATGGCTTCGATGAGGCCGGCCAGCCCGATCAGGATGAGCTGCCACCAGGGGTAGCGCTTGGGGGTGGAGTCGTCGGCCCTCACCGCCGGCGCCCGATCCCGGTTAGGACCCCGATAGCCGTTCGCGCAGGAGTTCCTGCGCCACCTTGGGGTTGGCCGAGCCGCCCGACTTCTTGATGACCTGGCCGACCAGGAACCCGATCGCTCCGTCCTTGCCCTTGCGAACCTGATCGACCGGATCCGGGTTCTCCGCGATGACCTCGTCGATGAGGGCGGCCAACGCCGTCGTATCGGACACCTGCCGCAGGCCCTTGTCCTCGACGACCTTCTCGACGTCCGCGCCGGAGGCCAGGACCTCCTCCAGCACCTGCTTGGCGCCGGTCAAGGAGATCGTGTCGTCCTCGACCAGGCGGACGATGTCTGCCAGGTGTTGCGGCGTGATCGGCGCATCTCGGAGCTCCAGCTTGGCCTTGTTCAGGTTCCCGGCGACGTCCTGCGTCATCCAGTTCGCCGCGGCGGCAGGGGCGGCGCCGAGCTTGACGGTCTCCACGAAGAAGTCCGCCCACTCCCGGGACCCGGCCAGGATCAGCGCCTGTGCCGGCTTCAACCGGTAGTCCTTGTCGAACCGGGCCCGCAGGGCGGCCGGGAGCTCCGGCAGCGACGCCCGGATGGATTCGACCCATCCGCGGTCCGGCTCGAGCGGCGGAAGGTCCGGCTCCGGGAAGTACCGGTAGTCGAAGGCCTCCTCCTTCGATCGCAGCGTGAGGGTTGAGCCCTGGTCTTCGTCCCAGTGCCGGGTCTCCTGCACGAGCGGCTCGCCGGCGGCCAGCGCCGCGGCCTGCCGTTCCTCCTCGTACGTCAGCGCCCGCTCCAGCGAGCGGATCGAGTTCAGGTTCTTGATCTCGACCTTCACGCCGAGCTCGTCGCTCCCTGTGGGGCGAAGCGAGATGTTGGCGTCGCAGCGGAGCGACCCTTCCTCCATGCGGACGTCGGAGACCCCCAGCGCCTCAACCGTCGCGCGGATCTCGCGGAGGTACGCGGCAGCCTCTTCGGGCGAGCGGATGTCGGGCTCGGACACGATCTCAACCAGGGGCACGCCGGCCCGGTTGTAATCGAGCAGCGCGTAGTCCGCCTGCGCGATGCGGCCGGTGGCCCCGGCGTGGGTGGTCTTCCCGGTGTCCTCCTCCATGTGCACCCGGGTGATGCCGATCCGGCGGGTCTCTCCGTCGACCTCGATATCGATATGACCCGCGACGCACACCGGTAGGTCGTACTGGGAGATCTGGAAGTTCTTCGGCATGTCCGGGTAGAAGTAGTTCTTCCGGTGGAACAGCGAGCGCGGCGCGATGCCGCACCCCAAGGCCAGGCCGATCTTCACGATGTACTCGATGGCCGTCTCGTTGGGAACGGGCAGCGTGCCGGGGTGGCCCAGGCATACGGGGCAGACGTTCGTGTTGGGGGGCGCACCGAACTCGTTCACACAGCCGCAGAACATCTTGGTCCGCGTGGAGAGCTCCACGTGACACTCCAACCCGATCACGGTCTCGTACTCGGTCACGTCGTCGCCCTATCGAGCGTGGCTCCCGGACGCCGGAACAGGATCAGTGCGCCGCCGGCCATCGTGCCGAGCCATAGCCCCAGCGAGAGCGTCGCACCCCACACCGTGACGTCGCTCCCACATGTGCCCTCCACATAGTGGGGGCCCAGGCTGACACCGACTCCCTTCCCCGGCGCGGTATCCGGCACCTGTCTCCAGAACTCCGTGCCGCCGGACCGGCTCAAGACGAAGCAACGCGGATCCGTCCGAACTTGAAGCGAGAACCATGCCCCGATCCCGATCAGGACGACGAGGACCGCGGCTAAGGCACTCCCCGCGCTCCGACCGGCGAGGGACTCCGCGCGGGCCCGGCGAACGCCGAGGAGGAGCATGATCGCGCCGGGCAGCAGGACCAGGGTCGCGCCGGAGAACGAGCTGATCGAGAGCAGCAGGCCGAGCACGCCAGCCCCCATCCATATCCCGCGTTGGAGGCCGCCGTCCTCCAGTCGGGTGGCGAGCAACGCGATGACGAATGGAGCGAGGTAGACGACCACTCCCGCGATGTCCTCGAGGAGCTGACCCGGTCGGTAGGGGCGATCCTCGAACGCAACTCGCATGACGCCCAGACCTGAGACGACCGCGGTTCCCCAGACGGCCCCGTACCCTGCCAGCCGGCGACCCGAGGTCCCATGAGTGCCCATCGATACCGCGCTCATGACAGCCCTTCGAGGAGCGGCGGGCGCATGACGAGTCCGAGGTCCTGCTCCAAAGCGTGGGCCGCGCGGAGGAGCGTAGGTTCATCCAGGATCTTCGCAGTGAACTGCAGGCCGACCGGCAGCCCAGCGTCGTCCAGCCCGCACGGCACCGACAGGGCGGGCACGCCGGCGAGGTTCGCCGGAATCGTGAACACGTCGTTCAGGTACATGGCGAGTGGGTCGTCGACCTTCTCGCCGATCCGGAACGCCGTGGTGGGCGACGTCGGCGAGACCAGGACGTCGAAGGCGTCGAAGGCCGCGTCGTAGTCGCGGATGATCAGGGTCCGGACCTTTTGAGCCTGTCCGTAGTAGGCCTCGTAGTAGCCGGCCGACAGCGCGTACGTCCCGAGCATGACGCGGCGCTTCACCTCCGGGCCGAATCCGGCACCACGGGTCAGCGTCATCATCTCGACGGAGTCGCCGCCGTCCACCCTCAGCCCGTATCGGACTCCGTCGTACTTGGCCAGGTTCGACGAGGCCTCCGACGGTGCGATGAGGTAGTAGGCGGACAGGGCGTAGTCGGCGTGTGGTAGCGAGACCTCGCCCACCTCGGCTCCGAGGCTGGCCAGCTGGTCCACGGCCGCTTGGATCGAGGCCCTCACGCCCGACTGCACACCCTCGCCGAACGCCTCCTTCACGACCCCGACCCGCAGGCCGCCGATGCCCGCACCCAGGCTCTCGGTGTAGTCCTGCGGCGGGACATCCAGACTGGTGGCGTCGCGGGGGTCCTTGCCGGCGATGGCGGAAAGAAGGGTCGCAGCGTCGCGGACGCTGCGCGTGAACGCGCCCACCGTGTCGAGCGAGGACGCGAACG
>JAHEXX010000013.1 GCA_023251895.1 bacterium
GGTCGAGACGCAACTCGAAAGGTGGGCCGAACACGGCGAGCGAGGCCCACAGCACGAGCCCGAGGGTGGCGGTCGACGCTGCCAGCGCGAGGAACGTGTCGGTCACCACCCGCCGCCGCCGGACCGGGGTCGACAGCAGCAGGTCGAGGGTTCCGGCCTCCTCTTCCCCGGCCACGCCCCGGGCCCCAAGGCCCATCGCGAACACCAGGAACAGGATGGGGCCCAGGAAGCTGAACACCTCGCTTCGGATGTAGCCCGTCGGCGTGCTGAACCCCCCCGACTCACCGACGAGGTTCCGCATGAAATCCGGCATCTTCCGAACGTATTCGTTCAATGCGGCGGCGTTCTCCTTGATGGTGGGGTAGACCGACGCGTACATCAGCGCCGTGGCGACCAGGGCCAGGGCCCACCAGGGGAACGACCGCCGGAGATCATGGAGGCGCTTGGCAAAGACGTTTCGCAGCAGCAGGCCGCGCGGGAGCGTCATCGATGCCGTCGCGCTAGGCGGCATGGTTCTCACCCCTCCCATAGAACGTGAGGAAGATGTCCTCAAGGGTGGGCTCGTGACTGGTGAGGTCGACGATGTCGAACCGCGCGGCCGCCTTCACCACCGCGTCGAGTGCGCCGGCCACCGTGAGCCGTACGACGTCGCCGTGTGCCGACGCCTGCTGCACGCCGGGGAGGCGGGCGAACACCTCCGGCGGCACGGCCCGCGCGAAGTGGAACACGATCTCGCGCACGGCCTTCGCTTTCAGGTCGCCGATGTCCTCGACGGCGATCAGCCGGCCCTCGCGGATGATGCCGACCCGGTCGCACACCCGATCCACCTCCGGGAGCACGTGTGACGAGAGGAACACCGTGCGGCCGTCGCGGTGGACCTCGTCGACCATCGCGTAGAACTCCTGTTGGATCAGCGGATCGAGTCCCGTGGTGGGCTCGTCCAGCACCAGCAGCTCCGGCCGGTGCATGAAGGCCTGGATCAGCGCGAGCTTCTGCTTGTTCCCATGGGACAGCGCGCGGATCCGCTGGGTGGGGTCGACGTCAAGGCGCCCCACGAGCTCGCCCACGTGCCGCTCGTCCACCCCCCCGCGGAGCGATGCGAAGTGGGCGAGGAACTCCCGGCCGGTGAGCCGTTCGTACAGCCCGAACTCCCCCGGCAGGTACCCGGTGCGGCCGTGGATCTCGACCCGGTCGCGCCTGGCATCGAGGCCGAACACCCCAGCCCGGCCTTCGGTGGGCCGGATGAAGTCGAGCAGCGTGCGGATGGTCGTGGTCTTGCCGGCCCCGTTCGGGCCGAGGTAGCCGAACACCTCCCCCGGCGCCACGGAGAAGCTGAGGTCGATGACCCCCCGCTGCTTGCCGTAGGACTTGGTCAGGCGCTTGACCACGATCACGTCGGCCATGCTCGCACCTCCCACACGCCTTCTCCAGGAACCATCCCAGCGCCCGCGGGGAGCACTCAGGGTCGACCGTCCCGGTGCGCGGGGGCCGGCCGTGCTCAGGGGCTCAGGGGCCGATGCGGTAGCCGAGCCTCCGTGGCAGCCGGGCCGCGAAGTCCACGACCGGATTGGTCTTCCGACCCTCGTCCTCGGCCTCGTCCTTACGGACGATGGCTTCGTGCGTGAGGAAGGCTCCCGGCGACAGGAGCGGCTCCGGGGGGAAGGGCTTGGGCTCCAGGCCGATCAGGGGCAGGCTCGTGTACTCGTCGCGAGCATCGAGGATCAGGCCGGAGAGGACCCGGCCGGCCATGTGGCACGGGCCCACCCCGCCACCGGTGAACCCCAGGCCGTAGTGGACGTTCCCCTTCCCCAGGGTTCCGAAGAACGGTAGGTGGAGGGCGGTCACGTCGATGGGGCCGCCCCACGCGCAATCCAGCGGCACGTCGGCGAAGCTCGGGAACATACGGTGGAGGTCTCTGATCAGCCGGCGGATCGAGACTGGGTCGTACATCAGACGGGGCCCTAAGCCAGCGCCGAGGCCGGCCCGGGGGCTCGCCGCGCCGAACGCGATCCGCCCGTCGGGCGTCGTGCGTAAGTAGTGCAGTGCGGTGCGGAAGTCGTAGATGCCCTCCCCGCCGGTCCACCCGATCTCCGTCAGCTTCTCCGGCGCGGGCTCGGTCATCACGATGTAGCTCCCGCGCGGGAGGATCGTGCGGCGGAACCTCCTCCACTGCGAGGCCCATGCGCCCGCGGCGAGCAGGGCCCGCGGGGCGCGAACCCGGCCGCCCAGCGTATCGGCTTCCGCCGGTGGGCCGCCTCGGAACCGCCGCACCGGGGAGCCTTCGAAGATGCGCACGCCCTGCTCCAGCACCACGCGACGCAAGGCCCGCACGAGCCGGGCCGGTTGGAGCGTCGCGGTCCTCGCCGTGAGGATCCCCGCCCGGAACACCGGGGAACGGCACAGCTCAGATACCTCTTCGTCGGAGAGCTCCACGAGCCGGTCGTCGGCCTCGCCGAGTCGCCGCGCGACGTCGAGGGTCTCGCGCCACGCGCCGTCCTGGCTGGCTGAGGTGGCCACACCCAACTGGCCGTTCGGAGTGAACCACGCGTCGACGCCGTGGCGCTCGCACCACGCGCCGAGGGCGGGGATGCTCCGCTCGGCTATGCGGGCGGTGCGAAGAGCCGGTTCCTCGCCCAGGGTCTGGACCAGATAGGGGAGCTCCTCCCATAGCGCGTTGACGAAGCCGCCGTTGCGGCCGCTCGGGCCCCCACCGCAGACGTCCTGGTCCAGGACGACGATCTCGATGCCGGGGTCGCGTTCCTTCAAGAAGTGCGCGGTCCACAGTCCCGTGTACCCGCCGCCCACGATCACGACATCGGCCTCGATCTCGGTCGAAAGCGGCGGGCAGGGTGTGCCGGGGTCTTGCGCCAGTGCCTCCTCCAGCCACCAGCTGTGGTCGGCCTGCCGAGGAAGGGGCGCCTCGGTCACGGACCGAGGTTGTAGCCGAACACGTTCCTCGGGATCTTGGCCGCGGCGGCGACCAGCGGGTTGGGCTTGCGCCCGCGGTCCTCGGCCCGGTCCTTCCGGAGGATGGCTCCGTTCGCGACGAGCAGGCCGGGGGAGAGGATCGGCTCGGGGGGGAACCGCATCGGCTCCATCGTGACGAGCGGGAGCCGGGTTAATTCGTCCTCGACGCCGAGCACGAGCCTGGCCAGGATCTTGCCGCCGAGGTGGCACGGCCCCACGCCGTTCCCCGTATAGCCCAGGCCGTAGTGCACGTTCCCAGAAGGAAGGGACCCGAAGAACGGCAGGTGGTGTCCGGAGACATCGACGGGCCCGCCCCATGCCGCCTCGAGGGGCACGTCACGGAACGACGGGAACCACCGCCAGAGGTCCTCGGCCACCTGCCGCACGAACCGCTCGTCGTACTGGAACGCCGGCCCTATCCGGCGGGCTGCTTTCGGCTGCATCCCGCCGGCACCGAACGCGATGCGCCCGTCGCGCGTAGTGCGCAGGTAGTGGACGGCGGAACGGAAGTTCCACACGCCCTCGCCGCCGGTCCAGCGGATCTGCTCCAGCTTCTCCGGTGCCGGCGCCGTGATGACCATGTAGGTCCCTCTGACCGCGAGCCACCGACGGAAGGCCTTCCAATGGGAGGCCCAGGCGTTCAGAGCGACCACGGCCTGTCGCGCCCGAACCATGCCGCCCGCGGTCCCCGCGACCGCCGGCGGCCCCGCCCGGAACCGCTCGACCGGTGTTCCCTCGAAGATCCGCACGCCCTGTTCCAGGACCACCCGACGGAGCCCGCGGGCCAGGCGGGCCGGCTGCACCGTGGCCGCGTCGGGCGTGAACAGGCCCCCCCGCGCGAGCGGCGTGTCGCACCGTTCGCGGACCTGCGCGGCGGTCAGTTCCACGTACTGCTCTCGAAAGCCGAGGCGCTGCGCGCGGCGCAGGTTCGATCGCCACTCGCCGTCCTGCGCCGGCGAAGTCGCCACCCCGACGTCGCCGGCGTGCGTGTACCACGCGTCGACGCCGTGGCGTTCGCACCAGAGGCCGATCTCGCGGACGCTGTCGGAGGCGGTCCGGCAGACGGCGAGCGCCTGGCCTACCCCCAGCCGGTCCACCAGTTCGTCCAGCTCGCTCCACCACCCGTTCAGGAACCCGCCGTTGCGGCCGCTCGGGCCTCCACCGCAGATGTCCTGCTCCAGGACGACAATGTCTAGCCCCGGCTCGCGGTCCTTCAGGAAGTGCGCCGTCCACAGTCCGGTGTAGCCCCCGCCCAGGATCACGACGTCGGCGTCGAGGTCGCCGGCCAGCGGGGGACAGGGGGCGCCGGGGTCGAAGGCGAGTACCTCCTCAAGCCACCAGCTCCGGTCGGCCCGGCGCGGCGGGTCGTTCACCGCGGCCCCAGGTTGTAGCCGAGGCGCCGGGGGATCCGTGCCACGAACCGGGTGATCGGGTCGGCGCGGCCGCCGGCGTCCTCACGGTCGTCCTTGCGGCGGATCGCCTCGTTCACGATCAGCACGCCGGGGGAGCGGATCGGCTCCGGCGGGAACCGCTTCGGCTCGCGGGTCACGACCGCGAGGCGCGTGAAGCCGTCGTCGGCATGGGTGGCGAGCGCCGCCAGGATCTTGCCGCCGAGGTGCGATGGCCCCACCCCGTTCCCCGTGTAGCCCAGCCCGTAGTGCACGTTCCCCGAGGGGAGCGTCCCGAAGAACGGTAGGTTGAACCCGGCCACGTTGATGGGCCCGCCCCATCCGGCCTCGATGGGCACGTCGCGGAAGCTCGGGAACATCCGCAGCAGGTCTCCCGCGGTCTTCCGCACGAACCCTTCCTCGTACGCGTATCGTTCGTCGATGCGCCGGGCCAGTCCGGGCTGGAGCCCGCCGCAGCCGAAGGCGATCCGCCCGTCGGGCGTGGTTCGCAGGTAGTGGAGCGACGAGCGCATGTTCCGGACGGCTTCCCCCCCGGTCCAGTTGATCTCCTCGAGCTTCTCGGGAGCCGGCGCCGTGATGACCATGTAGCTTCCACGCACCGTGAGATAGGGGTGGAACGCCTTCCACCATGTGGCCGAGGCCCCCAGGCCGATCACGGCCTCTCCCGCGCGCACTGCGCCGCCCGCCGTCTCCGCCACCGCGGGTCTTCCGAACCCGAACCGCCGCACCGGGGTCTGTTCGTAGATCCGGACCCCCTGCTCGAGCAACACCCTCCGCAGGCCACGCGCGAGGCGAGCCGGCTGGACGGTGGCGGCGTCGCGGATGAACATGCCGCCGCCGAACAGCGGGGACGCGCATCGCTGCCGGACCTGCTCGGGCGAGAGCACCTCGAACTCGTCCTGGACGCCGAGGGTCCGCGCTTCATCGAGGGTGCCCTGCCACCTCCCCTCCTGGTAAGCGTTGGAGGCCGCGGCCAGGTCGCCCCGGTGGGTGAACCAGGCGTCGACCTCGTGGCGCTCGCACCAGGCTCCGATCTCCGAAGGACTGCGCCCCGCCGCCATCAGCAGCTCCAACGTGTCGGCGTCGCCGTAGGTGGTCCGCATGTCGGCTATGTGCCCCCACCACCCATCGAGGAACCCGCCGTTCCGGCCGCTCGGCCCGCCGCCGCAGATGTCCTGCTCCAGCAGGACCACGTCGATGCCGGGGTCGCGCTCCTTCAAGAAATGCGCGGTCCACATACCCGTGTACCCGCCGCCCAGGATCACGACGTCCGCCTCGATGTCGCCAGCGAGCGGCGGGCAGGGTTCCCCGGGATCGGCCCCCAGGCTTTCCTGCATCCACCAGCTGCGCTCTGCCGGGGGCGGGCCGTCGACGGGCATGGAGTCCGCTCCCTCCTCCTTGGTATGGTGCCGTCCCCATTCTGACTCATGGTTCAGGGAGGTCGCCGTGGGCGCCAACACCAAGAGGCCGCGGAGCTGGGAGGTCACCGAGGGGCCCCAGCGGGCCCCGGCTCGAGCCATGCTCCGGGCGGTTGGGTTCTCCGAGGAGGACTTCGGCAAGCCCCAGATCGGTGTGGCGTCTTCCTGGAACGAGGTGACGCCGTGCAACTACGGCCTCGACAAGCTCGCGGCGCTGGCCAAGGAGGGCGTGCGGCAGGGCGGGGCGGTACCGATCGAGTTCACGACGATCGCGGTGTCGGACGCGATCGCCATGGGCCACGAGGGCATGCGGGCTTCGCTCGTCAGTCGCGAGGTAATCGCCGACTCCGTCGAGCTGGTGATGCACGCGGAGCGGCTGGACGGCATGGTCACGATCGCCGGGTGCGACAAGAGCTTGCCGGGGATGCTGATGGCCAGCGCGCGCCTGAATCTGCCCTCGGTGTTCCTGTACGGGGGAACGATCCTGCCGGGGCAGCACGCCGGGCGGGACATCACGATCCAGGACGTCTTCGAGGCCGTCGGGGCCAACGCCCGCGGCACGATGAGCGACGAGGAACTCCTCGAGGTCGAGCGCCATGCCTGCCCCGGCGCAGGCTCGTGTGCCGGGATGTATACGGCCAACACCATGGCCTGCGCGGCCGAGGCCCTCGGCATGTCGCTTCCCGGAACGGCCTCGCCCCCCGCGGTGGACCACCGTCGCGAGGTCGCGGCCCGCGATTCCGGGGTCGCGGTGACTCGCCTGCTGGACGGCGGGCCGCGACCTCGCGACGTCATGACCAAGGCCGCCTTCGAGAACGCCATCGCCGTGGTCATGGCCTTCGGCGGCTCGACCAACGCGGTGCTGCACCTGCTGGCCGTCGCGCGCGAGGCGCACGTCGACCTTGCCCTCGACGACTTCGACCGCATCGCCCGTCGCGTTCCGCACCTGGTCGACGTGCGCCCCGCGGGGCGGTTCATCATGTCGGACCTGGACCGGGTGGGCGGTCTGCCGATCGTGTTGAAGGAGCTTCTGGACGCCGGACTGATCGACGGCGACGCGTTGACCGTGACCGGCGGGACCGTGGCCGAGAACCTGGCGGAGGCGGCACCGGCAGCGCCCGACGGCACCGTCGTGCGCACCCTGAGCCATCCCATCCATCCGTGGGGCGGCCTGGCCATCCTGCGCGGCTCGCTGGCACCCGACGGCGCGGTGGCCAAGGCGGCGGGGATGGAGTCGCTGGTGTTCCGGGGGAAGGCCCGAGTGTTCGAATCGGAGCAGGAAGCCTTCGAGGCGGTCACGGCCGGTCGGATCGAGAAGGGCGACGTCATCGTGATCCGGAACGAAGGGCCCAGGGGCGCCCCCGGCATGCCCGAGATGCTGGCCGTCACAGCTGCTGTGTTCGGCGCGGGGATGGGCGAAGACGTTGCGCTGGTCACCGACGGTCGGTTCAGCGGCGCCACCCACGGCTTCAGCGTCGCTCACATCGTTCCCGAGGCGGTGAACGGCGGGCCTATCGCGCTGGTGCGGGACGGCGATCCCATCCTGATCGACGTGGAGCAGCGGCGCTTGGACCTCGAGGTGGACGAGGCCGAGCTGGCTGCCCGGCGCGAGCGCTGGCAAGCCCCGGCCCCTCGGTACGAGACCGGGGCCTTGGCCAAGTACGCGCGGCTGGTGTCCTCGGCCTCGGAGGGAGCGGTCACCGGATGACGCTGATCACGAGCCCTCAGGCGCTGGAGTGCCGGGAGTGCCACCGCCGCTACGGGGTCGAGCCGCTCTCGATCTGCGAGGAATGCTTCGGGCCGCTCGAGCCTGCATACGACCTCGACGCCGTCGACGGCGTCGAGTTCCGTAAGCACGCCGAGGCGGGGCCGACGTCGCTGTGGCGGTACGAGCCGCTCCTGCCCGGCGGGCCGGACGTGGAACGGGTCGACCTGGGCGCCGGTTTCACCCCCCTCCGCCGGGCCGACAACCTGGCCGAGGTCCTCGGCCTCGAGAGGCTGTGGATCAAGGACGACAGCGTCAACCCGTCGAACTCGTTCAAGGACCGCGTGGTGTCGGTGGCGACGACGATGGCCCGGGCCTTCGGATTCGAGGCGATCTCGTGCGCCTCCACCGGGAACCTGGCCAACGCCACCGGGGCTCACGCGGCGAAGGCCCGGATGCCGGCGTACGTGTTCGTTCCCGAGGATCTGGAGCGCGCGAAGATCTTGGCCACCGAGGCCTACGGCGCCAAGGTCGTGGCGGTGAAGGGGAACTACGACGACGTCAACCGCCTGTGCTCCGAGGTGGCCGACGCGCTGCCGTGGGCGTTCGTGAACGTGAACATGCGCCCGTACTACGCGGAGGGCTCGAAGTCGCTCGGCTTCGAGACGGCCGAGCAGCTCGGCTGGCGTCTTCCCGACCACTGCGTCGTGCCGATCGCCTCGGGCGCGTTGATGACGAAGATCCACCGGGCGTTCCGGGAGCTGGCGGCGATCGGCGCCGTGGAGGACAAGCCGTACCGGGTGTCCGGGGCGCAGGCCGAGGGGTGCGCCCCGGTGGCACAGGCCTTCCGCGAGAACGCGACGGAGGTCCGGCCGGTGAAGCCGGACACGATCGCCAAGTCGCTGGCCATCGGCAACCCGGCCGACGGGTGGTACGCGATCCAGACCGCCCGCGCCACGGGAGGCGAGATCGATGCCTGCACCGAGGCGGAGGTGATCGAGGGGTTGCGGCTGCTTGCCGAGACCGAGGGGGTGTTCACCGAGACGGCCGGCGGCGTGACCATCGCCGTGCTGAAGCGACTGGCCGAGCGCGGCGTGATCCGTCGGGACGAAGAGACCGTCGCCTACGTGACGGGAAACGGCTACAAGACGGTCGAGGCCTTGGAGGGAACGCTCGAGGCCACGTATCACGTGGCTCCGGACCTGGACGAGTTCCTCGCCGCGCTGGGGCGCTGATTGGGGGCCCGCCGGGTCGTCGCGCTCGCCTTCCTGCTCGCCCTGGGGTTGTCGGCCTGCTCCTCGTCGCGGTCGCCATCCGCCTACGACGGGCCAGTCGTCTCGCCCAGCCCTGCGGTCGACCCGGGGTCCCTGCCCGGCATCCAGGACCCGCCGGCGCCGTGGGCCCCCGAGCTCGACCATCTGGGCGACCGGCTGGCCGCCATCGGACTCCCGGCGCTCACCGTGGAGGGCCACGCGATGGACGTGCACGTCGTGGTAGCCGTCTTCGTGGAGGGAAACCCGGTCGCGGTTCCATCGGGGATCGGGCTGAACGGACAGGAGGACTCCGGGACGATGCTGACCGGGTTCGTGTCTCCCCTCCACACGCACGACGCGAGCGGGCTCATACACATCCACTCCCCCGAGGTGCGACCCTATTGGCTGGGCTTGGTCTTCGATGTGTGGGGGGTCCGGTTCACGAGGGACTGCCTGGGGCCGTACTGCACCAGCGGCGGCGAAGCGCTGCGGGTGTTCGTGAACGGCGACGAGGTCACGGGCGCAGATCCGCGGAACGTGGAGCTGCAGCAGGGGGACACGATCGTCGTGGCCTTCGGAACCGAGCAGCAGCTGCCCGACCCGATCCCGAGCGCGTTCCCGGCGAGCTGAGCCCGGGGCGGCAGGCCTGACGGCCCGCCGCCCCTCGACATCCGCTCAGGGAATCAGATCGAAGATGAAGTTGTACTTTGTCCCACCGGCGCGCGACTCCAGGCCCATGGTGCCGCGGGCGTTGCGATACAGCCCGGTGCCACCTGTCACGGCGAGCACGCCGTCGTGGGTGTCGTAGAAGGGACCCTCGACTACGATCGATCCGCCGGGCACGAACGTCACCCACCGGCACTCCCAGGTCCCCTTGGCCGGGTCGATCCGGACGCAGTCGCCCTGGTCGCGGCCGACCCTGGTGGTGTCCGACGCGTTGTAGATCGGGTTGGCGAACGTGAGCAGGTCGCCCGTGGTGTCGCCCGCGCCGCCCGTGTCCACCACCGTGTCCGTGTTCGCGTGCTCGATCACCTTGATCCGCACGCTTGCCCGGATCCGCGGAGCGGTCGCGGCGGCCACCAGTGCCACGATCAACAAGAACGCGGCTACGAAGCTCCCGAAGATCAGGATCCTCCGCATGTCTCCCCCTTTCTCACCGACTTGGGCGAGCCTATTCCATCTCCTCCGCCGCTGCTTGCGGGGGTCCGAGCCCGCCGGTCCCGCCCGAGGCTTTCGATGGCAGGCTTGCCTTTCCGAACGAAACCGCACAAAGTAACCTCCGTTCCCGTCGGCGCGCTGCGGCGGGGCAGTCGGCGGTCGGCTCGAGCGGAGGCATGGAGAAGGAAGAGTTCGAGGCTGAAGGCGATCGCCTGCTCGCCGCCGCGCGGGAAGAGAGCGTGACGCTCCGACTGCTCGGCGCGCTCGCCTTCGCCCGCCGCTGCCCCGGCCATGTGCATCTGCAGCAGCGCCTCGGCCGCAAGTACACGGACATCGACTTCGCGGGCTACGGTAAGCAGGTCAAGCTGATCCGGGGACTGATGGCCCGCGAGGGATACGTCGAGGACGAGATGACGTTCGTCGAGTCCGAGGGCTCCCGCATGGTCCTGCACCACCCGGGGACCGACCTCCACCTGGACGTCTTCCTGGATAAGCTTGAGTTCTGCCACACGGTCCCGTGGAACGGACGGCTGGAGGTCGACGATGCCACGATCCCCCTCGCCGAGATGCTGATGCAGAAGATGCAGATCGTGGAAATCAACGAGAAAGATCTGATCGACACCATCATGCTGTTGCTCGAGTACCCGCTCGGGGATCGCGACCAGAACCAGATCAACCTCGGTCGAGTGGCCGCCGTCTGTGCCAAGGATTGGGGGTGGTGGCGGACGCTCACGATGAACCTCGAGAAGGTCCAGCAGATGGCGGCGTCCTACCCGCAGCTCTCCGACGAGGACACGCGGCGCGTCGCCGAGCAGGTGGAATTGGCGCTCGCCCGCATCACGCAGGAGCCGAAGTCGCTCGCCTGGAAGCTGAGGGCGCGCGTGGGGGACCGCAAGAAGTGGTACCGGGACGTGAGCGAGCTGGCGCCTCATGTGGAGGAGCTGTAGATGCCGCGCTTCCGGAAGAAGGGCCAGGCAACGTCCGAGCCCACCCGGTTGTTCTACGCATGCGATATCCACGGGTCGGAGCCGACCTACCGCAAGTTCCTGAACGCGGCGAAGTTCTACGACGTCGATGCCCTGGTGTTCGGCGGGGACCTGATGGGCAAGATGCTCGTCCCCATCGTGCGGAACGCCGGAAACACCTGGCGGGCCGGACTCCACGGCCAGAACCACCACATCACCAGCCCGGAGGAGCTGGCCGAGTTCAAGCTGAAACTCGACACGCTCGGGTTCTACTCGTTCGAGTGCGACTCCGAGGAGTACGCGTGGTACGAGGGTCACCAGGACCGGATCGACGCCAAGTTCGACGTCTTGGCGAAGGAAAAGCTGGGGCAGTGGGTTCAACTGGCCGAGGAGCGCCTGGCCGGCTCCCACGTGCGTATCTACCTCTGTGGGGGCAACGACGACACCGATGCGTGCCTGTCCGCGCTCGATGAGGAGGCCGAGGATCGGGTCGTGAACTGCGAGAACCGGATCGTCTCGATCGACGACGAGCACGTGATGGCGACGGTCGGGTACTCCACCCCCACTCCCTGGGACACGCCCCGTGAGCGCACCGACGAGCAGATCGGGGAGGTCATCGACAAGCTCATGGCCGACGTCTCCGATCCCTCACGGTGCGTGTTCAACTTCCACTGTCCCCCGCTCGACTCCGGTCTCGACACCTGCATGAGGCTCGACGCGTCCGTGTGGCCGCCGGCGCCGGTGATCGAGAACGGGCAGCCCGTGTACTACGGGGCTGGGAGCCAGAGCGTCGCCGACGCCCTGGACCGGCACCAGCCGACGGTCGGCCTCCACGGGCACATCCACGAGTCTCGGGGTCTGACCAACTACGGCCGGACGATGGCATTCAACCCCGGGAGCGAGTACGGAGAGGGGGTGCTGCGGGGACTGATCGTGGCGATCAGGAGCGGAGAGGTCATCGGTCACCAATTCACCTCCGGGTAAGCCCGGCTCGGGGGCTCCGGAACTCAGAAGGGAGGGGGAATGGCCGAGGCAGCAGCACCACAGGTCTTCACCAGACGAGCCTCCGGGCTCGTCCGCGTGATGTCGCCCTACTCGGCGTTCATCTACAACATCCTCACGATGGGGATCATCTTCCCCTGGACGTACATCAACGGCCCGACGGCGCTCCCAGGGGGGAGCCTGATCATCGGGATCGCGCTGGCGTTCCTGTTCGAGCTGCCGATCGCGCTGGCGTACGCGTGGCTGGCGACGTCATTACCGAGGTCCGGGGGCGACTACGTCTTCCAGAGCCGGGTCTTCGGCGGCGGCTTCGGGTTCACCATCGTGTTCGCGTTCTTCGTGGTGTGGATCCTCCAGTGGGTCGCCCTCTCCGGCTGGCTGATGGCGACGCTGGGGATCGCGCCGACGTTCCTTGGGCTGGGGGTGGCCACGGGCGTGAGCTGGTTCACGAGTGTCGGTTCCTGGGCGGCGACAGCCAACGGCATCATCGTCATCAGCATCATCAACGCGCTCGTGTCGTTCGCCCTGCTCGTCAGCGGGTTCCGGAACTACGTCCGGTTCCAGTACGTGATGTGGTACGCGATCCTCATCTCGTTCGGGATCGTGGTGATCATGTTCCTCGCCACGGACCCCGTTACCGTCCGAGCCAAGCTGGACGGCTTCGCCCTCGCAGTCGACGGCACGAAGCACTGGTTCGCCGCGGCCAAGCAGGCGGCGGTGGCGGCCGGCATCAGCTTCCACCCGCCCTTCTGGGTCTTCGGCACCCTCATGGTGGCGCCTATCGCCTGGACGAGCCTCCAGTGGGCGTCCTACTCGGTGGAGCAGGGGGGCGAGATCAAGAACGCCCACGTCTTCCGCAACCAGCTGTTCATCATCGTGGGATCTCTGGCCGTGACGGCTGGGCTCCTGGTCCTGCTCGCGGTCGCGATGCAGCATGGGGTCGGGGGCGACGCCATGCGGGTGGCTTCGGCGGGTAGCTGGTTCCTGCTGCCGACGTCGTTCATCGGGGGCGCGATCCTGATGCCGAACCTCATCGCGATCGCGCTGACGGCCAGTCCGATCATCATCCTTCTGATCGGCGTCGGGTACATCCTGAACTCCTTCCAGATCGTCTGTAACTGCTACATCGGGACGACGAGGATCATGGTGGCCCAGGGCCTGGACGGCCTGCTACCCGATTGGTTCTCCCGGGTCCACCCGCGGCTCAAGACACCGGTGAACGCGCACCTCGCCTACTTCCTGGCGGCCATCCCTGTGATCATCGCGTACAACAAGGTGGCCGACTGGAGCCTGAGGTGGGCGCTGGGCGTGACTTTCGCCAACGGCGTCGTCTTCATGTTCAGCGCCCTCGCCGCGGGGTTACTTCCCTACCGGGCCAAGAAGGTGTACGACGCCTCGCCCGGGGCGAAGTACAAGATCGGGAACACCCCGTTGGTCACGATCTTGGGCGTCATCGGATTCGTGACGGCCACGTTCATGGTGGGGGCGTTCCTCCTAGTCCCGGAGCTCGGGCTCGCCTACAGCGGCCACGGGATCACGTATGCCGTGATCCTCGGTACCGTCGTGCTCGGTCTGGTCATCTACTTCATCATGCGGTCGGTGAAGCGCAGCCAGGGCATCAAGGTGGAGTACGCGTTCGCGGAGATCCCGCCGGAGTAGGCGGACTGCGAGCGGCTCGGTGGGGCGGGGCCGGAGGCCCCGCCCCACCTCCGTATCCGAGGTGGTGGCACTGGAGCGAGCGCGGGTCGTGGTCATCGGCGGTGGCATCACCGGCTGCAGCGTGGCCTACCACGTGGCCCGAGCCGGGTGGTCCGACGTGCTGCTGCTGGAGAAAGGCCAGCTGACGAGCGGGTCGACGGCCCACGCGGCCGGCCTGGTCACCATGTTCAACCCCTCGCCCACCATGATGCGGTTCCGCCGGTACAGCATCGAGCTGTACCGGGAGTTGGGCGTCTTCGACGCGGTGGGCAGCCTGCGCCTCGCCTCCAGCCCGGAGCAGTTCATGGAACTCCAGCGAGGGGTCTCCCGGGCCCGGGGGATCGGGCTCGACGTGGAGCTAGTGTCGGCGGACGCGGCCCGCGAGCTCATGCCGGCGGCCAGCGCCGAGTTGCTGTACGGAGCGGTCAGCGTCCCCGGCGACGGGTTCCTGGACCCTCATACGGCGACCCACGCCCTGGCCGCTGCGGCACGCGAGCTCGGAGCGCGGATCCGCACCGGGGTTCGGGTCACCGGGATCAGGTTGGGGCCCCACCGGGAGGTCCGTGCGGTCCTCACGGACGACGGCCCGATCGAGGCTGAGGTCGTGGTGAACGCGGGCGGCATCTGGGCGCCGCAGGTGGCGCAGATGGTCGGCGCACGTGTGCCGTCCACGCCCGTCGACCACCAGCACATGGCGCTGAAGGCCGTGCCAGGGTTCGAGCTGCCTCGCGACATGCCGTGCTTCCGAGACCCGGACAACCTCGTGTACGGGAAATCCGAGGCCGGCGGGGTCCTGTTCGGCGGCTACGAGCCGGATCCGGTCGCCCGGTGGGTGGACGGCGTCCCCTGGGACCACGGCGGGCGCTCCCTGCCTCCGGACCTGGGCCGGTTCGAGCAACTGCTTCGGGGCGCGGCCCGGCGGTTCCCCTTCCTGGAGAGGGCGGAGATCGTGAAGCTCGTGTGCCACCCCGACGCCATGACCCCCGACGCCAACCCGCTGCTGGGCCCGGTGCCGGGCGTCCGGGGGTTCTTCATGGCTGCGGGCCTGTCGCTGAACGGGTTCGGGGGAGCAGGCGGGATCGGGAAGGCCCTGGCGGAATGGATCACGAGCGGCGAGACCGAACTCGACATGACCCCGTATCGGGCCTGGCGGTTCGGTCATGTCCACGCCGATCCCTTGTACGCGGCGGAGCAGGCCCGCGAGGCGTACAAGTACTACTACTTCCTGCGCTACCCGTTCGATCAGGACGAGTGGGGTCGGCCGAAGCGCGTCTCTGCCCTGCATGCTCGCCTCCAGGAACTCGGTTGCGTGTTCGGCCTGAAGAACGGGTGGGAGCGTCCCGACTACTTCGAGCCCGGGAAGCCCTGGCGCCGGGCCGGGGCCGACCAGCGGAAGTTCCGATGGGAGAAGCCGGCGTGGTTCGACAGACTCGCCGAGGAACATGCCGCTTTCCGGGAGCGTGTGGGCATCATCGACATGTCGTCGTTCGGCAAGATCGAAGTCTCCGGGCTCGGCGCGCTCCCGCTGCTCGAGCGGGTGGCGGATAACCGGATCGATCGCCCGATCGGCAGCGTCGTCTACACGCAGTTCCTCAACCGTCGCGGTGGCATCGTTGCTGACGTGACGGTGACGCGCCTCGGGGAGGATCGATTCCGGGTGGTGACCGGTGCCGGGTACGTGGATGGTGACCTTGGGTGGCTTCAGGCGGACGCGGTCGAAGGGGACGGGCCGGTGGACTTCCGAGACGTCACCGAGGAACTGGCGGTCGTGGGGATCTGGGGCCCCAGCGCTCGCGACGTGTTGCAGGAGGTGACCGACGACGACGTGTCGAACGAGGCCTTCCCGTTCCTTGCGGCGCGGACCATCCGGATCGGCGGCGCCGAGGTTCTGGCCCAGCGGATCACGTACGTCGGCGAGCTGGGGTGGGAGCTGTACGTCGACCCCGCCTGGGGGGTCCAGGTGTGGGACCGGCTGCTGGCGGCGGGCCGCGGGTTCGAGATCGAGCCCGGCGGCTACCGCGTCCTCGACTCACTGAGGATCGAGAAGGCCTACCGGTACTTCGGAACCGACCTGACGCCGAACGACACCCCCTACGAGGCGGGACTGGGGTTCTGCGTAGCCCTGGACAAGGGTGACTTCAACGGACGAGACGCTCTGGTCGCGGCGAGCGAGGCCGGCCTCACCCGTAGGATCCGGACCCTGGTGGTCGGCGATGAGGCCTACCTCACGATCTACGGGGGCGAGGCCGTTCATGGGGACGGCCGGGTCGTGGGACGGCTCCGAAGCTGCGCGTACGGGTTCACGGTGCGGCGGAACGTTGCGTACGCGTATCTCCCCCTCGAGATCGGGCCCGGGGCACAGGTGGAGGTCGAGGTCTTCGGGAGGCTCGTCCCGGCCGAGGTCACCGAGGACGCCCTGTACGACCCCGAACGCAAGAGGGTGGCGGCGTGACCGACGGACCCTCCATCGACCAGGTCGTCGAGCGCGTGTCGCTCTGGCGGGGCCGGGAGGCCTCTGTTTCGACCCTCTCGGGAGGCCTCACGAACGTGAACTACCTGGTGGAATCGGACGGGGCCAAGTACGTCGTTCGGATCCCGGGGCGGTCCACGGAGCTTCTGGCCGTGGACCGGGCGAACGAACGGCACAACGCCGAGGCTGCCGCCACCACCGGCGTGGCTCCCCGGATCCTCGAGTACCTCCCCGAGTTCTCGGTGATGGTCCTCGAGTTCATCGACGGCGAGACCATGTCGAGCGAGAAGCTCCGATCGTCCGAGATGGCCGCGCGGATAGCCGCTTCCATGCGCCGGCTGCACACCGCCCCCCGGTTCCTCCAGGACTTCGATATGTTCCGGCTGGTCGAGTACTACCTGCAGGTATGCGACCGGCACCAGGTGCGCATCCCCGAGGGCTTCCACGACCGCGCGGCCCAGGTGACCCAGATCGAGCGCGCGTTCGCAGCGCATCCCGTGCCGACGGTCCCCTGTCACAACGACCTGCTGGCCGAGAACTACATCGACGACGGTAGGCAACTGTGGATCCTCGACTTCGAGTACAGCGGGAACAATGACCCGTGCTTCGAGCTCGGCGACACGGCTCAGGAGTGCGGGTTCGACCAGGACCTCCGGGCGGCCTTGTGCCAAGCCTACTTCGGGGAGGCAACGCCCGCGTTGCTGGCAAGGATGAACCTGCAAGCCGTGATGGCCGACGTTGGCTGGACCCTGTGGGCGGCCATCCAGGCCCAGATCTCGACGATCGACTACGACTTCTGGGGCTGGGCGGTGGAGCGGTGGGATCGCGCGCTCGCCGTATTCGAGTCCGAGGACTTCGCTCGGTGGACCCGAGAAGCGACGGGGGGTTGACGTCACCATCGGGCCGGTGGACGCTTTGTAGATGAGGGTCGTCGCCAGCCTAGAGGCAGTCGAGTTCGTGCGCGAGCGCGGTGGATCCGCCTTCGTGTGGGTGGACTGCTTGCAGTGCCAGGGGACCGTGAGTTTCCTGCAGGCATCGACCGACTCGCCCGGGCCGGACCGCCGATTCCGCATGCTGACCGGCGATGACTTCGATCTGTTCCTGGACCCGGCCGACCTGGAGCTTCCCGACGAGATCCAACTGGAGGTCAGGGGATGGCATCGGAAACGGCTCCGGGCCTCCTGGAACGGCGCGACGTTCCCCGCGGACCCTAGGATCTGATCCGCGCCCCGCTCGGGTCCCACAAAGGCTCTGCCGCTATCTCCGCCTCAACCCAGTCGCCGAACACCTCGACCGACAGCTGCGTCCCCACCTCTGCCAGGGCCGGCGGCAGGTAGGCGAAGGCGACGCTCGTTCCCACCGAGTAGCCGATCCCACCGGTCGTGATCCTCGAGACGACGTCGTCCCCAAAGCGGACGGGCTCGTTCCCCAGGGTGGCCGCGCGTGGATCGGCCAGGGTCAGGCAGCACAGCTTCTGCCGGACCCCCTCGGCCCGCCGGCGTTCCAGGGCTTCCCTCCCGATGAAGTCGGCATCCTTGTTCAACCGCACGGCGAACCCCAGGCCGGCCTCGAACGGCGTCTCCTCCGGGGTGATGTCGGCGCCCCAAGTCCGGTACCCCTTCTCCAGGCGGAGAGAGTCGATCGCCCGGTAGCCGGCCGGGACCACGCCGTGGTCCCGGCCGGCGCCGAGCAGGGCGTCCCACAGCGGCAACGCATCGACCATGTCCGGGTACAGCTCCCACCCCAGCTCGCCCACGTACGTGACCCGAAGCGCCAGGCAGGAGACCCCCGCCGCGGTGACGTTCCGCGCCGCCATGTACGGGAACCCCTCGTTGGACAGGTCGTCGTCGCAGACCACCGACAAGATATCGCGGGCCCTGGGTCCCCACAGCCCGATGCAGCCCAGCTTCGCCGTGACGTCCTCGGCCACCACGCTCCCGTCGTCCGGCAGATGCTTGCGGATCCAGCCCAGGTCGTGGTTCCCGAAGGCGGTGCCGGTGACGATGCGGAAGCGGTCCTCCGCCAGGCGCGTTACCGTCACGTCGCTCTCGATCCCGCCCCGCCGGTTCAGCATCTGCGTGTACACGACGGCACCGGCGGCCCGATCTACGTCGTTGGCGCACAGGTGCTGGAGCAGATCGCACGCCCCCGGTCCTCGGACCTCGATCTTGGCGAAGCTGGTCTCGTCGAACAGGCCGGCCCGTTCCCGGGTCGCCAGGTGCTCGGCGGGGATGGCCGTGGACCAGTGCTGGCCGGACCACCCCCGAGGCCTGAGCGCCTCCAAGCGCTCATCCTCGTTCGACCGGAACCAGTTGGCTCGCTCCCAGCCGGACTTCTCGCCGAACTCGGCGCCGAGCTCCCCGAGGCGGTCGTAGGTGGTCCCGGTCTTGAGCGGGCGCCCGGCCTGCCGCTCCTCGCCTGGGTAATGGATGTCGTAGTAGGTGGAGTAGATCTCGACGGCCCGGACCTTCGCGTACTCCCGGTCCCGGTACTGGGCGCCGAACCGCCGGATGTCCATCCTCCAGACGTCGAACTCCGGCTCGCCGTCCACGATCCACTCGGCCATGACCTTGCCGACCCCCCCGGCCCCGGCGATCCCGTGCGCGCAGAACCCCGCCGCCACGAAGAATCCGCGCACCTCTGACTCGCCCAGGATGAACTCGCCGTCCGGGGTGAAGGCCTCCGGCCCGTTGACCATCTTGACGATCTCGGCGTCGTTCAGCGAAGGGACCAGCCCGAAGGCGCCCCGGGCCAGGGGCTCGAAGCGCTCCCAGTCCTCCGCCAGCAGCTTGTGGTTGAAGTCCTGCGGGATCGGCGTGTCGACGTGCCACGGCGCAGGGTCCCGCTCGTAGCCTCCCGCCACCAGTCCTCCGGCATCCTCGCGGAAGTACACGAGCCGATCGGGATCGCGCATGGTCGGGAAGTCGGGCCGGACCCCGTCGATGGGCTTCGTGATCAGGTACTGGTGGGACATGGGCACGACCGGCACCTCGACGCCGGCCATCCTGCCGATCTCGTTCGCGAACATCCCCCCGGCGTTCACGACGATCTCCGTTTGGATGTCGCCCTGATCGGTTTCCACACCTTCCACCCGTCCCCGGTTCACGTGGATGCCGGTGACGGGGGTTCGGGTGAGGATCCTGGCACCGCGCCGCCTGGCCCCCGCGGCCAGGGCCATGGTCAGGCCGCTGGGGTCCAGCCAACCGTCCGTCGGGAGGTAGGCGGCGCCCTCCACGCCGGTTGGGTCGAACAGGGGGAACAGCTCGAGCGCTTCGCTCGTGGAGACGATCTCGAGGGGCAGCCCGAACGTCTTGCCCCAACCGGACAGCCGCCGCAGCTCCTGGATCCGTTCGGCGGACGACGCGAGTCGGAGCGACCCCGCCTCGTGCCACCCGGGATCCGCGCCGGTCTCCTCGGCCAATCGCCGGTAAAGCTCGACGCCGTACATCATCATGCGGGTCAGCGTGACGCTCGACCGGAGCTGTCCCACCAGCCCGGCGGAGTGGAACGTGGAACCGCTGGTCAGCTCGGCCCGATCCGCCAGGATGATGTCGCTCCAACCGAGCTGGGTCAGGTGGTAGGCGACGCTGGCCCCGGCCACCCCACCCCCGATGATCACCGCGCGCGCTTGTGAGTCCGCCACCTCAGATGACCTCTGCCGCGTCCCGGAGCCAGGACGGGAACCGGTCGTCGCCCATCGTCCGAGCCAGGCGCGCGAAGTGCTTCTCCGCGTACGCCGCGTAGTCGATGTCGAGGGAGGACAGTCCCTGCTGGACCACACCCCACATGGCCTCTCGGAAGTCGGACATGATCCGCATCAGGTTCAGCCGGGCCCGGTGAGCATCGGCCGGCCGCCCGAAGTACAGTCGCAGCAGCGTCTCCTGCGCATCCTCGGAGAGCCCGTTGTTGATCGAGAGGTTCCCCAGGTCGAAGAAGGGGTCGCCCATCCCGGCGTACTCGTAGTCCACCAGCCACATCCGGCCGTCGCCCCGCAGGAAGTTGGCCGCCAGCAGATCGTTGTGGCAGGGGCGGAGAGCCAGGGGAGCGCGCTCGAAGGCCTCCTCGATCTCCGTCGCCCGCGCGAGAGCTTCGTTGTATACGGCCGGGATGGAGACGCCGCGTGCCAGCGAGATCCTGCGGTAGTCCTCGACGATGCGGAACGCGGAGAACGACCAGGGGAGCTCTGGCCCCCCATGGATCGTGTGCACCGCTGCGACCACGTCGGCGAGGATCTCCTCCCGCCCCAGGTCGCCCTCCGCGAGCGGTTCGGCGGGCACCCATCGCGTGACCATGCATCCCAGTTCCGGCAGGAACGCGAACACCTCGGGCCCCACGCCGGCGGCCGCGGCGCCTAGGGCGGCCCGGTGCTCTGCGATCCGGTCGATCCCGAGGAGTTCGGTGTCCTTCCCGGATAGGCGGAGGAAGAACGACTCGCCGCCCACGCTGATCCGGAAGTTGCGGTTCGTGAGACCGGCCTCGATGGGCGTGACGAGCGGGTCGAGGCCATCCCACGCCGGCACGGCGCGGATCGCGGCCTCTAGCTCCGGATCCGGCCCGCCCCCCATGGTCCAGGCAGGCTAGCTGGGCCGATCGTTAAGGGTCAATCGACCAGAGCCGAAGCGGCTCTGGTCGGCCCTGCGGTTGCCCGCCGGGTCATCCCTGTGTGAGGATTCGCCATCTTCCGCTCCAGTAACCGGAAGGAGGACGTGTGGCCATCGCGGTCGAGCCGGAAGTTCGGGTCGTCAAGCGCTCGCTCGCGCTGGGGGCGCTCGTGTTCATCATGTTCTTCACGGTGTCCGGGGGGGCCTACGGCCTCGAGGACGTGGTGGGCTCCTCCGGCGCCGGGATGGCCATCCTCCTCATCCTCCTCACCCCACTCCTCTGGAGCCTCCCGACCGCGCTGATGGTCGCCGAGCTGGCGACGGCCATGCCCGTCGAGGGTGGGTACTACTTCTGGGCCAAACGGGCCCTCGGGCCCTTCTGGGGGTTCCAGGAGGGGTGGTGGTCCTGGCTGACCAGCTGGGTAGACATGGCGATCTACCCGGTGCTGTTCGTCGATTACTCCGCGAGCTACTTCAGGTCTTCCAGACCAACGGGGTCGCCCGGTGGCTCCTCGGCATGGCCGTGATCTGGTTCTTCACGTACCTCAACATCCGGGGCGCGAAGGTGATCGGCGATTCCTCGAAGCTGTTCGGGATCGCCGTGCTCGCGCCGTTCGCGATCATGACGGTGCTCGGGCTGTTCAAGATGCATTTCAACCCGGCGGTCCCCTTCACGCTGAAGGGGCAGGGCATCGGGGAATCCCTGAACCTCGGTCTGTTCGTCGTCATGTGGAACTACCTGGGCTGGGACGGCCTGTCGACCATCGCCGGCGAGATGAAGCACCCACGGCGGGACTACCCCAAGACCCTAGTCATCACCCTGCCGCTGATCACGCTCTGCTACCTGCTGCCGGTCGTGATCGGCATCGCCGTGGTCGGCACAAAGCACGTGACCTGGACCGCGGGCGCGTGGAACGAGATCGCCGGGATCATCGGCGGAGACTGGCTGCGGTTCCTCATGGCGGCCGGCGCGCTGATCTCGACCGCCGGCCTGTTCTCCGCGCTGCTCTTGTCCGTGACCCGCGTCCCGTTCGTGATGGGCGAGGACGGCTACCTACCCCGAGCGCTGTTCAAGGTGCACCCCAGGTACGGGACGCCCTGGGTGGCGTTGGTGGCGTCGAGCGCGATCTACTCGATCTTCATCCTGGGGCCGTTCCAGAGCCTCGTCGTGGTCGATGTGATCATCTACTCCGCGGCCCTGCTGCTGGAGTTCGCGGCGCTCGTGGGGCTGCGGATCAGGGAGCCCGGCATGGAACGACCGTATCGTATCCCGGGCGGATGGCTGGGCATCGCCCTGGTGGCCCTGTTCCCGACCGGTATCGTGATCTTCTCGATCTACAACCAGGTACTGAGCGAGGGCCTGTTCCGGACCGTGGGCCGTTCCTTCCTGTTCCTCGCGACCGGGCCGGCGCTCTACCCCATCGCTCGGCATTTCAAGCGGCGTCGCGGGGAAATCGAGGAGGAGGTCCCGGTCGAGCCGGAAGACCGCCCGGAGGGACCGAGCGCATGAGCGAAGAGCCAGGTCACGAGCCCGGCGCGGAGGAGCCGCTCCGGATGCCCGAGTTGCATCGACGGATCGAGAAGATCCTTGTGCCCGTCGACGGCTCCGCCGGCTCCGAGCTCGGGATAGCCTGGGCCGACCTGGTCGCAGACGCGACGGGAGCCGAGATCATCGTCGTGGTCGCCTTCGACCCTCCGCTCGCCATCCGCCGGCGCGGCATCTTGGAGGCCGAACGCCTGCGGTCCGGGATGGAAGAGGACGCCAGGGGGCTCGCCACCGAAGCCACGCTGCTGTTCACGGGACGGGGCCGTCGCGCTCGCGGGATCGTCGTCCGCGGCGACCTGCGGAGGCCATCCTGCAGACGGCTGAGGAGGAGTTCGTCGACCTGATCGTCATAGGACGTCGCGGACTGGGGCGGCTCCAGGGCCTGCTCGTCGGGTCGGTCTCCGAGCGGGTGGCGCGCCACGCCAGGGTCCCGGTGTTCCTGGCGAGCTAGGAGGGGTAGCGATGCAGGATCGCCGGGCAGCGCTCTCGCGGAGGGAGTTCCTGGCCCGCGTCGGTGGGATTGGCTTGGTCACCGCCATGGGGCCGGTGCTCGCCGCCTGCAGGGGAACGGCGAAGGAGCTCTTCTTCCAGAACTGGACCAACTACATCGACCCGGCGATCCTGCCACGGTTCGAGCGGGAGAAGGGGATCAGCGTCGCCTACGACACGTACGTGTCGAACGACGAGCCGCCAGGACGTTCGATCTCATGGTTCCGAGCGAGAACTTCGTCCGGGCCTTCCGGGAACGGGCGCTGCTGCAGGAGATCGATGCAGGGGACAAGCTCGAGAACATCGGGAACCTCCGGCCGGAGTTCAGGAAGGGCGGCGTCGACCCCGGGAACCGGTACACGATCCCATGGGCCACCGGGACCACCGGGATCGGCTACGACGCGACCGTGATCACCGAACCCCCGGACTGGACGGTATTCCTCGACGAGCGGTTCAAGGGACGGATGACGATCCTCGCGGAGATCCGAGATGCTTTCGCGGCGGCCCTTCTGTCACTAGGAAAGGATCCCAACACGACGTCGCCCGCCGACATCGACGCGGCGACCGGGCAGCTCATCAAGATGAAGGCGGTGATCCGAGGGTTCGACTCGGCCACCTACCTCGAGGGCTTGGCGAACGGAGAGCTCGTCGCGGCGCATGCTTACTCCGGGGACCTGCTGCAGGCCAAGGAACGCAACCCCAAGCTCCAGTTCGTACTGCCCGCGCAGGGTGCCATGCGATGGGTGGATTCGCTGGCCGTTCCCACCGACGCCCCACACACCGACAACGCGCTTGCGTTCATGGACTTCTACCTGCGGCCCGATGTGTCCGCGCGGGTCTCGAACTTCATCCGGTACTACACGGCCAACGGTGCCGCGACCGATCTCCTGGATCCATCGGTACGCAACGACCCCGTGATCTTCCCGCCCCCCGAAGTGCTCGACCGACTTTCCTTCACCGTCGATCTGGGCGAGCACGAACGGCTCTACACCGAAGCGTGGAAGAAGGTCCAGGCGGCCTGACTCCCGGCCGCGGAAGCCGCGTCCGTTGGTAGGGGGACCGGGCCAGTCCCCCGGACGACCGGGTTGACATGGGACCCGATGCGCCTAAACTGATTTGACCATGTTGGCGAGCAGGAGCTTCTTCGGCAGGCAGTCCCTCGTACTTATTCGGTAGGCGCGGGCAGGCCAGAAGGCCTGACGCCGCGCCGGACGCCCCTCGCCCCGCGAGGGGTTTTTCTTACCCCGAACCGCGACGTCGGCCAGGCCCACCGAGGAGCCAGACGAAGGAGGGAGATCCCCGATGAGGTACGAGTTCGAGCGAGGCGGGACCACCGTGGCCACCGTGCTGTGGGAGGGTCCCGGACAGGTATTCGTGCAGGCCGAGGAGGAGTCCGTCCGGCGGCAGGTCGAACGGTTCTTCCACGCGGAGGTCACCTATTTGGGCGGAGGGATCGGGTTCGAGGAGGGCGCTGAGGCACTCGAGACCCGTCGCCGCGACTGGAACCCCTGGGAGTTCGAGCGATCCTGCCGGAACCTTGCCCACCGCATGGACTGCACTGTCCGGCGGGTGGAGACGGGGCCGGTGGAGGAGCCCCGAGAGGTGGCCGCCGGATGAAGGTCAGCGGGGCGCAGGCCCTGTTCAAGGCCCTCGAGGGCGAGGAGGTGGACGTCATCTTCGGGATCCCCGGCGGCGCCATCCTCCCTGCCTACGACCCCCTGATCGACTCGAGCATCCGCCACGTGCTGTGCCGACACGAGCAGGGCGCCGGCCACGCCGCCGAGGGGTATGCGTGGGCCACCGGGAAGGTCGGGGTGTGCATGGCCACCTCCGGCCCCGGCGGGTGCAACCTGGTGACCGCCCTGGCCGACGCCAAGATGGACTCCGTCCCGCTCGTGGCCATCACCGGGCAGGTGCCCACCCCCGTGGTGGGCAACGATGCGTTCCAGGAAGCCGACATCACCGGCATCACGCTGCCCGTCACCAAGCACAACCGGCTGGTGAAGCACCCGGGGGAAGTGGCTGAGGCCATCCGGGAGGCGTTCCACATCGCTCGCACCGGCCGTCCCGGCCCGGTCCTGGTGGACATCCCCAAAGACGTCCTGATCAACGAGACCACGTGGAAGTGGCCCGATGGTGTCGAACTGCCGGGGTACAAGCCGACCACCAAGGGGAACCTCCGGCAGATCCGGGAGGCCGTGAAGCTGATCATGGACGCGAAGCGCCCCGTCCTGTACGTCGGCGGCGGCGTGATCAAGGCCGAGGCCACCAAGGAGCTGCACGAGCTGGCTACCGAGGGGAACCTCCCCGTGGTCACCACGCTGATGGCCAGGGGGGCGTTCCCCGACACGCACGAGCTGGGACTCGGCATGCCGGGGATGCACGGCGGGTACACGGCGGTGACCGCGATGCAGAAGTCCGACCTGCTCGTGGCGCTGGGGGCCCGGTTCGACGACCGGGTCACCGGCCAGCTGGCCACGTTCGCCCCGCACGCCAGGGTCGTTCACGTCGACATCGACCCGGCGGAGATCGGGAAGAACCGCGCGGCCGACGTGCCGATCGTGGGTGACTGCAGGGACGTCATCGCGAAGATGCTGTCCGAGCTGCGGCGGCAGCAGGAGGAGGCCGGCGGCGTGCCGGACCGCTCGAAGTGGCTGAGCCAGCTTTCGACCTGGCGGGAGAAGTACCCGTACGCCTACGAGCAGGCGGCCGACGGGCCGCTCAAGCCGCAGTTCGCCATCGAGCGTCTGTACGAGCGGGCCAAGGACTCGATCGTCGTGGCCGGCGTGGGCCAGCACCAGATGTGGGCGTCGCAGTTCTGGAAGTTCACGGAACCGAGGACCTGGATCAACTCGGGCGGCCTGGGCACCATGGGCTTCGCCGTGCCCGCGGCTCTCGGGGCCAAGACCGGCCGGCCCGACCGGCGCGTCGTGGCCATCGACGGCGACGGGTGCTTCCAGATGACCGCCCAGGAGCTGGCCACCTCGACCACCGAGAAGATCCCGTTCATCACGGCGATCATCAACAACGGCTACCTCGGCATGGTCCGCCAGTGGCAGGAGCTGTTCTACAAGGAGCGTTACTCCGAGGTGTACCTGTCCTACGAGGTCCCTGACTACGTGAAGCTTGCCGAGGCCTACGGGGCCGTGGGCCTGCGGGCCGAGCACCCCGAAGAGGTCGATGCGGTCATCGACAAGGCCCTGTCGATCGAGGATCGCAGCGTCGTCGTCGACTTCCGCGTTGACTCCAAGGAGATGTGCTTCCCGATGGTCCCGGCCGGCGCCAGCAACGACGACATCATCATCGGCCCCGGCGGCCTGCGGCCCGTGGCCGATCCCGCGGAGGCTCCGATCGCATGACCCTGCACACGCTGTCCGTACTGGTCGAGGACAAGCCGGGCGTCCTGACCCGGGTGGCCGGGCTGTTCGCGGCCCGGGGGTTCAACATCGATTCGCTGGCCGTCGGCCCCACCGAGGAGCGCGGCTTGTCGCGCATGACGGTCGTGGTCAACGTCGAGTCCAAGCCTCTGGAGCAGGTGACGAAGCAGCTCAACAAGCTGATCCACGTGATCAAGGTGCTGGAGCACGAGCCCGGGGAGGCCGTGGAGCGCGAGCTGCTCCTGGTGAAGGTCCGGGCCGAGGGCGAGGCCCGTGCCCGGATCATGGAGATCTGCGACGTGTTCCGGGTGCGGGTCCTCGACGTCACACACCAGACGCTGACGATCGAGGCCACCGGCGTGCCGGACAAGCTGGAGGCCCTGATCGAGCTGCTGGGCGACTACGGGATCGTTGAGCTGTCGCGGACCGGCCGTATCGCCCTGGCCCGGGGCGATCGTGGCATACGGGAGCGAGTGTCGAAGAGGACCGCGGCAGGGGCGGGGGACGTGCCGGGGTGGACCGGGGGCGGGGTCTAGGCCCGCCGCGACGACGAGGAGGGAACGAGTGGCGACGATCTACTACGAGGATGACGCCGATCGCTCCGCGCTGGCCGACGACAGGATCGCGGTATTGGGCTTCGGCAGCCAGGGCCATGCCCACGCGCTGAACCTGAAGGACTCCGGGTTCGACGTCCGGGTGGGCCTTCGGGAGGATTCGAGGTCCCGGCCGGCCGCCGAGGAAGCCGGCCTTCGTGTTCTTCCCACCGACGACGCCGCACGGGAGGCCGACGTCGTCATGGTGTTGCTGCCCGACACGTCGCAGGCCGCCGTCTACACGGCCGATGTGGCGCCGAACCTCGATCCGGGCAACATGCTGATGTTCGCCCACGGGTTCAACATCCACTTCGGAACGATCACGCCTCCGGCCGAGGTCGACGTGACGATGATCGCGCCCAAGGGGCCCGGGCACCTGCTGCGCCGGACCTTCGAGCAGGGCATCGGCACGCCGGGCCTGGTGGCCGTCGAGCAGGACGCCACCGGGAAGGCCCTGGCCCGCGCGCTGGCCTACGCGGCCGGGATCGGCTGTGCCCGGGCCGGCGTGATCGAGACGACGTTCAAGGAGGAGACCGAGACCGACCTGTTCGGCGAGCAGGCCGTCCTGTGCGGTGGGTCGACCTCGCTGGTGCGGGCGGGCTTTGAGACCCTCGTGGCCGCGGGCTACCAGCCGGAGATCGCCTACTTCGAATGCCTCCACGAGCTGAAGCTGATCGTGGACCTGATGTACGAGGGCGGGATGAATTGGATGCGGTACTCGATCTCCGATACCGCCGAGTACGGCGACTACACGCGGGGCCCGCGGGTGGTCGACCAGCGCACGCGCGAGGAGATGCGGCGCATCCTGGACGAGATCCAGAGCGGGCAGTTCGCCAAGGAATGGATCGCCGAGGCCGAGGACGGCTTCCCGAACTTCCAGCGACTTCGGCGCGAAGCGCGCACGTCCCAAGTCGAGCAGGTGGGACGTGAGCTGCGCCACATGATGCCGTGGCTGGAGTCCGAGGAGAAGGTGATCCCCGATGCCTGACGACGTAGACGTAGTACGGATCTTCGACACCACCCTGCGCGATGGGGAGCAGGCTCCCGGCATCGCGCTGACCCGCGCCGAGAAAGTCGAGATCGCGGAGCAGCTCGCCCAGCTGGGTGTGGATGTCATCGAGGCCGGGTTCGCCATCTCGTCGGAGGGCGAATTCGAGGCCGTCCGCGAGATCGCGACGAGCGTACGTGGGCCGGTCATCGCCTCCCTCGCTCGGGTGACGCCCGGCGACATCGACCGCGCGGCGGAGGCGCTGAAGGGCGCCGAGCGGTGGCGGATCCATACGTTCATCTCCACGAGCGACATCCACATGCAGGACATGTTGCGGATGTCGAACAACCAGGTGCTGAACGCGATCCGCGAGGGCGTCGAGCTCGCCGTGTCCTACACCGACGACGTGGAGTTCTCGGCGCAGGACGCCACCCGCACCGAGCTTGGGTTCCTGCTGGAATGCTTCAAGGTGGCCGTGGACGCCGGGGCCACCACGATTAACGTCCCCGACACGGTGGGGTACGCGATGCCGCACGAGTTCGGGGAGTTGGTGCGGACGGTCCGCGAGGCGGTGCCCGACCGCGTCGTGATCTCCACCCACTGCCACAACGACCTCGGCCTGGCCGTGGCCAACTCGCTCGCCGGCATCGTGAACGGGGCCCGGCAGGTCGAGGTGGCCGTGAACGGCATCGGCGAGCGGGCCGGGAACTGCTCCCTGGAGGAGATCGCGATGATCGTCCGCACCCGCGGTCAGGCCCTGGGCGTGAGACACGGTCTGAACATCCGGGAGATCGTGCGGACGTCGCGGCTGGTATCGATGACCACCGGGTACTCCGTGCAGCCGAACAAGTCGGTCGTTGGTTCCAGCGCGTTCGCCCACGAGTCCGGCATCCACCAGCACGGCGTGCTCTCCAACCGCGCCACCTACGAGATCATGGACCCCCTGGAGATCGGCCTGGAGGGCAACCGCCTGGTGCTCGGCAAGCACTCCGGCCGGCACGCGTTCGCCGACGCGCTTCAGAAGATCGGGATCGAGTTGGACCAGGAACACCTGAACCGGGCCTTCGCGCGGTTCAAGGAGCTCGCCGACCGGAAGATCCAGCTGACCGACCAGGACCTGGCAGCCATCGTGGCCGAGGAGCTCGGCTCGGCCGAGCAGGACCTCCTCGTCCTCGAGTCCGTCGTCGTCGGCGGGGGGACCCACCTCCAGCCCCGGGCCACGGTCCATCTCCGAAAGGGGGACGAGACGATCGAGGAATCGGCCATGGGCGACGGGCTGATCGACGCGGCGATGGGCGCGATCCAGCGTGCCGCCGCCGTGGAGGCCCGCCTGGTCAGCTTCAACGTGTCGTCGGTGACCGGTGGTTCCGACGCGCTCGGCGACGTGGTCGTGCAGCTCGACGTGGAGGGTCGCAGGGTGACCGGACGGGGCGTGGCTACGGATGTCGTCGAGGCCTCCGCGCGCGCCTACCTGGCGGCCATCAACCGGGCGCTTCAGGTGAGCTCGGCCGAGGGGGAGAAGATCACCCCGTGACCCGGTCGTACAGGATCGGGGTCCTGCCGGGGGACGGGACCGGGCCCGAGGTCGTCCGGGAGGGTCTCAAGGTCATGGAGGCCGTCCGGCAGGGATTCGATGTCGAACTCGAGGAGTTCGATCTGGGCGGCGAGCGGTACCTTCGGACCGGCGAGGTGCTTCCCGACGAGGAGCTGGCGCGCCTGGGCGAGATGGACGCCATCTTCCTGGGCGCCGTGGGCCATCCCGACGTAGTGCCGGGAATCCTGGAGCGGGACCTGTTGCTCCGCATCCGGTTCGAACTGGACCAGTACGTGAATCTGCGTCCGGTCGTCCGGTACCCGGGGGTCCAGACCCTGGTGCCCTCGCACACCGAGGACGACGTGAACTTCGTCGTCGTGCGCGAGAACTCCGAGGGGCTGTACAGCGGTGCGGGCGGATTCCACCGCAAATGCACGGCGCACGAGGTGGCCGTGCAGGAGAGCATCAACACCCGCCACGGGGTCGAGCGCATCGTGCGCTACGCCTTCGAGCTGGCCATGCGGCCCGACCGCCGGAGAACGGTGACGCTCGTCCACAAGACCAACGTTCTGACCTACGCGGGAGATCTGTACCAGCGGGTCGTGGACGAGGTGGCGACCGAATACCCGAAGGTGCAGACCGACTACGTCCACGTCGACGCGGCCTGTGTCTACCTCTTGGACATGCCGAGTCGCTTCGACGTGATCGTCACCGACAACATGTTCGGCGACATCATCACGGACCTCGGGGCGATGATCCAGGGCGGGATGGGGATCGCGGCCGGCGGGAACATCAACCCCCGGGGCGTTTCGATGTTCGAGCCGATCGGAGGAACGGCGCCCGACCACGCCGGGAAGGGCACGATCAACCCGCTTGCGGCCATCGGCGCGATGGAGATGCTCCTCTCGCAGCTGAGCGAGGCCGAGGCTGCCGGGCGTATCGACGCCGGCATCCGGTTCGCCACGACCAAGATGGCGTCGATGCGCGCCGGGGAGATGGGCTGCTCGACCCCCGAGGTCGGCGACCTCGTCGCGGAGGGGGCGACGGCGTGAAGGTCGAGCTGTACGACACGACGCTGCGGGACGGCGCCCAGGCTCCCGGGCTCTCCTACTCGGTCGCGGACCGCCTTCGCATCCTGCACAAGCTCGATGGCCTCGGGCTCCCCTACATCGAGGGGGGTTGGCCGGGGGCCAACCCCCGCGACACGGAATTCTTCCGCCGTGCGGCCAAGGAGCAGCTCCAGCACGCTCAGCTCGTCGCGTTCGGCATGACTCGGCGGGCCGGCGAGCCGGCGGAGACAAGTGCGGTTCTCAACGACCTCCTGGACGCCGGCACCGAGGTCGTCTGTTTCGTGGGCAAGTCGTGGGACCTCCACGTGACCCAGGCGCTCCGCACGGATCTCGACGAGGGCGTGGCGATGGTCGGCGACACAG
>JAHEXX010000014.1 GCA_023251895.1 bacterium
ATTGAGCACACGCACCGATCGTTCGTGGAGCGGTTCCTCTCGATGCTCCCTTCCGACGGCAGGGTGCTCGACGCGGCGTGCGGTACCGGCAAGTACTTCCCGATGGTGCTCGACAGCGGTCGCTCGCTGCTCGGCGTGGACCACACCGGTTCCTACCTGGCCAACGCCGGGACGAAGTTCCCCAACGCCCCTACCGAGAAGCACGACCTGCAGGACCTCCCGTACCGGGACGAGTTCGACGGCGTGATGTGCGTGGACGCCATGGAATTCGTGCCCCCGGAAGACTGGCCGGGGATCCTGGAGCGCTTCCGCCGGGCCCTCCGCTCGGTGGGCTGGCTGTACCTGACGGTCGAGCTCGTCCCCGAGAACGAGGTACGTGCGGCCAACGAGGAGGCCCGAAGGTCGGGCCTTCCGGTCGTTGAGGGCGAGGTCATCTGGCACGACCCCGACCCCTACTATCACTACTACCCGACCATGCAGCAGGTCCGAGCATGGGTAGCCGATGCCGGCTTCGCCATCGAGGAGGAGGTCGAGGGGCCCTGGCACGAGGAGGGGTACGCCTACCACCACGTCCTGGCCCGCGCGGAAGCCCCGCCTCCCCCCGCTGGAGGACCCTCATGACGAAGGCTCGAGGTTCGTTCGAAGTGACGTCGTGGAACGAGGATCCCTACGAGGAGCTCGACGGCGGGGGCAAGCTGACCCGAGCGTCCGTGGAGCAAACGTTCGATGGGGACATCGCCGGCGATGGCGCCGTGCAGTGGCTGATGTCCTACCGAAGCGACGGCACCGCCCACTTCGTCGGCCTCCAGCGCGTCAAGGGGTCCGTCGGTGATCGCGCCGGGTCGTTCCTCCTCGAGACGGCGGGCGAGTTCGACGGGAAGGAAGCCAACGGCAGCTGGTCCGTCATCGCCGGATCCGGAACAGCGGACCTGGAAGGACTTCGAGGCACCGGAACGTTCCGGGCTCCCCACGGCTCGAAGGCCTCCTTCGAACTGGAGTACGAGTTCGCCTGAACGCATGGCCGCGCAGATTCCCACTCCGAGACCCTGGAACGAGCTCTCGCGGGCGGAGCGGCGGCGGCTTCGGTACGAATCCATCGAGCGCCGCAAGCGGTGGCTTGCCGAGCGCGACGCCTTCCTCGAAAGGCAGCTCGAACCGGGCGAGGTCGTCGTGGCCCGGAGCCGCGATCACCCGCTCGTGACGGACCGCCGGGTCCTGACGGCGCGCCAACTCTCCTATCCGCCGAGGGGCGGCGAGTGGATCTGCAGCCCGCTAGCGTTCGCCGAGGTCGGTCGGTGGACACCGGGCCGCCGGCACGACCATCGCCCGCTCCTTCGGCTGGAGCACCCGCCGCGCGCGCGGATCGAGCACGTCCCCGATCACCGCTTCCTGTGGTTCGCGTGGGGCAACGCCGAGGGACCGGTCATCCACACGACGACCACCTTCGGATTCGGCAGGGACACAAATTCCGTTCTCGTCGCGATCCGCGAGGGGCTCGAACGGGCCGGCGTCCCCCGCGGAGAGCCGTTCGTGATCCGACCGGCAGGCACCCGCGAGGAACGCACGAGGGGATCCCGCACCTCCTTCACGCGCGCGTCGCCCATGCGACGCGCGCGCCTCGGGCTGCGGCAGGCCTCCGACCGTCTGTATCGAGGCCGACTCTCTTGGCGGGTGCGGATCCCCAGCTGGCTGCTCCTCGCCGTCCCCGCTTGGTTCATCGAGCCGTGGCTCGTCGTGCCCGCCATCGTCCTTGCCGAGGTCGCCTGGATCATCGGCCTGCGGTGGTCGTCGCGCCGGAGCCGAGATCGCCACGGCGGTTGACCGGCGGCTCGCCGCCCCCGGGTGGTGGTCCTCCCGTCACCGGGACCGTAGGTGGCGGCTCGGGGCCAGTTGTAGCAAGATTGGAGCGGCGGCCGGGCGGCGCGAGGTTCGTCCGGCGACGCCGCGGCGAAAGGAGGCCGGGCATGCCGACCGTACGCGCCAACGGCATCGACATCTACTACGAGTCCCAGGGTTCGGGGGAACCCCTGGTGCTCATCCCGTACCTCGCGGCGGATCAGGCCTGCTACGCGTTCCAGGTGGCCGACTACGCGAATGAGTTCACGTGCATCTCCGTCGACCTGCGGGGCGCCGGTTTGACCGACAAGCCGGGGGGCACGTACACGACCGAGCTGCTCGCCGACGACGTGGCCGCGTTCATGCAGGCGGTCGGGGTTGAACGGGCCCACGTGAGCGGCCTTTCGCTGGGGGCGGCGACGGGGATGTGGCTGGCAGCGAAGCACCCGGAGAGGGTGAAGTCCCTGTCGCTGCACAGCGCGTGGCCCAAGACCGACCCGTTCCTGCGGACCATCCTCGAGGGTTGGCGTGTGATGGCCAGGGGGCTCGACAGCGTCACCGAGATGGTCATCCTGGGGATCTTCCCCTGGTGCTTCACCCCGCAGCTGTACGCCTCCAAGCCCGAGTACATCGAGTCCCTGGCCGAGTTCGTTCGGGGGCGGCCGATGCCGCCGGTGGACGCGTTCCTCCGGCAGTCGGAGGCCGTGCTCAACCACGATTGCGAGGCTCAGCTGACCAACATCACGGCTCCGACCCAGATCACGTTCGGCCGGCACGACATGGTCACGTCGACGCGGTTCGCCGACGCCCTGAATGGCCAGATCAAGGACTCCGAGCTGGTGGTGTTCGAAGACTGCGCCCACGCGCCCATCTACGAGAACGTGGAGGAGTTCAACCGGACCACGCTGGCGTTCCTGAGGAAGCACTCGGGCTAGGGAACAGCGGTTCGGCGTCGGGTCACGCTCGCACGACGATCCTGCCGCACATCCCGCTGCACACGCCGCCGACCAGCGCCGAGTGGAACCGACAGCGGAACTTGAACACGCCGGCGGAGTTGAACGTTCGACCGACGAGCGCTCCAGGCAAGAGGGTTCTGTCGATCGACCAGTTCCCGCCGAAAGCCGTCACCGTGTGGCTGATGGAGGTCGGGTTTCGCCAGATCACCCGGCTGCCCGGGTCCACGCGCGTGTGTACGGGGCTCCACGTGCGGCTGATGGTCGCGTGGACCCCCGCGTTGCCGGCCGCCGCGTTCCCTGCGACGAGGACCGGCAGCACCACCAGGGCCACGACAACGAGCCAGCGGGCCACGGAACGACGTTCGGTCACGGCTGCCCTCCCTCGCGTTCGGTACGTCTTTCGAGGAGTACGAGCGGGGGACCGTGGCGGTTTGCCCCCTACACTCCGGTCACCATGGCGACCGAGGCGCCCGCGATCCCCGAGGAGCCGCCCCAGTGGCGGGAGGTCTTCCGCGGCCGGCGGGGTCGGCTGACCTCGGGCCTGCTGCTGCTCGAAGCCCTCGTCGCAATCCAGGCGCTGGTGGTCGCGACCATCATGCCCGACGTTCGGCGTGACCTCGGCATGGTCGAGCTGTACGGGCTGGCGTTCACGGCATCAAGCTTGGCGACGATCGCGGCCATCCCCATCGCCGGCCACGCCGTGGACCGCTTCGGGCCTCGGAAGGTGCTCCTGCCGATACTCGGGTTGTTCGCGGGCGGGCTGCTCGTCGCGGCGACCGCGCCGGCGATGCCGGTGCTCCTCGTCGGGCAGTTCCTTGAAGGGGCAGGAGGAGGTGGCCTGTACGCCCTGTCGCTCGGCACGGTGGCAAAGACCTATCCCGACCGGCTGCGCGCGCGGGTGCTGGCCCTGCTCGCTGCGATGTGGATCGTCCCAGGGCTGGTGGGCCCGCCCCTCGGTGCCCTGATCGCGAGCACGGTGGGCTGGCGGTGGGCGTTCCTGACTCCCCTGCCGATCCTGCTCCTCGGCTGGTTCCTGATCGTGCCCGCGCTCGACCTGGTGCCGAGCCTAGAGCAGCGGCAGATGGCGATGCCGATCCGATGGTCGGTCCAGCTGATGGTGGGCGCCGGACTCGCGTTCACCGCGCTCACGATCGTGCGGCCGTGGGCCCTGGCGATGCTCGCGGCCGGACTGGTCATCGCCGTCCCCGCGCTGGCGAAGATCGTGCCACGTGGAACGTTCCTCGCATCGCGCGGCATCCCGGCGTCGGCGCTGTCCGCCTTTCTCCTGTCGGTCGGGTTCCTGTCCATGGACGCCTTCCTCACGCTGATGCTCACGGGCGTGCGGGGCCTGTCGCTCGCCGAGGCGAGCATCGCGATCACCGCGGCCACGATCACCTGGGCCCTGGGCAGCATGTGGCAGTCCGGCCGGGCACAACGCATCCCGCTCCCGCGGCTCCTGCTGCTCGGAACGATGATGGTGATCGTCGGCGAGGCGATCGTGGCGAGCGCGCTGTCGGCGAGCGTGCCCCCGCTGGTCGCGTACGTCGGCTGGGCCCTCGTGGGCGCCGGCATGGGCATCGCGTTCCCCACGATCCCGCTGGCCACCATGCGCCTCGTCGCGCCCGGCGAGGAGTCCGCGGGACTCTCGTCGGTGCTACTGATGGACGTGCTCGGCGTCGCCGCCGGCGCGGGCCTCGGAGGCGGGGCCGTCGCGGTCGCCGACTCCCTCGGCGCGCCGCTCTCGGCGGGGATCGCAGCCGCCTTCGCGATCGGGTTCGTGGCCCTGCTTCTACTGGCCTTCACGGGACGGCGCATCGCCCCCGGCCCCGTTTGACGGCTTCGGCGCACCCGGCCCATCCTTCGGTCGTGGCTCCCTTCACTCTCTACTTCGCGACCGACATCCACGGCTCGGAGCACTGCTTCCGAAAATTCCTGAACGCGGGGAAGTTCTACGGGGTCGATGCCGTGATCCTGGGCGGCGACATCGCCGGCAAGGCGCTGATCCCGATCGCAGCGGGCCCCGGCGGTTCCTGGGACTCGATCTACTTCGGCCGGCCCAACCACATGGAATCGGAGGAGGAGCTTCAGGAGTTCGAGCGCCGGATCCGGTCCCAGGGGTTCTACCCGTACCGGACCACGCCCGAGGAGGTGGAGGAGATCGCCGGACACGGCGAGGCCCTGGACCGGGCGTTCGAGCGGGCCATCGGGCAGAGCGTGGAGCAGTGGGTCCAGATGGCCGACGAGCGCCTGCGGGCGGCCGGGGTGCCCTGCCTGGTGATGCCGGGGAACGACGACCCGCCGATGGTCAAGCGCTACCTGGATCAGGCCGGCTGGCTGGTGCAGGCCGAGGAGCGGATCGTCGAGTTCGGGCCGTACCAGGTGCTGTCGCTTGGGTATTCCACCCCCACCCCGTGGGATTCGCCGCGGGAGATCACCGACGAGGAGATGCGCGAGAAGCTGAAGACCCTCCTGGCCCGGCTCGAGCACGGTCGGCCCGCCATCTTCAACCTCCACAATCCCCCCTACGACACGACCACCGACCGCGCCTACAAGCTGACCGGCGACATGCGGATCCAGAAGGCGGGCGGGGAACCGGTCCTGGCACCGGTGGGGAGCGTGGCGGTGCGGGAGGCCATCGAGGAAGCCCAGCCGGTCCTGGCCCTGCACGGGCACATCCACGAATCCCGAGCCATGGGCAAGCTGGGGCGAACGGTGGTCTGCAACCCCGGCTCCCTGTACACGGAGGGTGCCCTGCAGGGCGTGATCGTCACGCTGGACGGGGACAAGGTGAAGAGCCACAAGTTCGTGACGGGGTGAGATGGAGTCGGCGCCCGAATCAGGCTTCCCCTGGCCGGAGGGGTACCGCGCGGCCGTGGCGGTGACCTTCGACATGGACGCTGAGTCGGTGATGCTGGCGGCCGACCCCACCTTGGCGGACCGGCCGTCGCTGATGTCGCACCAGCGGTACGGACCGGTCACGGGCGTCCCCCGGTTGCTCCGGATCCTGGCCGATCGGGACGTGAGGGCCACGTTCTTCATCCCGGGCCACAGCGCCGAGCGATACCCGGACGCGGTGGCCGCGATCCTTGCGGCGGGGCACGAGGTCGCGCACCACGGCTATCTGCACGAGAACCTGGTCGGGGCGAGCGAGGCGGACGAACGCCGGTATCTCGAGCTGGGGCTGAAGGCCCTGGATAAGGTGGCCGGGGCCCGCCCGGCCGGGTACCGAGCCCCGTGGTGGGAAACCACCCCACGCACGTTGGAGCTCCTCGCGGAATACGGGTTCGCCTACGACTCCAGCCTGTTCGACAGGGACATCCCGTACCGGATCGTTACCCCAACGTACTCGCTCGTCGAGATTCCGGTCTCCTGGGCACTGGACGACTGGGAGAAGTACGCGTTCTGGCCAGGGGTCACGGGGTCCGGCGTGATCGAGCCGCCCTCGGCCGTGCTCGCCAATTGGTGGGAAGAGGTGCAAGCTCACGAGGCTGAGGGGGGTTGCTGCGTCTTGACGATGCACCCATTCTTGTCAGGGCGGCCGGCCAGGGCCAGGGCGCTCGATGCCCTGCTCGATCGCATCCTCGAGCGACCCGGACTGTGGGTGGCGACCATGGGGGAGATCGCGGGGAGGCTCGTCATGTGAGGAACGTCCGCACCGTCCGGATGTCCGGGTCCATCGTTGTCCCTTCCCCCGCACAGGAGGTGAGCCATGGGAATCGAGGACAGCTCCGCACAGGTCACGGGGGTCTACGCCCGCAAGTCCACCGGGCTGGTGCGCGAGGGCGGCGCCTGGAGCGTCCTGATCTACAACATCAACTTCGTGAGCATCGGGATGATGACGCTGTTCGCGCTGCTGTTCATCCCGGCCTTCTACCCCGGCGGCAACATCCAACTGTCGTTCTTAGTCTGCTTGGCGATCGTCCTGCCGACGTCGATGGTGTTCGCGATGTTCTCGGCCGCGATGCCGCGCTCCGGCGGCGACTACGTCTACGTGAGCCGCGTCCTCGGGCCGGCCCTTGGCATGATGTCGAACTGGAACCAGACGGTGTGGTGGATCCTGTATGGAGGCGTGCCTTCGGCGTTCTTCGCCTACTACGGGCTCACACCCTTGTTCCGGAGCCTCGGGGTGCTGACCGGATCTAAGGGACTGATCGACTTCGGCGACAAGCTCTCCACGCCGACCGGGGCGTTCCTCACAGGCACGCTTCTGATCGTGGTCCTGGTCGCGATCTTCGTGCTGGGCCTGAACGCCTACTTCAAGGTCCAGAACGTGCTGTTCGTGCTGGCCATGCTGGGGGCGGCCGCGACGATCTTCGTCCTGCTGGGAAAGGACCACGCTGGGTTCCAGGCAGGGTTCAACAACAGCCTGGCCGGCGTCTCGGGCAAGTCCGACGCGTTCGGCGCCATCGTGGGCGCGGCGAAGAAGAGCGGTTTCGCCACAGCGCCGTTCAGCTTCTACTGGACCATCATCCCGATGACGTGGATCTACCTGGAGCTGGTCTTCAACCAGTCCTCCGCGTACATCGGCGGTGAGGTGAAGCGGCCGAGCAGCGTGCAGCTGTGGTCGATGCCGTTCGCAGCGGTGTTCTCGGTCGCGGTGGCGATGGTGACGGTGTGGATGTTCCAGCGCACAGCGGGGACGTCCTTCTTGGGGGCACTCTCCTGGGACAACGGAGCCTCGCTGGGGTTCTCGACCGCGCCAACGTACACGGAGGTGGCCGCCTATGCGAGCGGCAACACCCTGGTCGCGCTGATCATGTCGATCGGCTTCATCTTCTGGTCCTATACGTGGCTCCCGGGGCAGATCATCAACGCGTCGCGGAACCTGCTCGCCTACGGGATAGACGGCGTGGGGCCCTCGTGGCTGGGGAAAGTCAACGAGCGGTTCCACACTCCGATCAACGCGCTGGTCGTGATGGCCTTGGGCTCGATCGCGGCGTTGTTCTTCTACACGCGGCCCGATTCGCCGTTCAAGACCCTGGTCGGCATCTTCGGGTTCATCCTCTCGTTCCTCCTGACATCGATCGCGGCGATCGCGATGCCGTACAGGCTGAAGGACCTCTTCGAGAACTCGCCGGTGAATTGGCGGTGGGGGAAGACTCCGGTGATGTCGATCGTTGGGGCACTCTCCTTCATCACCTGCGCCATCATGGCGTGGGTGTACCTGAAGGACCCGCTGTCCGGGCTGTCGGCCACCCCGAAGCACGAGGGCGGGGGGATCTTCCTGCATAGTCGGTCCTTCGACATGTTCCTGCTGAACATCTTGATCTTCCTCTCGGGCCTGGTGATCTACTTCGTGGCCCGGGCGGTTCGGCAGCGGGAGGGCGTCAACCTGGACGCCACGTTCCAGGAGATCCCGATCGAGTAGGGGCGGTTACTCGCGGGCGGGCCCGCGGCCTCCGGCCGCCGGCCCGCCCCCTCTTCGTTCCGACTACCCTTCGCCTCGTGAGCTCCCCCATCCCGACACCAGCGGCACCGATTCCAGAGACACTGCTGGCCCGGGCCACGGAACTCATCGCCGCCGCGGGTACGGCGGGACTGCCGATGCGGCTCCTGGGCGGCCTTGCGGTGTTCGCCGTGGCCGAGTCGGCTCGCCGCCCTCCCCTCGCTCGCCCGTACCGCGACTTCGATCTGGCCGTGCCGGCCAAGCAAGGTCCGGCGGCGTCGCGGGTCCTGCAGGCCGCGGATTTCCTGCCCGACAAGCACTTCAACGCCCTGCACGGGGCGCGACGTCTGATCTTCCGTGCACCGGAGGGCTATCCGGTCGACGTCCTGATCGGCGAATTCGAGATGTGTCACCGGCTGGATATCGAGAGCGGGTTCGGACAGCACGACGTGACCGTGTCCCCCGCCGACCTCCTGCTGACCAAGCTCCAGATCGTGCGCATCGAGGAGAAGGACTTGGCCGACGCCTCCGCGCTGGTCCTGGACCTACCCCCGGGACCCGCCGGCATCGATGTGCGGCGATTCGTCCAGCCGCTGAAGGATGACTGGGGCTTCTTCCACTCGGTCGATCTGAACCTCGACAAGCTCCTCGCGTTCGCCAGGGCGACGCTGCACCCGGCCGAGGTCGCAATCGCGACGGAACGCGTCACGGCGTTGGCCGGCGCCATGGCCGATGCTCCCAAGTCGCTCAGGTGGAAGATGCGTGCCCGGGTGGGCGAGCGCCTGGCGTGGTACGAGCTTCCGGACGAGCCCGAATGACGGCGACGCCGGGGAGCGACGAGGCGACACGGCGGCCAGAGGAGCGCCGTGTGCTCGACGCAGTGTCGCGCCTGGTCGACGCCTTCGGACGAGGCCGGTTGGACGACTACTTCGCGGCGTTTCACCCCGAGTGCACGTTCGTATTTCACACCACCGACCGCCGCCTGCTGTCGGTGGCCGACTATCGGGCGCTGTGGGAGGAGTGGGTCCGCGAAGACGGGCTCGAGGTTCTGGACTGCCGGACGTCGGACACGCTCGTGCAGCTGTTGGGCGACGTGGCGGTGGTGACGCATACCGTCGAGACACGCGTCCGCGCACGCGGCCAGGAGTCCACGCTGCACGAGCGCGAGACGATCGTCTTGGCTCGCCAGGACGATGGCCGGTGGCTTGGCGTGCACGAGCACCTGTCGCCCTTCCAGTCGGGGGCTACGCCATGACCAGCCGCGATGGGTTCGCCGAGCGCCTCAGCCGTCGAGGTGGACGACCGGGACGTATCCCGTAACGGTGGCACCGCTCCGTTGCCCGACTACCAGACATCGCCCTCGGGCTTCTGCTCCCCGAGCTCCTTCCGCATCCGGCTCCAGGCTTCACGGGCCTCCTCCACCGAGGCCTCGTCCTCGATGGTGGTGATGTCGCCCGGTTCGGAATCCAGGACCACCGCCTTCAACACCCGGCGCATGATCTTGCCGCTCCGGGTCTTGGGCAACGAGTCCACGAAGTTCACCTCGCCGATCACGGCCAGCGGCCCCAGCTCCCGCCGGACGGTCTCCACCAGTTCCTTGCGGAGCGCGTCCGACGGTTCGAACCCCTGCTTCACGGCCACGAACGCCGAGATGACCTGGCCCCGCAGCTCGTCGGGACGCCCGGTGACCCCGGCCTCGGCGATGGCGGGATGCGTCAGGAACGCCGTCTCCACCTCGATCGTGCCGATGCGGTGGTCGGCGATCTTGATGATCTCGTCTGCTCTTCCCGCGAACCACACGTAGCCGTCCTCGTCGATGTGTGCCGAATCGCCCATGTAGTAGGCGCCGGGGATCCGCTCCCAGTAGTCGTTCCCGTAGCGCTCGGGCTCGCCCCACAACGTCGGGGTCAGCCCCGGGAACGGGCGCTTCACGACCATGATCCCCTTCTCCCCCGGCGCGCAGGGCTCCCCCTCGGGCGTCACGACGGCGGCCTCGATGCCGGCCAGGGGGATACCGGCCGACCCCGGTTTGATCGGGAACAGCCCGACCCCGTAGGGGTTGCCGAACACGGGCCCGCCGGTCTCCGTCTGCCACATGTGGTCGATGACGGGAACCCGGTCCGCCAGGACCGTCTTCTGCAGCCACTCCCAGGCCGGCGCGTTCAGGACCTCGCCGGCGCATACGATCCGCTCCAGCGAGGAGAGGTCGAACCCCCCGGCCGGCTCGGCCCCGTAGCGCATCAGCAGACGGACCGCGGTCGGGGAGGTGAAGATGCCGGTCACCCCCAGCTCCTCGATCAGTCCCCATACCGTCTCGGGACCGGGGTGGTCGATGGCGCCCTCGTAGGCCACGGTGGTGCAGCCCGCAAGCAGCGGCGCGTAGACGATGTAGCTGTGGCCCACGACCCAGCCGATGTCCGAGGTGGACCACCACACGTCGGCGGGGTTCAGCCCGAACACCCACCGGCCCATGCTGTGGATGTAGACCTGGTACCCGCCGTGGGTGTGGACGGCCAGCTTTGGCTTGGCCGTCGTTCCCGAGGTGGCCAGGATGTAGGCGGGCTCGTTCGACTCCATGGGGACGTGTCGCCCGTCATGCCCCTCGCTTCGGGCGAGGAACTCCGACCACGACAGGTCGCGGCCGGGCTCCATGGCCGCTCCGCCCCTGGGGAGGACGACGACATGCTCCACAGCGTCGCCGGCGGTCTGCAAGGCCCGGTCCACGATGTCCTTCAGCCGGACCTCGCCGCCCTTTCGGTAGGTGACGTCGGCCGTGAACACGAGCCGGGAGCCGCTGGCCGAGATCCGATCGGCGAGAGCACCGGCTCCGAATCCCGCGAACACCACGGAGTGGATCGCCCCGATGCGCACGGTGGCCAGCATCGCCACGATGGCCTCGGGGCAGGTCGGCATGTAGATCGTGATCCGGTCACCCTTCCCGATCCCCATGCCCCGCAAGGCGGCGGCAGCCCGCTCGACCTGCCGGGCGAGCTGCCCGTAGGTGAACACCCGCCGCTCCCCTCGTTCGTTGGCATAGATCAAGGCGGCGTGGCCGGCCCGACCTCCCCGCACGTGGCGGTCCAGACAGTTGTGGGCCAGGTTCGTCTGCCCGCCCACGAACCAGCGGAACGTCGGGTACTCGTGCTCGAAGACCCGGTCCCACGTGCGGAACCAGGGGAGCCGCCCCGCCGCCTCGGCCCAGAACCCGTCGGGGTCGGCCGACGCGTCGCTCAGCCACCGCCGGACCACGGGACCGATCAGGTCCATCCCGCCTCCTCTCGCCACTCGGGCTTCGCCGGACGATTCCCAACCTACCCGTCCGCCCGCGCGACCGCGAACGCACCCACCTGTTCCTCCGAACAGGTCCCGGGGCAGCCGCGTCGAACGGCCCTGGTCGACCACCGCGACCCGATCTAGCCTGCAGTCGGAGACGTTGGGAGGTGCGCCATGGTGCGCGCGTACATCCTCATCCAAGGCCAGGTGGGCGCCTCGGGCGACGTCCGCAAGTTCGTGGAGGCGCTGTACGCCGTCACGTCGGCGGAGGTGGTGTGCGGCCCCTACGACGTGATCGCCGTGGCCGCGGCCCCGAGCATGGACGAGCTCGGCAAGCTCGTGGTCGAAGGGGTCCAGCAGGTCGAAGGGGTCACCCGCACCCTGACCTGCCCGGTCATCCAGTTCTAGCGTCCCTAGTCGATCAACCCGCTCCGCAGTGCCTGAGCCACGGCGTCGGTCCGGTCACCCGCCCCCAGCTTCCGGAAGATCCGCTCGAGGTGGGCCTTGACTGTCTCGGGCGAGATGCCCAGCCGCTTCGCGATAGCCCGGTTGGTGCGCCCCTCGGCGAGCTGCCGGAGGACCTGGAGCTCCCGCTCCGTGAGCGGTCCGGTCTTCGGGGCCGGCTCCTGTTCCTGTGCTCGCTTCTCACCGAGGATCCCCGACACCTTCGAGTCCATCACCAGGTGCCCGCGGGCCACCAGATGGACGGCTTGGACCAGCTCGTTGGCTTCGGCCGTCTTCAGCACGTAGCCCCGCGCCCCGACCCGCATGGCCTCCGCCACGTACTCGTGGTCGTCGTGCGCCGACAGCATCAGGATGGCCAACCCCGGGCGCTCCTCGAGGATCTTCCTGGCCACCTCGATGCCGTCGAGGTCGGGCAATCGCACGTCGAGCAATAAGACGTCGGGCTCGCGGCCGTCGTGCACCAGCTCCAGGGCCTCCGAACCGTCGCAAGCTGCCCCAACCACTTCGAGGTCCTCCTCGGCCTCGAACAACTGGACCAGGGCGCGGCGGGACAGTGGGTGATCCTCGGCGATGCCGATCCTGATGACCGGTCCCCCTCGCACGCTCGGTGATCGCGTCAATGGCCTGCGGACAAGTCTGCCCCCGCGGACCGCGGTTACCCATCCCCCCGTCGTGGGTTCCTACCCCCGACCATCGGCGTCCTCTGGCTGGGGGACGAGCCAGCGCGAGAGCGCCCGACGAGTTACGGTGGGCACCTCCACGAGGGGAAACGGAAGGAGCTGCGCCATGGTCCGCGCGTACATCCTGATCCAGGCTCATGTCGGCGCCGCGGGCGACGTCCGGAAGCAGGTCGGGGAGCTGGACGCCGTCGTCTCGGCGGAGGTGGTGAGCGGCCCTTACGACGTGGTCGCGGTGGCCGCGGCCCCGAGCATGGACGAGCTCGGGAAGCTGGTGGTGAGCCAGGTCCAGCAGGTCCAAGGGGTCACCCGCACCCTGACCTGCCCCGTCGTCCAGCTCTAGCCCTACGCCGTCGCATCGGCCAGACCGAGCTCCTCGAGTTCCTCGGGTGTGAGCTCCTGCGAGCGGGGGTCCTCGGTGATGCTGCCGGAGGGGATGGCCGTCCAGGCCCATCCCCCGTCCTTGTAGAGCTCCGCGCTGGCCTCCAGCCGGTCGATCCACACGCGGAAGACCAGCTTGCCCAAGCGGAAGATCCTCCGCTCCCCGGGGGACGAGACGCTCACTAGGGCGCCCGCCCCCCGGGTGGGATCGCTTCTAGTGCTTGGGCCAGTTGGCTGTGCCGGCGAGGATGACGCCCCCAACCAAAGCCGCCCACTGGAGCACGTACCGGACCTTCCTGGCCATTGCCCCTACCCCCCTCAACATGCGGAACGGGCGGCGAATGTAACATCGGGCTCTCCCACCGGCAAACTCTGCGAGTTACAGCCGAACAGCCCGAACCCTAACAGAGGTTCATCGCGAAACCCAGGAAGAGGCCTGTAACTGACCGTTACACTTCGACGAACCGGGACGATCTGGGAAGGGAGTGCACGATGATCGGAAGCAGGATGCGACGTTTGCGCACGGCCCACGGGCTCACGCAGACCGAGTTGGCTTCCCCCAGGTACACCCACGCCTACGTGAGCTCCATCGAGTCGGGTCGCCGCCGACCGTCCCGGACCGCCATCGAGCACTTCGCCGCCAAGCTCGGTGTGGACCCCGAGGAGTTGGCAACCGGCCGGCCGCCCGGTCTGGCCGCCCGTCTGGAGCTCCGCCTGCTGGAGGCCCGGGTGGCCCTGTCCGACGGCCGCGTCGACCAGGCCGAGGAGGCGTTCGCGTCGGTAGCGCGCGAGGCGAAGCGGTTCCACCTGGCCAGGGCCGAGGCCAAGGCCGAGGAAGGCCGGGGGTTGTGGCTGGAACGGCAAGGCCGGCCCGAGGAGGCGCTGGAGCGATACCAGCGCGCCGAGGAGCTGTTGGGGTCGGAGCCGCCCACGACCCGGGCCGACGCCGTGGCCGGCAAGGCCAGGTGCTTCCAGGCCCTGGGGGACGTTCGCTACGCCGTCCACATGCTCGCGAGCCTGCTCGACACGATCGAGCGGGAGAAGCTTCGGGATCCGGACGCGCTCGCCAGGATCCATGCATCTCTCGTCGACGCCTACCTCGACGCGGGGCTCTTCGCGAAGGCGGCCGAGTCGGGGGCCGAGCTGGACCGCCTGGCCCCCCGGTTGTCGGACCCGGCCCGGATCGCGCAGATGCACATGAACGTGGCCCGGCTGTACCTGTTCCAGGGGAACATCGAGCAGGCGGAGCGATCGCTTCACCGGGCCGAGGACGCGTACCGCGAGCTCAACATGAAGACCGAGATGGGCGGGGCCCATCTGGCCCAGGGCTACGTGTTGAGCAGGGACGGCAAGCTGGACGAAGCCCGCGACGAGCTGGAGCAGGCCCTGGCCATCTTCGAGGAGACCGCGAACGAGAAGGACCTCACCCGGACGCTGAACGAGCTGGCCCGCGTGGAGCGGTTGAAGGGTCACCCCGACAGCGCGAGGCTGCTGCTGGAACGGTCGATCAAACTCCTGCGCGACCGCGACGCCCCCATCCTGGCGTGGGCTCATCGCGAGCTCGGCTTCACCCTGACCCAGGGAGACCCGGCGGCGGCGGAGAAGAGCTTGCGCGTCGCCATCGAGCTGTTCGAGCGCGCCGAGCAGCCGGTCGAGCTCGCCGTCACGTACCGGGCGCTGGGCGACCTGCTGAACGCGCAGGGGAACGGCGATGCCGGCTGCGAAGCGTACCGAACCGGGATCCTGGCACTGGAGCCCGGGCTGTAGCTAGGCTTTCGGGATGTCCTTCTTGGGATCGATGAAGGGGAGCTCCGCAACCCGTGAGGTCGCCGGTGGGCCGAACGGCCAAGCCACGTCGACCGTGGACCCGGTCGCAGCCAGCTCGACCGGCACCCACATGTACCCGATGTTCTTTTCCAGGCGCGGCGACCAGACGGCGTTGGTCACATACCCGACCTCCTTGCCGTCCACGAGCACCGGCCAGAACTCCTCCTGCTCCTGGGGCATCCGCTCGTCGCCGATCTCCACGCCGACGAGCTTCCTATTCACGCCCTCCCGGCGGATCCGCTCCAGCGCCTCCTTGCCGATGTAGTCCTGCTCCTGTTCCTCGACCAGGCGCTCCAGACCCGTCACCTCGAACGGGTTGTGGTGCCAGTTCATGTCGGGTCCCCAGTTGAAGATGCCGGCCTCCATGCGTCGCACGTCGGAGGGCCCGGTGGGCTTGATGTTGAAGGGCCCGCCGGCCCGAAGGATCCGGTTCCACAGCTCCTCGCCCCGGCTCGCGTCGCGCAGGTAGATCTCGTAGCCGAGCTCCGCGGTCCAGCCGGTCCGCGAGATCACGACCGGGATGCCGTCCAGGTCGGTCTGAAGCGTCCAGTAGTACTTGATCCCCAGAACCTGATCGCCGAACAACGCGCGCATCACGTCCCGTGACTTGGGGCCCTGCACCTGTACCGGGTGAGACTCCGCCTCACCGACCTCGACGTCCAGGCCGGCGCACGCCGCCACGCCCTTCGCATACAGGACCCCGTCGGAATCGGCCAGGGCCAGCCAGTAGTGGTTCTCGCCCAGGCGCAGCAGCACCGGGTCGTTCACGATCCCGCCGTCGTTCGCCATGATCAGGGCGTACTTGGCCTGGCCCACCGCGCACCTGTTCAGGTCGCGGCAGGTGAGCATGTTGGTGAACCGGTGGGCGTCGGGCCCGGTGATCTCAACGCAGCGCTCCACGGCGACATCCCACAGGGCCACGTGGTTGACCAGGTGCCAGTACTCCTCCTCGAAGCTCGTGTAGTAGCCGGGGATGAACATGTGGTTGTACAGCTCGTAGGACTTGCACCCGGCGCGCTGGGTGGCCTCGAAGAACGGGGACCTCCGGTACCACGGCCTGAAGTACAGGAACGTCCCGCCATCGTGCTCGCTCATGACTCCCCCTTTCCGTCGATCGTCAGGGCGATGGTGCCTCGGGCCTTGCCGGACTTCAGCAACGCGAGGGCCTCGTTGGCCCGCTCCAGCGGGAACGCGGCGACCTCCGTCTTCACCGGCACCTCCGGCGCGAGCCGGAGGAAGTCGATGCCGTCTTGTCGCGTGAGGTTGGCCACCGAGCGCAGGATGTGCTCCCGCCACAGGATCTCGTAGGGGAAACGCGGGATGTCGCTCATGTGGATCTCGCCACACACCACGGTGCCGCCGGGAGCCACCGCCTTCAGGGCGATCGGGACGAGCTCGCCAGCCGGGGCGAACAGGATGGCGGCGTCCAGCTCCTCTGGAGCTTCGTCGGTGGATGCGCCGGCCCACTCGGCGCCCAGCTCCTTCGCGAACCCTTGGGTCTCGTCGTCGCCGGGCCGTGTGAACGCGAAGACGCGGCGGCCCTGGTGCCTGGCGACCTGGGTGACGATGTGGGCGGCCCCCCCGAAGCCGTAGATGCCGAGGCGTTCGGCGTCGCCGGTCATGCGGAGGCAGCGGAACCCGATGAGCCCGGCGCACAGCAGCGGCGCGGCCTGGAGGTCGGGGTAAACCTCGGGGATGGGGAGGCAGTACCGGGCATCGGCCACGACGTGTTCGGCGTAGCCCCCGTCCATGTCATAGCCGGTGAACCGGGCCTCGCGGCACAGGTTCTCCCGGCCGTTCGTGCAGTACCGGCACTCCCCGCAGGTCCACCCGAGCCAGGGGACGCCGACCCGGTCACCTACTGTGAGCGAGTCGACCTCGGCGGTGTCCTCCACGACGCCGACGATCTGATGGCCCAGGACGAGCGGCAGCTTCCGCCCCGGCAGGTCGCCGTCGAGGATGTGGAGATCCGTCCGGCACACGCCGCACGCGCGAACCCGCAGGAGAGCCTGGCCTGGACCGGGCGCCGGTTCGGGGAGTTCCGCCGCGCGCAGCGGCTCCCCCGGCCTCTCCAGCACCATCGCCTTCATCTCGAGGCGATGCTACGGCGTCGCCGCTGAGGGCGACGAGAGTGGAGGCACTCCGGGAGGGGCGATCCGGCCCGCTTCTCGCAACCCGACCACGACCGCGGTCACCAGGAGGACGGCCACGGCCGCCTTGACCGCGGCCCGCCAGCGAGATCTCTTGGTCAGCGCGAGCCGGAGCCCCGGGGTTCCGGCTGGCTGCGTTGGGCGCCCCTCGACGGGGAGCTCCGCGGGAAGGGGGTCCACGCCGTATCGGCCCAGCAGGTTGGCCTGCACCGAGGTGGCGGGGTGCGCGACGATGCCCTGCCCCCGGGGCCTGTGTTGCGCGCACGCCGCCACCCACCCCTCCGAAGCTGACAGGAACACCACCTCGCACTCGGGCAGCGGTTCGGTTCCGCCGAGCAGGCAGGGTTTGCAGGCCAACCGGAGACGATCGGGGTAGGCGAACTGGGCTCGGAACCCGTCCGCGTGTTCCACGACGCGTCCCCACAGCGACACCGTTCCGATCACTCCGGGGATCCGATCGATCGAGCCGAGATCGTCGGGCGCCTTCATCGCGTAGAGCCCGCACGCGCATCCGGCATCGGGGCTCGCGTGCTCCCCGGGCCGCGACGTGCAGACCGCCTCGACCGCCGTCCCCGGCTCCCAGGGCACGTCGCGGAACATCGGCAGGAGCGCCCACGATCCGCGTCGGGTCCGGCCCAGCCGCCACACCCGCCATCCGTCGATCGGCTCGGCGTACCGTTCCGGTGTCGATCGGGATGCGCTCATCACCGGGCGAGGTCCTCGACGAGTCGCCGCTCCCCCTCATCGAACCACGGCGGCGAGCCGGCGGCCACGTTGGACGCGGCATGCTCCGGCTTGGACGTCGCGGGGATGGCCACGTGCACCCGAGGGTCGGATAGACACCACTTCAGGAGCGCCTGCGACCACGAGTCCACGCCGAGGGGCGCGAGCCGTCTCGGGTCGGGCCCCGGGAACAGCTCCGTCTGCGCGAACGGCCGCATGGCCATCACGCCGAGGCCCAGCTCCTCCGCGAGAGGGAGGATCTCCCGCTCCACTTCCCGCTGCATCGGGTTGTAGGGAACCTGGATCGCGTCGATGCGACCCGTCCGCATCACCGTCGCCAGCTCCGGGAACGCGCGCGAGTCGTAGTGGGTGGCGCCTAGCAATTCAATCCGCCCCGCGTCGCGCTCGGCCTCCATCCAGTCGAGGTGGCCCCCCCACCCCACGAGGTTGTGGACCTGCTCCAGGTCGACGACGCCACCGAAGAACCGCTGCTGTCGCGCAAACTGTGCGCGTCCCTCATCGACGCTTTGCGTCCAGATCTTGGTGGCGACCAACGCCTCCTCGCGCAGGTCGCGCAGGGCCCGACCCAGCACCCCTTCGGCCCGGCCGTACATGGGGGAGGAGTCGACGACCCGCGTCCCGCCCCCGAAGGCGGTCCGGACCACCCGGTCCGCGAGCATCTCCTCGTCGGGCGAGACGTCGAAGACGGACCAGGTCCCCAGTCCGATGACCGGGACCTCCCACCCGCTCGCTCCGAACTTCCGCATCTCCACGGCATCGGTCATACCGCAGACGTGAGCTTCTCGCATCTTCCCCGGCGAAGCGGGCCCCCCACCGCGGCGCCGGTGGTGGACCCATCGGACCGGGCAGATGGCCATCCGGCGGATTCCCCGGGCCGCCGACTTGCGTCAGACTGCGCCGAGGAGGTGCTCACGGGAATGGTTGCCACCTGGCCGGTGATTCACGCGACCGGCCCGCCCGCCGATCGGGGGCGGGCGTACGGGCAGCAGGCCGCCGACGGCATCCGCCGCTCGGTCGACATCTACACCCGCGTGTTCCGCCACTACGCAGGGCTGGAGTGGTACGAGGTCCGCGACCGGGCCCGGGCCTTCATCGAGCCCATCGAGGGGTACGACCTCTCGCTGCTCGGTGAGCTCGAGGGGATCGCCGCCGGAGCGGGGCTGGACCTGGAGGACGTGCTGGCGCTGAACGTCCGGACCGAGGTGATGTTCGGCCTGGGCGTTGCCTTGAAGGAATGCACGGCCGTCGTCGCGCTCCCGGAGGCGACGGCCGACGGGCACACCATCCTCGCCCAGAACTGGGACTGGAAGCCGGAGATGCGCGACACGTGCGTGCTGCTGGTGTCGGGCCCCGAAGATGGGCCCGCCTTCGTGACGCTGGTGGAGGCCGGGTTGCTCGCGAAGACCGGGATGAACGAGGCGGGCATCGGTTTGTGCGCGACCGCGCTGCATTCCGACCGCGATCAGGGCAAACCGGGGGTCCCGTTCCACGCGATCCTGCGGAGGGTCCTGTCGTGCGAATCCCTCGGGGACGCCGCGAACGCCGTGATGGGCTGCGAGCGGTCGGCGTCGGCGAACTACCTGATCGCCCATCGGGATGGGGAGGCGCTGGACCTAGAGGTCGCACCGGGCGACGCGTCCGCGGCCTTCCCTCTGTGGCCTTCGGGCGGGGTGCTGTCGCACGCGAACCACTTCCAGAGCCCGCGGTTCCCGTTCGTGGACACGGGACTCGCCGACGGGGCCGACAGCCTGGTCCGTCAGCATCGAGCGGAGAAGGCCCTGGAGTCGAAGCGGGGCAACGTGACCGTGGAGTCGGTGCAGAAGGCCCTGCGTGACCACTTCGACCTGCCCTCGTCCGTCTGCGCGCACCCCGACCCGGCCGTCGAGGAGATCGCCGACTACGTGACGGTGTCGTCCGTGGTGATGGACCTCACCGAAGGGACGATGTGGGTCAGCGCCGGCCCACCCTGCGAGGCGGAGTACGTGCGCCACCAGGGCTCCGACCTGTTCCGCGACGCGCGGCCCCGACAGGTGCAGCCGCGGAACCACCTCCGGATGTGAGGCGGGTACACGCTGGCAGTGCCTCACTCCTTGACGGCCAGGGCCCCGCGCATCCCTGACGTGCTTCCGTACTTGCAGAAGAACATGAGTACGCCCGAACGGGGGAAGGACACCTCGACCTTCCCGGCGGCGCGGACACCGCAGTTCAGGTCGATGCCCTGCTGGGGAAGGCTGAAGTTGTGCCGCCGAGAGCCTTCGTTCTTCAGCTCGATGGTGACGGTCGCTCCTGGCGGGCCCCTCAGGATCGTGGGCCCGAAGTAGTCGTTGTCCATCTCCATGTCCACCGTGGCCCCGTCGGCCACCCGTTTCCATCCGTGGAGGTTCACACCCCGGCCCCGGATCACGATGTGGTGGGCCTCCAGTGCCTCGGGAGCGAGGCCGCCCCGACGCATCCTGCCCGGCCCGTACCCCTCGTAGCCCTCCTTCCCGGTCGCCCGTCGGCACGGGTAGCCATCGGGCACCAACGGCGAAGCATGCGTTGAAGAGCCCGGCGGGTTGAGCCCCATCATCCGGTAGCCGGCTCTCGGCCCGTCGGACTGGGCTGGGTCGGCCCCTCCGCTCCGACAGCCCGAAACGAGCATCCCGAGGGCCAGAGCGAGCACGGCGATCCTGCGGCGCGCCACCTACCCCCGATCCTGGCTTCGACGAGGAGCCCAACCCTAGCACGCGCCTCGCCGGGTCCATCCCCCCGGCGTGGGGCTGCCATGCGGCAGGGCCGCCCCCGTCGTTATGTTCGCGCACGCGACCCGGCCCACGGGGGAGGAGCCAACTCCGGATCTCGGGCGGGTACAGTTCGGCACGTGAGCGGGATCCAGGATCAGACTTCGGAGCTCCGTCGCGTGCTGGTGCGGCCGCCGCAGCCGGGGGACGAGGCGGCGTGGCGCGAGTACGGCTGGCGAGCGAGGCCCGACCCGGCGCGCGCTGCCGAAGAACACGAGGCCTTCCGGGAGGAGCTGGCGCGCGCCGGGTCCGAGGTCGTCGTGGGTCGGACCCCGGTGGCGGGCGACCCCGACGCGATCTACGCCTGCGATCCGGTCCTGATGACCGACCGGGGCGCCGTGCTGCTCCGCCCGGGGAAGGAGGGACGCCGCCTCGAGCCCGTGGCCTTGGCGCAGGATCTCGAGGCGGCGGCCGTGCCGATCGTCGGCGCCCTGGAGGCGCCTGCCTGCGCGGAGGGCGGCGACACGTTCTGGCTGGACCAGCGGACGCTGGTGATCGGGCGGAGCTACCGGACGAACGAAGCCGGGGTGGCCGCGCTCGGCGAGCTCCTGCCCGGCGCCGACGTCATGGCGTTCGACCTCCCGCACCTGCAGGGCCCGGGCGAGTGCCTCCACCTGATGTCGCTGATCAGTCCCCTCGACCGGGACCTAGCGGTGGCGTACCCGCGGCTCTTGCCGATCCGGCTGGTCGAGTTCCTGTCCGAGCGCGGCGTGAAGCTGGTCGAGGTTCCCGACGAGGAGTTCCCCACGATGGGACCGAACGTCCTGGCTCTGGGGCCCCGCGTCGCGCTCGCGCTGGAGGGGAACCCGGAGACCCGGCGGCGGCTGGAAGCGGCGGGCGTGGACGTCCGGACCTATCGGGGCGACGAGATCTCCCGTAAGGGCGACGGCGGGCCGACCTGCCTGACCCGGCCGCTGCTCCGAGGATGACCGCGTGAGCGGCGCCTTGGGCGACGGCGTCATCGACGGGCTCGCGTACGCGTTCGACGTTCACCGGGACGACGTCCGGAAGGGAACGCGGATCCCGTATGGTTCGCATTTGCTCGCCGTGGCCTCCCTGGTGATGGAGGACGGAGGGGACCAGACACAGGTGATCGCCGCCCTGTTGCACGACGCCGCGGAGGACCACGGTGGCGAGGACCGCCTGGCCGACATCGAGCGGCGGTTCGGCCCCGGTGTCGCCGCCATCGTGCGGGGTTGCAGCGACTCCCTCCTGCCGGAAGGCCGGGGTAAGGAGGACTGGAGGGTCCGCAAGCAACGCTACATCGACCACCTGGCCGGGGCCGACGAGCCGACCTTGCGGGTGTCGCTCGCGGACAAGCTCCACAACGCCCGCTGCATCCTGCGCGACTACCGCGAGATCGGCGAAGAACTCTGGGGACGGTTCGCGACCGGCCGGGGCGGCGTCCTGTGGTACCTGACGGAGGTCACGAACACCTTCGAGTCACGGGCCGCCGGCCCCGATGGGTTCCGCAGCCCGATGCTCGGCGAGCTCCGACGCGTCGTCGACGAGCTCGACGCACTCGCGGGTCAGCCGTAGTACATGCGGAACGACAGCCGCCGCACCAACTGCCCGTACTCGGACCCGAGCCAGTTGTCCACGGCGTCCATCCGCCGGTACCAGGTGAGGGCCTCGAGCAACAGCATGTCGAACGCCGCAGACTCGAAGAAGTCCACGTCTTCCCGGTAGCCGGCCACGCACCTCGCTCCGGTGAGGCGTCGGAACCGCTGGATCCGCCGGGTAGGGATGTCCATCAGCGCGCAGGAGCCGAAGTACAGAACCTTGCCCGCACACTTCCCCCGCAGGACCTCCCCCAGCTCCTCGAGCTCGAGGGACCGCCGACCCAGCAGGAGCCGCCCGGGCTCGCCGTGGAACCCGAAGTACCCAAGCGAGTAGGCGGTGTACTGCTTCTGGGGCCAGCGCCGGACCACGTTGAGCAGCCCCTCCACCGTTTCGACCTGCCGGTGGATGAAGTCGATCTGCCCCACACCCTTCAGGTACACGAGCAGCGGGAGCACGCTGAACTGGTCGGTCAGGCGGGGCGACCATTCCCCTTCCACGCAGAACACCTTGGGCTGGACGCGCCGGGGCGCGCCGGCAGGCTTGGCCAGGGTACGTCCCATCCCGCGGCTCCCTCCTCCTATGGGTCGTATCCAGTGTCCACCTCCAGGCTCGATATCGGCTGTGGAAAACGGCCTAGGGACAGCCCCCCATTTGGGGGATGAAAACATCCGCCGCACGGCACGGTGACAATCCGAGCCCACGCAGTAAGAATTGCTCAGCCTTCCCCCGGCAACCCACCATTGGGGGTGTTGATGACGTTCGAGCCGCTGCGCGTCGTCGTCGCCGACGACGCGGCCGTGGGCAGGCATCTCGTGCGGTACTTCCTCGAAGAGGAAGGCTTCGCAGTCGTCGCCGAGGCCTCCCGCGGCCAGGACGTCCTGCGACTAGCGGCCACCCACAAGCCCGACGCCGTCGTGCTCCACGAGCGGATCCAGGGCACCAACGGCGGAAGCGCCGTGGCTGGGATCAGGGACGTGTCCCCCGAGACCAAGGTCGTCGTGTTCTCCCCCACGCCCCGATCTCCCGCCGCGGCCGCGGTGGGCGAGCCGCTCGCCGACGCTTACCTCGAGGAGGGCGTGGGCGTGAAGGACCTCGCCTCGGTGATCAGGCAGCTATGCGGTGTGGAGAAACCGGCGGCGGTCGCGGCGGGCGTGGTCGGGGTCACGGTGGGGACCGCCGTCCCTGCCAGACCGCGCTGGAGCGAACGGTGGGCCCGGGTGCTGGGGGCCACCGCAGCGGCGCTCGTCCTGCTGCTCGGCTTCACCCTGTTCGCCACTGGACCCGTCGGGCAACGCATCGGCCACCCGAATCCGCCCCCCACCAGTCCGGAGGTGTCTCCGTCGACCGACGCCCACTTCCTCCTGGCCGTCGCGCGCCTGGATGACCTGGTGGGCGCGCTGGATTCCGGCGCACCGCCCTCCGAGATCGCCCGGCTCGCGCGGGATGTGGCGCTGGAGCGTGCCGCCGCGATCGCCGACGGCGTGGACCCCGCCGTGCTCGACGGGCTGATCGCCTCGCGACTCTCCCCCTATCTCGATCAGGTATCGCCTGGAACCCGGCTTGCGTTGCGGGCCATCTTCGGCCCGGAGGTCGTAGGTGGTGCCACGGGTCCTGGCCCGAGCCCCGGTGGGGGCGGCGGCGGCGCGGGTGGCAACACTGTCACTGGCACTGGAGGCGGCACTGGCGCGGGTGGTGGCACTGGTGGTGGTGGTCCGCCTCCGCCTCCTCCGCCTCCGCCTCCTCCGCCTCCACCGCCTCCACCGCCTCCACCCCCTCCAACACCGCCGCCGCCTCCGCCTCCACCACCGCCGCCTCCGCCGCCGCCTGGTGGAGGCGGGGACCACGATGACCAAGACCGACACTGCATCACGCACGACATTGACGACGGCCACGGCCACGGCCACGACCAGCGCCACGGCTACTGCTTCCACGTGGACAAGGACGATCATCGACACCACTGCAACAAGGACGGCCGGGGCTTCGGCCACGGCAACTGCTGGGGCCACCACAAGCAGCATCACGGCAAGCCCGGGCACGAGGGAAACAAACAGCATCACGGCAAGCCCGGGCATGAGGGACACCATTGCCGCGGCCCCTGCTGGGACCACAAAGAGCATCACGGCAAGCCCCGCCACCACCGCGAGCACGGCCACCCCGGTCATGGCCGTGGGGACAGGAGCTTCAGCCCTCTCCTCGTTGTTCCCGCAGGAATCGCTCGAGCTCGGCGGCGAGCGCGTCGCCGCTAGGGATCTCCCCGAATCCCTCTCGTTCCGCCGCGGCCTCCTCGAGCCGCTGCACATAGACGGCCAGGTTGGGATCCTGTTTCAGGGCCTTGCGGACCTCTACGGTCCACTCGTCCGCCTCGAGCTCCACTTCCTCGGTGTCGATGGGAAGCGCGAGGAGATCCCGAAGCTTCCCTAGCAACGCCAGCTCAACCCTGGGGTTGGCCCCGGTCCCCAGGTAGTGCGGGGCGGCCGCCCACACCGATACCGAGGGGATCCCGGCCTCCCGAGCCGCGTCGTGGAGCACCCCCACGATGCCGGTCGGCCCCTCATATCGCGAGGGCTCCACCTCGAGCCGTGCGACGAGGGCCGGATCGGAGCTGGCCGCCGTCACCGGCGCGGGCATCGTGTGAGGCACGTCGGCTAGGAAAGCACCGAGCGTCACCAACAGCTCCACACCGAGCTCCCGGGCCGTGGAGCAGATGGCGCCCGCGAAGGTCCTCCACCGCATGTTCGGCTCGACGCCGGAGAGCAACAGGATGTCCCGGCCGTCCACGCCGGCATGAAGGAAGTCGCAGGCCGGCCACTCGATGCGTCGGGTCAGGCCGTCCTCCAGGTGCACGGTCGGGCGGGTCACCTGGAAGTCGAAGAACTCTTCGGGGTCGACGCCGCCGAACCGCCGGGCTTCCCACAGCTCCGCGAGGTAATCGACCGCCGAGGTCGCGGCCTCTCCGGCGTCGTTCCAGCCGCCGAACGCGCAGACCATCACGGGATGCTGAACATCCGGGCGCCACTCCAGGTCCACGTGAGCCACGTGGACAGTCTCCCGCAGATGACGCGGTTACGGCGAGGTGAAGTGGATGCCCAGGACCGACTCAGCCGCCATCATCGCGGCGACCACCATGTCGTCGTCCCCGGACTTCAAGGCCTCGGCCGCTCTGTCCAGGGCTCGGGCCACGGCCCCCGCTTTGATCTCGGCCTCGGCGAACTCCAGCCGGTCGGGCGATCGCGAGGCCTGCCACAGCATCTCCCACGTAGCGTGCATGTACACCTCGACCAAGGCGAGCAGCCGCTGGGCCTGGGAGGCCCCGGGCTGGAGCGCATCCCGCAGAGCCGCCAGCACCTGATCGTTCTGGGCACGCAGGGCGACTTGCACCCGCTGGGGATCGAGCTGCGTGGTCCGCAGCATCGACGCGACACAGCGCGAGAAGATAGCCGTCTCGCGAACCTTGGAGGAGTACAGCCGGTCACCCTCGGGGTCGTCGGGCAGCTGGGGGTCGCTCATTGGCCCATCGTGCTCCCCCGAACCGTGCGCGGGAATAGGTCCTTCGAACGAAGTTCTAGGCCGAAGGACCACCCCAAGACCGAAGTCGGATGGCCGCGCTTCCCCTCAGGTCCCAACCACCGCCCGCGCCGCCGCCTCTACGGCGCGCTCACCCGGGACCAGGACCAGCGGCCCGACGCCCACCGAGACCGTCACGGTCGCCTCGAACGTCCCCGGATCGCAGCGGCAGGCCACCAAGGAACCGCCGTTCTTGCCGGCGTAGTCGGCCGCAACGGCCGCGGGATCCCGCCCCGACGGGATGGCCAACTCCTGGGCGGTGGCCAGGGCCGCGGAGTCGGCCGCTGTCTGCGCACGCGCCGAGGCGACCAGCACCCGCGCGACGTCCGCGGCGCCCATGGCGAGGACCAGCGCCATCCCCGCGACCGCGGCCGTGACGAGCGACACCGCTCCCCGTTCGGAACGCCTGCCACTCACGGGAACTCCTGCCGCATCGTGGCCGACGCCCTTAGCGTCGCCGCGGGCGGGAACAGCCACGACACGAACGGTACGCGGATCGGTTCCTGATACACCACCGAGACCATGACCGGCTCGCCGCGGCCCCCGCCCCACGAGACATCGACCTGAAGCAGCGACGCGTCGATGCCGGCCGCCGCGTCGCCGGCGGCGCTTCGCACCGCCGACTCGTCGGGAGAGACCGCCGCTTCCCGGGCCCCGGCCCGGGAAGCCTGGACGACCAGGAGCTGGTCCCGGGCGATCAGACCGACCTGCACCAGCCCCAACGCGATGACCAGCAGGAGCGGCAGGACCAATGCGAACTCGACGGTCGCCGAGCCGCGCTCGTCCTTCCTAGTTCGCACTCCCCGCCACCTGATCGATGATGTTGTCGAAGAACGCGGGCAGCTTGCCCGACGAACGGGCCCACGCGATCAGCACGACCGCCACCGCAGCGGCGGCCAGGATCACGAGCGCGTATTCCGCCGTCGTCTGCCCCCCCTCCTTCGCCAGAAGCGTCTGGAGCCGGACGTACAGCCACAGCGACACGAGGTTCACCTCCTTCCTCAGCGGATCGACTGCAGGGTGGTGAGCAGGACCGGCACCACCGTAAGGAGGAGGAACGCGGGGAGGACCAGGAACACCAGCGGGAACAGCATCTTCACCGGCGCCTTGCGGGCCCGCTCGGTTGCCGCGGCTCGGCGCGACGCGCGCACCTGTTCGGCCAGGTCGGACAGCGCCTCCGACAACGACGCACCGAGGCTCTCGGAACGGGTCAACGCGGCCACGGTCCGACGCAGGTCGGGAAGGCCCAGCCGGGCCGCGCACTTGCGCAGCTCGTCGCGCCACCGCCCACCGAGGTCGACCGCCCGGACCACCTTGGCCAGCTCGTCGGCCAGGGGCCCGCGGATCGCTTCGGTCGCGCGGCGAAGCGCCAGCGGCCCCGACAGCCCGGCCAAGGACGCCGCGGCCAGCACATCGAGGAACTGCGGTAGCTCGACGTCGGCCGAAACCAGCCGCCGCCGCGCCGCCCTGGCCACCACGATGTCGGGGAACCGGAACCCGGCGAAGGCGAGCACTGGAGCGATCAGCGGCACGGGCCCGAGCAGCGCCACGAGGAATAGGCTCGCGGCGAGCACGGCCTTGCCTCCCGCCACGACGTCGGCCGCGCCTGCCCACCCCGCAAGTTCCAATAGTTGCTCGAGTCGCGGTGACATACCGAGCCCACGGACGACGGGGAACGCGCCGACACGGGCACACAGCCGCCACACGGGATCCGGCGCCGGCCCGACCGTGACCTGGGCCAGACCGTCCACTCGCCGGACGAGGACCCGATCCCGCCTGAGGAACACCGCCCCGGCCGCCAGAGCTGCCGCGGACGCGGCCAGGACGGCCGCCGACACAGGCGAGGTCACGGCGACACCCGCAGCAGCCGCCGGATCCACAGGAACGCCGCCCCCTGCATCGCGAGCCCGATGCCGATCGCCGCCATCCCCGTGGTGGAGTGATACGCGGCCACGATTTCCTTTCTCGACGTGGCCGACAGGAACAGGAAGAACCCGATCGGCAGGAGACCGAGGATCGCGCCCGACAGCCTGGCCTGGGCGGTGAGCGAGCGGACGTCTGTGGCGGCCGCCCGGCGCTCCTGCAGCGTGCGGGCCAACCGATCCAGCACAGTCGGGAGGTCACCCCCGGTTCTCCGGTGGAGCCGGAGCACCGAGACCACCAGCAGCGCGTCTCGGGTCGGCTCTCCCGCGACCCACCCCTCGAGCGCCTCGTCGAGGGGAACGCCGAAGCGGGTCCGATCCACCACGTCCTGCCAGACGGTGGAAAGCGGGGCCTCGGCTTCCTCCGCAGCGAATCCCAAAGCCTGCGTCAGCGACCGTCCGGCCCGCAGGCCCGCGGCGACCGCCCGCACGGCATCGACCAGTTGCTCCTCCATGCGTTGATCGCGCCGCGCCATCGCCCTTCTCGCGCGCAGCGTCGGCACGACGAACCCGACCGCCGCCCCGGCAACGAACCCCGGCGGACCGGCCAACGCCATCCCGAGCGCGGCGCCGGCCACGCCGATGAGCAGGCGCGCGAGCCAAGGGGCTATCCGGCGCAACTTCCTCGAGGCCGGCAGCGCCGCGGCCGGCGCGGGGGCGAGCGAGGACACCACCCCCTCGTGCCGCTCCATCCGCGCGGCGGCGCCGCCGAACAGCGCCGCCGCCGCGGAGAGCCCCGCGGCCAGGGAGGCCTCGATCACGCGGCCTCGCCCCCATCGGGCGAGGCGAAGTCCGATCCGGGAGCGAACAACTCCGCCGGCAACGACTCGCCTCGCTCGGCCAACACTCGCGCGAGTGGCGGGGCAGCGCCGGTCGCGACGAACGCGCCTCGAAGCCCCTCTCGGAGCCGGAACGCGAAGACCTCGGTGACCACCGGATCGCCATCCCGAACGCCCTCGACCGTGGCCACCTGGAACACCACGCGGCGGCCGTCGCGGAGCCGGGCCATGTGCACGATCACGTCGATCGCCGAGGCAACCTGATCGCGGACGTGGGCGACCGGCAGCTCCACGTCGGACATCAGGGCCATCGTCTCCAGACGCCACAGCAGGTGCCGGGCCGAGTTCGCGTGCGCCGTCGACAGCGAACCGTCGTGGCCCGTGTTCATGGCTTGGAGCATGTCCAGGGCCTCACCGCCACGGACCTCGCCTACGATGATCCGGTCCGGCCGCATCCGCAGCGCGTTCCGCACCAAGTCGCGAACCGTGACCTCGCCCCTGCCCTCCACGTTGGCAGGTCGGGCCTCCAGCCCGATCACGTGGGGCTTGCCGAGGCGAAGCTCCGCCGCGTCCTCGATCGTGATCAACCGCTCGTCGTCGGGGATGAAGGACGACAGCACACCGAGCAACGTCGTCTTGCCGGAGGAGGTTCCGCCGCTCACCATGATGTTCGCCCGGCCCCGCACGCAGGCCGTCAGGAACGTCAGCATCCTCGGCCCGAGCGTGCCCACCTCGAGCAGGTCCGACGGCGTGAAAGGCACCAGGGCGAACTTGCGGATGTTCAACACGGGACCGCGGAGCGAAAGGGGCGGGATGATCGCGTGCACACGCGAGCCGTTCGGAAGTCGCGCATCCGCCCACGGCGATGACTCGTCGACCCGAAGGCCAAGCGGCGCAACGATCCTCTCGATCACGTGCAGGACAGCCTCCTCCCCCTCAAACAGACCGTCCGGCACCCTTTCGAGCCGCCCCCTCCGCTCCACGTACACGTCGTCGGCGCCGTTCACCATGACCTCGGTGACGTCGGGGTCCCGGAGCAGGAACTCGACGGGACCCAGGCCGACGACCTCGTCGGAAACCTCGTTCACCACGCGCGCCAGCGCGCTCTGGGGAAGGATGTGCCCCTCTTCGCGCAGGATCGCCAAGGCCTCCTCGCGCACCCGCAACCGCCGCTCCGCCCGCGGCACTCGCTCCAGCCCGCGCACATCCACACGCCGGAGCAGCCGATCGTGCAGCTTCCGCCGCACGCCGTTCAAAGAAGGGCTCTCGATCGCGTTCACGCCGAGCCCTCCTGCAATCGCCGCGCAAGCCGGTCCACGGCTCTGCCGGTCCGGCC